>JAYVYB010000144.1:0-56343 GCA_043784625.1 Methylovirgula sp.
CGAGGCGAAATATTTAAGTATGCAGCGCGCTTCAATTCAGAAGTTGATATGTCTACAGTCCCATCCTCTAATATTAACTCATTACGGTTCAGCAAGATATCTTCGAAACCAGCATGCCAAAGCTTCATCGTTGCATCGGGGATGCCGGTGGTCACAAACAGCGTCACAGGCGCGTTATGTTTGCGGAAAAGCGGAACGACTTCCTCAAACGTGTCTCGATAGCAGTCATCGACTGAAAAATTTACGAATTTCTTGTGTAACTTTCCACCCGGTTTTACTCGTTCGGTTGCCTCGTCAAGAGTGACAATGTCCCAACCGCTGTCAGCGAGATAGGCGAGTAAGTTATCGAGAAATTCCAGATTTAGATAGAAATCCCGATTTGGAAGTGAACGCCATCTGTCCACAGACGCCCCGCGATGAAACGTGAAGAGACATCCGCGCGGACTCAGCGCTTCGCTGCACGCCCGTAAAAACGGTAGCGCCACTGTTGCGATGTTCATAGCGCGCCCCCAGTAAATCGATTTAGAAATTTCAGAGATTTTCTAAAAAAAGCACTGGTAACGCGAGGAGCCAAAACCGCGCCACCAATCAGGCACGAGAAAAGGCAGGCGACACCTGCCGCTCCAAGTCTTTGTAAAGAGCCGGAAAATATTTCCAGGATGGCAAATCCGCTTACAGCCATAATTGTTGCCGGAATTGCAGCCAAAATTAACAAATGCAATAATGTGAGAGTGCATCTCATCGCGAGAGCGGTGGCGAATAGTAAGACAAAGCCGCGAATTGCCTCACTAAAACCTAATAGAAACGGGCCAAACTCCCGCAACGCTGGAACTGTCGAAAACAGCAGGTTCGTCGCAAGATTTGACAAATATGCCATCACCAAAATAAGTCCCGCAGTCTTGTTTCGACCTAATGAGTTTAACATCCTTAATAAGATCCAACCCAACGTTGTTGCCCAAAGCCCTACGGCGATGCCACGCATCGCCTGACCGGTAAGCTGAACTGCCGCTTCATTAAAAGCACCTCGGGAAAATACTAGGCGGGCTAAGTCCGGGGCAAACATGCCCAAACAAACCGACGCGGGGATTGCTATTGCTAGCAAAGGTCGCGCTATACTTTGCATTCGTGAATTGTAGTCGGTGGTCGGGGCGCTGGAAAGCAGCGCGAGCCCAAGTGGCTGGCTTACAAAAAGCACCGCGCTATCTGTTATTGTGCGCGCATAATCGAGAGAAGCTACGGCTCCCACCGCCAACCGCGATGCCAATATGCGTTCAAACCAAACGTTGGCTTGATCAGAAACCGGAACAGCGAGCAGCGGTCGAAGCCGAAGCCAAAATTGATGCAACTGGTGGCCGACGTCAGCAATCTTTAGTCCCTTGAAGTCAAGAGAACCATCCCAGATCAATGTCAGCAGCCCCCATACTCCGAGAGCGTTAAAAGCAAACGCAACCGCCCAGGCGAGAGCGCCACGCCATTCCGTGAGAACAAGAATGAGCAACCCGACAATGACCGAAATATTCAGCAAACTGGCACGAAGAGAGGTTAGCCTAGGGCGCCCTAGTGCAATCTCTCCGGAGGCAAGAACGTTAAGCAAGACGGAAGCCGGCATTCCGAGCGCCATGACCCGCAAAAAGTCCAGTGTTATCTGTTGAGCTTCGGCGGCAAAGCCTCCGACCATCAATCTGACGAACAGCGCTCCAAACCCGATGACAAGGGACATGATTGCAATGCCAACCAAACTTAACGCCACGGTTAACGCAGCAAACTGCTTCGGCGCATTGCCTTGATTTTGCCATTCGCGATACATGGGAATGAGGATGGTGGGGACGCTCTCATTTTGCAGCAATGCAAGCGGCAAAAATGTACCGGTAACTGCTGCTCGAAAGCCGTCAGCAACCATTGAGGCGCCGAACACATGAGCCATCGAAATTTCACGCACAAAACCTAGAGCTTTGCTAAAAATAGCCCCAGCCATCAGCAAAAGCGCAAGCTTTCGTCCCGACCGCGCACCTTGAGGTTGATCAGATGCCGGGTTGGGAGTCGAATTCTGTGATTCCGGCATCAACATAAGCATCGCAACATCCGCTTCGTCGGCGGCGGCGTCAGACGAGGACACCAAGCCTGACGGACGGTTCGGCAACCATTTCGAAATCCATTTTCGCCAATTAGAATCAGCTCTTTCTGGCTTGGAATTGGGGTCAGGCAGGGTCACCAATGATCCGATCCAGTAACTTGCGTACGAGAGGCCGGAAGCAAAACTGCGAAAGCCCAGAATAAAAACGCCAACTCCCCCGATAAAAACCCCGACAGGGGCATTTGCACGAGGGCGCCGCATCCCAACGCTCCTACAACGACACCGGTACGTTTTTCACTCGACAATGCCGCCACAATGGCATTTGACGCCGCCCAAACGCAGGCAGACAGGCACACCAACCCAACGACAATGCCCATACTCAGCCAACAAGAAATGATCATGCCATCTACAGCCACTGTTCCCGCTGAGCCCACGTCGACCACAGAATAGCCAGAACCAATCAAACCCGAATCGGGTTTATTCCAAAGCCAGGTGAACTGTTCTAAGCGCTCTCTTGCGCTGCCATCGTCGGATCCTTGCCCAAGTGTAGCAAGTCGATCAGTGATAACGTCTCCAAAGGGGGTGAGCATGGCAATGAAAATGACTGCAACAATTCCTAGAATTGAAAATCCGGCGCGCTGCCGCGTAGGAGCAAATAGCAAACAGAAGCCGATAGCCGCAGCCATAACCAGCCACGCGGTGCGATATTGCGATAATAGCAGGGCGATGGCCGCTGGAGCGGTCAGGATTAAAGGCAATATTCCGCCGCGCAAAAACAAAACCAAGATCAAGCCAACCGTCGTGAAAGTTGCGAAGCTGGCCGGGCCATTCATCACGCTATAGGTGCGAATGAGATAGGGCAATGGCTGTCCAGCCGAGAGAATGGTGGCGTATTTCATCCAGTAGCGATCCCAATCGGGCGGGTCAACATACTGATAAATCCCATAAATTCCCATTAATGGCAAAATCACGAGAAAAACCGAAGTTGCCGCTTCGATCATTCTGTCAGGGTCTTCCGCACGCATCAAAACGCTCGCGCCGTAAATCAGAGGCGCAATTGACTTCACGGTTCCGGACGCGGCATTGCTGAAATCACCAAGAAAAATTGTCAGGGCGGAGCCGTACAACACACAAAATCCAACGATGACGAGGGGTACGATTTGCAAATTTGCAAAGGGCTTCCGTTCAAAATAGCCCGCCAGCGAAATTCCTGGGACAGTGATCGCCAGCAATGGGCCGATGAGCATGATGCTGCTGAAGTCGAATCCAACAGTCAAATCGACGTATCGGCGCACGAATGACACAAAGCAAAACAGCACGAGTGCCGTTTGCAAATGCGAGGCCGCGCTTTGACGCCACGCATAGTAGCCCACCGCGCCGCAACCCGCGACAAAAAGCGGGCGCGACAACGCGCCAAATGCCGGGCCGATCAACAACGTAATAATCAGCAAGCCTGCCGCGAGCAGCCATCCCGGAACGGTCAGCCTTGCCCGATCTTCCACAAGTTTGTCGGTTGAGCCGGTCGCAAGCATCAAGACAACCCTCCCGGAGCAAGATCTTGAACCAAATCGCGGATTGAAGTTTGCATCCCTGCCACAGCATAAACGGTTTCGGCACGTTGTTGTGCGTAATCCAATTGGCCCGCAAAGCGCGGGGCGTCAGCGATTACGTTTTGAATGGCTGCGGCAAGCGCATCAACATCACCCGCCGCCACGAGACCACCCGCGTTGCCATTTTCCAGAATCTCGCCGCTGGCTCCGGCGTCGCTGGCAATGACCGGCACATGTGCCAACATTGCCTCAACCAAGGTGAGGCCAAACGGTTCCGCATCCACAGAAGGGTGTACAACGATGTCCATCGCGCGCATCAACTGTTGCACATCGCCTCTCTGCCCCAGAAACTTCACGCGGCTTTCCACTTGAAGCTCACGAACAAGCTGTTGCAACTTCGCGGCATAGGCTTGCTCGCCGAACAGTGCGTCTCCGGCAATGATCGCCGTCACCTGAGGACATTGGGCAACCGCGCGAATGACAATATCCTGCCCTTTCCACGCGGCTAACCTGCTGAAAACGCCGATCAACGGGCCATCGGGCAAGGACAGCTCTGTCCGCAATTGCGATTTTGAGCGCGATTCGGAAACTGCGGTGACGCCATTGGCAACCACCTTGACAAGAGCGGCGCGTCCGCCAGCCGCAACGAAGGCGTCAGCTGCCGCCAAAGAAGGCACGATAACCAGTTTGGCGAACCGATTTGCCAGGAACACCTGCATTTTGAGCTGCTTGGCACCAAAATGCGCCTCACTTAAAATGTCGTGCAGGTGCCAGACTAAATTTTTGCGGGTAAACATGCAGGACAGCGCGCTAAGCGTAAACGCTTTTTGTGAATTCGCATAAATAACGTCATATGCGCGTGTTTCGGTTCTGAGCTCCCAAACAAGGCGCGCGAGACCCGCCAGCAGTGGAAACGCGGCAGACAGCGAATTTGAGCGACGTACTCCGGCTAGATTTTGTCCGTGCACAGCCACTTTTACGCTCAATCCTGATGAGCGAAGCAAACCGGCCAAAGCGCCCTCTTCAAATACAAACGCTGCTGCATTTGGAAACGCTTTGACAACATCCACCAAAACACGTTCAGCGCCTGAAACTGCGCCGGTGTGACTAACAAAGACTATGCGGGGCGAAAGCATCAACTTGCCCGGGCAAAAGCCGGCGCAGACGAGGAGCGCTTTTCGTAAAGCCCCTGTCGCGCCGTATCAACCATGGTCATGACAACCCCAACCACATGCCCGCCCGCAGTCTGCATGTCCCTCGCTATCGCGGAAACGTCAGCGATATCAGCTGAGCCCCAACGGGCGCAATAAATCACGCCGTCGACGCTGCCAGCAATGAGGCGGGCGTCCGGCTTGGACAAGGCGGAAGAACTGTCCAAAATTACAAGATCAAAGCGCTTTGCCCACAGCAACACGCTCTCGAGGTTATCGCCTGCCAACAATTCGCTGGAACTTACAACTGCCTGCCCGGCTGGAATGACGAAGAGATTGGCGGTGTCAGTGGCAAAAATTGCCTCTTGCGGCTTTATTTTCTTGCGCAAGACCCCGGCCATGCCTTCTGAATCTGCCAAATTAAACAATTTTGCAAACACCGGACGCTGAAAGTCACATTCCATAACCAAAACGCGTCGCCCAGCAAGCGCTGCTGTTTGCGCCAGAGCCAAGGCGGTGAACGTGCGACCCTCTTGAGGCGCGGCTGAACTTATTAAAACCGATTGCACATTTTTGGGCATGCCCTTCACGCGAAGGGAGGCAAAAACGCCATCCGTTGCCGAAAGGAAGCCCGCATCGGTTTTCGCGGCCGCCAGCGCCTCCGATAAGGGCAAGTCCGTCTGACCAGCTACCATATTCGAAAGACTGCGCCGGTTTGAACGCAAAAGCGGCAGCTCGGCGATAACAGGAAAACCTGTGCCGGAACTCAGCGCGGTGGCGCTGCGCAACCCCTGATCTTTTCGATCCAACATCATCGCCAAAGCAAACCCCAGAAGGGCGCCAAGGGTTAAACCGCCTGCCAGAAATGGAATTTTCTTGGGAAAAAACGGGATAATCGGCAGCTCCGCCAAACTTACGAGGCGCGTACTGCCTGCGAGCACGCGTTTTTGTGTTTCGAGATCGCCGACCTTCTTCGTCAGTTCAGTGTATTGCGTCCGTTTGATTTCCGCGTCCCGCACCAAATCTGCGATCGAGGCCTCGTCGTCGGATGCGGTACCGGCGTCGGACTGAACTTTGCCCAGTTGCTGCCGCAGGCTGGAAACAGTGGCATTCGCCGCGTCAAAATTGCGCTGGGCACTGGCGGCAATGGAGTTCATTTCCTGATCAAGCCGCCGCCGCAACGAGTCTTGTTCTTGCTGCAAAGCAATAAGCGAGGGGTGTTTTGGCCCTAATGTGGCGGCATTGCTGGCGATTAGCCCTGCAATTGTTGCCATTTGTTGCTTTAGGTCCCCGACAGTCCGGCTGGCGATCACCGTCGGCAAATCTGTCAGACCGGAACTTTTCGCTTTTTTGACTTCGTTCAAACGCGCCAAGGCCTCGGCCCGCGCCGATTCTGCCAGATTCAGACTTTGGCTGGCACTGGAAAGCCGCTCCGAGCTGATGGGCGCAACCCCGCCCTTTACCAATCCATTTTTGCGTCGAAAGGCCTGGATGCGGTCTTCATCATCTTTCAACGATCCCTGCAACTGAACCAACTGTTGCTTGAGCCAATTGGCCGCTTCTTCACGATTGTGGATGGCGGCGGCGCGTCGATCTCCCAAAAAAGCGTTGGTAAGCGCGTTCGCCATAGTTTGGGCCACTTCGGCAATTGGTGAGTCATACGAGATGTTGATGACGCGAGAGCGTCCGACAGCTGAAATCGAATAGTGCTGCTGAATCTGTTCAAGCAGCTTGTCGTTGGTTTTCACATCGCCTGTGCAAGACGCGTCTGCACCCAGCGGGATTATGCCGAACAGCTTCGATGTTCCGCGGGCCTGACATTCACGAAGAATCGCCGATTGCGCCTCCGGAGTTTCTACCGCCAGTCTTAAAACCCGCGCGGCTTTGATCAGCAGTATCTGGCTTTCCATGTCCGCAGGATCGCCTAATTTGTCCGCGCCGCTAGGAGCCTGCGCATCAAGACCGATTTCGGGCTCTGCAACGATGACCGAGCCAATTGCCACATAACGAGTCTGAATGACCATTAATGCCAGAACAGCCAGCAGCAACGTGCCCAAAAAAGCGCTCAAAAACGCAGTTTTGTGCCTGAGCAGAATCGAAATGAAGTCATTCCTCGGCTTCGGGACTCTATGTGGTGCCTGCGCGGACAAAGACTCCTGATGTTGCATCAGACCATCTCATGTTCATGGGCAGCCGGAGCTTTTTCATTATTTGGGACCAAAGGGGCGTGAACGCGATCAAACTGCTCCTGCACGAAAGTTTTGATTTCATCGCGAAAGCGGGCGGCGGAAAACCGTTCGGCTTGTTTGCGGCAGGATTGGCGCGAAAATTCACCCTCAATGGCGATAAATGCGCGCACACAGGCTGCAATATTTTGCGGCTGAGGTTCTGAAAAAAACATGCCGGTTTTATCAATACCGGTGGATTTCACCGTTTCGAGCGCACCGCCACGCCCCAGCGCCAGCACCGGTGTGCCTTCCGCCTGCGCTTCAACCGGAATAATGCCGAAATCTTCCTCTGCGGCGAAAATAAAAGCGCGGGCGGTGGTCATAAGGTCGCGCATTTTCGCGTCGGTGACAAAGCCCTCGAATGTCACGTTCGGCCCGGCCATCTCCTTCAGCTTTTTGGCATCCGGCCCGTCGCCTGCAACGGTGAGTTTCAGATGCGGAAGCTCCGCAAACGCCTTCACAATCACATCAATATTTTTGTAAGGCACCAAACGACTGGCCACCAGAAAATGGTCGCCGCGCGGCACATCTTCCGACGCAGCGGACAAGTCAACCGGCGGATTGATCACCTTGGCGACCCGGCCATAAATCTTCAAAATGCGGCGTGCGACAAAGCCTGAATTGGCGATCATCGCGTCGGGCCCGTGGGCGGTGCGCACATCCCAGATGCGCATGTGATACAGGATTATCCGCGCGATAATGCTGCGAAGGCCTTTATCCGCCCCGGATTGGCGCAAATAAGCGTGCTGCAAATCCCAGGCATAGCGCATGGGCGAGTGGACATAGGCGACGTGAACCTGGTTTGGCCCGGTCAGAATGCCCTTGGCAACCGCATAGCTGCTGGACACCACCAGATCATATTCAGAAAAATCCAACTGCTCGATGGCCAGCGGCATGAGCGGTAGATAGGCGCGATGCTTTTTGGCGATAAACGGCATCCGCTGCAAAAAGCTGGTTTTTACCGTGGAAATACCAATTTTTTTGCGGTCTTGCTCGGTTAGAACGTCAAAAAGGCAAAAAACATCGGCACCGGGATAGCATTTGAGCAGCTCGCTCAACACACGCTCCGCGCCGCCGATCACGTATAACCAGTCATGGACAATAGCCACACGCATACCAAAAGCCTTTAACAGAACGCAAACATCGAAATTTAGACCAAAATTAGAGCAACCGGGTTAAATCTTTCATAAGCCAAGCTGACAAAGGCGACCTCATCAGTGGCGCAATAAGCGCAGTCAAAATCGTTTTGTGCGAATTTGCCACCGATCTCAACTCTTGGTTAAGATTCATATCCGCCGCAAAATTCAGTCAAAATTGTGTAAAATGCAGCCTTTTCGCGCTTGAATTTGCCTGCTTGGTGCAGCAATTAACCAAAAAGCACCAAACACAACTGAAGTGCGAAGGCCGCGTTAACGCATTTCCGGGCACTGATTTTGTGGTTTGTTTACGAACTGAAGATATCGTTTTGCGACGAACAACATCACTGCCGCCAGTGATAAACCTATCGGGGAACTTCAATGGTCGAAGAAATTCGGCAGCTTATTGCCAAACACTGCAAAATGCCGACGGATGTTGTGACGCTTTCGGACACATCTGACCTTTACGCCGCCGGTTTAAGCTCGTTTGCATCGGTGCAACTGATGCTGGCACTGGAAAACCACTACGACATCGAATTTCCCGAGACCATGCTCAACCGCAAAACCTTTTCCAGCATTGCGGCAATTGAGGCGGCGCTCAAACAAATCCTTCCAGCCGGAGCCGCAGCATGACATCGGTCCTTGCGCCAAACCTCTCCGTGGACATCGTCGCGCGGGCCAGGCGGGTGGGAGCAATAGCCGCGACCTTTGCTGCCGACGTTGACCTGCACGCCCGCTTTCCCGCCGAAACGGTTGCGGCGCTCAAAAGCGAACGTCTACTGAGCATTATGATCCCGAAAGAGCTTGGCGGTGAGGGCGCTTCGGCGGCACAAATTTGCGAGGTTTGCGCTATTCTGGGACAAAATTGCGCCTCAAGCGCCATGATTTTCGCCATGCACCAGATCAAATTGTCGAGTCTGGTCTCGCATGGCATGGACGCGGACTGGCATCGCGGCTTCATGCAGCAGATTTCGAAAGACCAGCTTTTGCTGGCCTCCGCCACCACAGAGGGTGGCATTGGCGGCGATTTGCGCAATTCAATCTGTGCGGTGGTCACCAACGGCGATGATTTTACGCTCTCCAAGGATGCGACGGTCATTTCCTATGGTTCGGTTGCCGATGCCATTTTGGTGACCGCCCGCGCCAATCCTGACGCCCCCTCCTCGGACCAGGTCATGGTTGTGGCGCTCAAGGGGCAGTACACTCTGGAACAAACTTCCGTTTGGAACACGTTGGGCATGCGCGGCACCTGTTCGGAGGGGTTTAAATTTAACTGCACAGCCCCGGTTGCACAAATTTTGCCGAAGCCGTTTGCAGAGATAGCGGCGCAATCAATGCTCTCGGCTTCCCATCTGTTTTGGGGCGCGCTTTGGTATGGCATCGCCTCTGAAGCGTTCAACCGCGCCCAGGCTTTTGTCAAAGCAGCCGCGCGCCGCGCCCCAAGCGTCACGCCTCCGGGGGCTTTGCGCCTGTCGGAGGCGGCAGTCACGCTGCAAACTATGCGCGCAACTTTGAAGGAAGGCGTGCTGCGGTATGAAACGGCCCGCAAGCGCCCGGATGATATGTCTTCCATTGCCTTTGCCACCGCGATTAACAACGTGAAGGTGGCTATGTCGCAATCCATGCTGGAGGTGATCGACCAATCCCTGCTGATTTGCGGCATCATGGGTTATAAAAACGACACGCCTTTCAGCCTTGGACGCCATTTGCGCGATGCGCATTCGGCAAGGTTGATGATTTCCAACGATCGCATTTTGCTCAATACGTCCAATTTGCTGCTGATGGCGCGGGCGGACTCCAGCATTTTAGGACTTTAAATGGCAAACCACATTGCAACCCCGCAAGCTGACTCCGCCCAATTGGAGTTTTTGAATGCCCTGTTTGACAAAGGCGTCTTGGTGGATACCGGCGTTGACGGTCTTTATGGCCGCTCTGGAGAATTTGAAGACGTGGTCACCCGTTTTGATGCGCTGGTCACACGTTATGGGGCTGCCGACAAAGCGGAGGCGATGCGTTTTCCGCCGGCCATGAGCCGCAAAACCTTCGAAACGTCGGGCTATCTAAAGAGTTTTCCGCAGCTTGCAGGCACCGTTCACTCTTTCTGCGGCAATGATCATGACCACACCACTTTGCTGGAGCGGGTCGCCACAGGTGAGGATTGGACCAAAGATCAACAGGCCACCGACGTGGTTTTGACGCCCGCTGCCTGCTACCCGCTTTATCCTGTCATCGCCAAACGGGGCCCTCTGCCCGTTGAAGGTCGTTTATTTGATTTGCAGAGCTATTGTTTCCGCCACGAACCTTCGCAAGACCCGGCACGTATGCAGCTGTTTCGTATGCGCGAATATGTCCGCGCCGGAACGCCGGAGCAGGTGCTGGCATTTCGCGAAAGCTGGCTCGAGCGCGGACAAAAACTGATGGGGTCGCTTGGTGTTCCGTTGGAAATTGACATCGCCAACGATCCGTTTTTTGGCCGCGCCGGGCGCATGATGAAGGCTGGACAGCGCGAACAGGGCTTAAAATTCGAACTGCTTATCCCGATTACCAGCACAGAAAAGCCGACCGCCTGTCTGAGCTTTAACTACCATCAAGATCATTTTGGTCAGACTTGGGGCATTCAGACCGCCGATGGCGCTGTCGCACACACCGCCTGTGTCGGCTTTGGGCTTGAACGCGTAACATTGGCATTATTCAAGCATCATGGTCTCGATTTAGCCAAGTGGCCCAAGGCTGTAACCAAAGAACTCTGGGGTTAGCGCTCCATGGCTTTGGCCTGTTTTCCCGATACGCATTTGCACGGATACCAACGCCACGCGCTGCATGACAGCGAGCGCGCCTGGCCGGAAACCAACTGCTATGTTGATGTCTGGATTGAGGTTCTCTCGCAACTCAAGCTGCCGCCGCAAGCGGCGCTCGCCTTTACCGTGGCTCAGGATTTTGAAGGCGATCAGCTCACATTTTTCAAATATCCACTTGAAGACCTTGAAGCCGCCTATGGCATCAAGGTGCAGGAACTGGCGATTTTTGATGATGTGGCCGAGCATATCGCCGTGCAACTCGGGCGAAAACGCCTCTGCCTCGTGGAAATGGACAGTTTTTATATGCCGGACACCCACGGGGTGGCCTATGGTCTTGAGCATGGAAAGACCACTGTAGCGATTAACCGCCTCGATATTGGCGCTAAAACCATGGAATATTTCCACAACGGCGGCTATTTCAGGCTTGAGGGCGCAGATTTTGACGGCGTATTTCAGAAACATGCCAAAGACGCACTGTTTTTGCCCTACACCGAATTTGCCAAATTTGATGATCTGCAAAAACTTGATGACCTGCAAGACGCAAAAGACCTGCATCAGCGCAGTTTAAAGCTTTTGGCGCATCACCTTGCCCGCCGTCCCAAACACAATCCGGTTGCGGCATTTGCCGGAGTTTTCGCCGGTCAGGCCAGCGCATTGATATCCAAGCCCGAGGGATTTTTCCATAAATATGCCTTCAACACCTTACGGCAGATGGGCGCAAACTTCGCGCTGCTGGCTGACTATCTGCGATGGCTCGTGGCAAACGGCGAAACTGAGCTTTCAAGCGCGATAGAGGGTGCCGATCGTATTTCCGATACTGCCAAAGTTGTACAGTTTCAGTTGGCGCGCGCTGTTGCCCGCCAGAAGTTTGATACGCTTGGCACGACGCTCGAACCCGCCGTTGAAGCTTGGGAGACGACGATGAGCCATCTCGCCTCCCGCTATGGCCACTGATATGCGCGCGTTTTCGCGCACTGAAGGCGAGGAATTCGAAATTCTGAATTCCGGTTGGCGCATGGCCGCCGGGCACTATGCGACGCCATTTGACCTTGAAAACGCCGATTGGCTCAGTGCTATTGTACCCGGAACCGTCGCTGGCGCGCTTGCAAACAACGGCAAATTTGACCCGCAAAACCCTCATCCCTTGCAAAATCAGGATTTTTGGTATCAGAGCATCATCAGCGGCGCTGGCACTTATGAGCTGCACTTTGACGGATTGGCCACCCTGGCAGATGTGTATCTCGACGAGACATTGGTATTGTCATCGTCGAACATGTTCCACAAAAATGTGGTGAGCGTCACCCTGCAAGGCGACCACCGGCTTTCGATTCATTTTCGCGCACTAACCTCCGCGCTTGCGGCGTCAAAACCCCGCGCCCGCTGGCGGACACAGATGATGCCTGAGCAGGGGCTGCGCCATGTCCGCACCGCTTTGCTCGGGCACATGCCCGGATGGTGCCCCAACATCGAGGCTATTGGCCCGTGGCGTCCGATTTCGTTGGTAAAAACGCATGCTTTAAACCCGCGCAATTTGCGCATTCAGGCCGAGCTTCACGGCGACAATGGCAAACTTTCTGTCGGCATTGACCTTGAGAGCGGAAAACGCGTGGAGCTGCACTGCGGCGAACATTCGACCCAGATGCACGACAATGGCGGCACATACGTTGGCGTTCTTAACATCGAAAATGTGCGAAAATGGTGGCCGCATACGCATGGCGAGCCTGCGCTTTATCCGCTTTCTCTCAAAATCGATGGTCAAAAAATCGATCTCGGTAACACCGGATTCCGGCAAATAGTGATTAATCGCGGTGCTGATGGCAAGGACTTCGCGCTTTTTTGCAATGGCAAGCCCATTTTCTGCCGTGGCGCGGTCTGGACCAATGCAGACATTCTCAACCTTTCCGGCACACGCGAAACCTACGCGCCGTTTTTGCAGCTCGCCCGCGACGCAAGTTTCAACATGCTGCGCATGAGCGGCACTGGCGCTTACGAAACCCGCGCCTTTTACGACCTTTGCGCCGAACTTGGCATCCTGATTTGGCAGGACTTCATGTTTGCCAACTTTGACTACCCCACATCAAACCAAGACTTTTCCGCATCCTGCTCCAAGGAAGCGGCAGATTTTCTTGAAACAACGCAAGGCAATCCGGCATTGGCGGTGCTGTGCGGCGGCAGCGAAATGTACCAGCAAGCCGCCATGATGGGCCTGCCTGCGGCAAGCTGGCCTCAAGACCTCTCAGAAACGATTTTAGAGGGCGCTGGCTTCGAAGTCCGCCCTGATATGCCATATGTGGTCAATTCGCCTAGTGGAGGCCCCCTGCCCTTCGCAGCGAACGAAGGCGTCACCCATTATTACGGCGTTGGCGCCTACAAGCGCCCGCTGGACGATGCCCGCCGCGCCAATGTCCACTTCGCCACAGAATGTCTGGCATTTTCGCAGGTTCCGGATGGCAACCTCGACCCTGCGGATGCGCACTGGAAACACACCGTCCCCAAAGACCGGGGCGCAGATTGGGATTTTGAAGACACCCGGGAATTTTATCTGGAAACCCTGTTCAAAACCAACGCCGCAGAGCTTCGCGCCGCCACGCCTCAACTTTGGCTGGAAGCCTCCCGCGCTGTCACCGGTCATGTCATGGAAACCACATTCGCCGAGTGGCGGCGCGTGGGATCAAGCTGCAACGGCGCGTTGGTATGGACGTTTCAGGATATGCAGGCCGGGTTGGGATGGGGCATCGTCACGGCAAAATCACAGCCGAAACCTGCCTGGTTCGCCCTCAAGCGCGCCTGCAAACCGCAACAGGTTTTGCTCACCGACGAGGGCTGCAATGGCCTGTCCATTCACCTGATCAACGAAAGCGCCGCCCCGCTTGCAGCCAGACTGGAATTTAGCTGCCTGCAACACAACGGCCTCGCCATTATCCACGAAGAAAAATATGTCACGCTGCCGCCGCGATCGGCGCAGGAGATAGCTTCATCGAGCATGATCGGGGCTTTTTTCGATACAACCTATGCGTATCGGTTTGGCCCGCAGGCGCACTATGGCTCTGTTGCCAAGCTGTATGACACAGTGGCAGGAACTCTCATTGCCGAAGCGTTTCACTTCCCAGAAATGCGGGCGCTTGACCGGCATGAAATTGCTTTTACCGCGCGCCTCGAGGTCAGCCCGGCCGGAACAGATCTCATTTTGGAAACGCCGGAATTTCTACACTTTGTTCATATTCATGACGTAGAGTTGAGGCCAAGCGATAACTGGTTTCATCTTGAACCGGGCCGCGCAAAACGCGTGAAACTGGCCGGTTTCAAACCTGATTCAAAAATTGAGGTTTCGGCGCTTAATGCCACCAATCAGGTCGCAATTATTCAGTAAAAACTCATTTTTTCATTTCACGTTTTCAATAATTTGAGCCCTATTTAGGATTCAAAGTCTCAACACGTTGAATCACTTTCGCAATCTCTTCAAAAATAGCGATTTGTGCATGCCCAGCGGTCATGTTGTGATCTGCATCATCAACAGTGCGTAATGTGACATTGGGAAACCGCGTCAACCACACGCCGCCGCCGCCACAGTATTTTGCCAGCTCGTCCAAGCCGCCATCCCCTTGCGCGTAAACCAAACCCACCTGAACGCGGCGCTGCTCAAACCCGAAAAACCGGGCGCGAACCTGACCTCTCAACCGCCCGAGCAGCGTCAAATCTCCGGTTAATCCAACCAGTTTGGAGTTCAGTTTTGCGCCCATTTTGGCGGCCACTTTTCGCGCCAGTGACACAACCGGGAGCTGAAATGTGACCAGCCTTACCAAGGTGTCCCGGGACAATGCCCGCGCGCCGTAGGAGCCCAGAGAGCCTGAACCACCGGCCATTGCCTGTTCCAAAGTTTCATCCGGGTTCCAGATCAGACGCAAGGCATTGATCGAAACCAAGCCGGAAATACGCGGGTCAGACTCCGCCGCAAGACCGGCAATATAGGCGCCGGAACACCGCCCCGCGACAATGACAGGCCCCGCTTGGCGCGCACAAACCATATCGATAGCATGGCCTACATCGTCAATTTGCACCTGTGAATACAGCACATCCGGCGGGCTGTCGGGCGCGGTGTCACTGTCGCCAAGGCTGGCACAATCCATGCGCAAAGTGGCAATGCCAATGGAGGCAAGCCGCCGCGCCAGAGCAACATGTCCGCGCGCCCAACCCACATGCGGATTGTAGCCCGAATTGGGAATGATCACTGTCGCGCGGCGCGCACCGTGCGGCAAACATAGCACGCCATAGAGCCGGCCATTCGGCCCAAAGCATAAGGCCTCTTCGGAAAATCCGTCTCGATCTTGCCGCAAAACTGCGTCGCCAATAGGTAAATCGCGACCCTCCTGTTCACCACGGTCAGGGAATTTTTGCTCAAGCCAAGCGGAAATTTTCGCAAAATCGTCAACGGGCGCGCGCGGAGTCTCCAGATGCGCCACAAAAGCATCATAGCCTTCAAAATTCTGTACGGTCACAGCCACCCCGTGCGCAACGAGGCTTGCAGCAAAATCCGCGTCGGAGGGGCGATGTTCGCGGGCCAGAACAAGTGCGGAGGCAACAGTTTCCAGCCCGCTACTTTCGGGCTTCAGACTCTTAAGCTGCTCAACCAGCGGCTTGGACAGACGAAATCCGCCGATGTTAAGCGCGTCATTGGCATCAAGCTCAACCGGAATGCGCAACGCCGAAGCAACCATTGCCCCCCATAGTTCCAGCTCCCGCACCCCGGAGCGCCCGCCCGGCATGGGGGCAAGCGCAATCAGCGCCCCAGCGCTAATTTTATCAACCATTTCAACGCCAAGGAGAGCGCCAAGCCCCTGACCCAACACCACAAGATGCTCAATTACAGTGCTTTCACGCAAAAACTGTGCGGCCTTTTCAACGGCGGACAGCCAGTCATTGACGTCGATAATGTCGCTGTTGTGGCCAAGACTGTCACCGGTTCCCGGCAAATCAAACCGCAAACAGGCGAAACCTGCCGCAGCCAGCGTTTCGGCCAACCGCCGCCACCCCTGCCGGATGGTGAATTCCTCAAAGCCCCACGGCGAAATCATCAAAACGCCGACATTGCCGCGCGCGGGGTGCAGAAATCCGGCACAACCGTCAAAAGCGACAGGGATACCGCCTTTGCGGTCAAAAAGCCCGGATTTTGCGGCAAGCGCAGACGCATCTGTTTGAAGTAGGGTCATTTTGGCGGATTAAACCTCTGAATTTCAGCATAGGCTCGCATAAAAGCACAGCATTTACCGCTCAATTTGCCCAACATGCTTAAAGCACTGTGACAAAAAGGGCCGCCATCATGAGCCCAACTGGCCAGAGCAACACACCGCTTTTGGCTGATCCCCGACCCGACTTAAACGCCGCGATTTGCCTCCTCAGCTTGCAGAAATACAAGTTGGTAATGTTCGAGAGTGAAATATTTTGGCCGGTTAGTATCTCTATACAGCAAAAATCCGGCCATATTTGGCCTGAAATTTAGGCAAAATTTATAAATATGTTTGTTTTCAACACTTTAGCTTGGCCGACTTTTGGCCACTTAACGGCGCAGTTCGGCCAAAAACCGGCCAAACATGGCCAAGGCAAACCAGCGCGAAACTGGCCTAAAGTGCCAGCAAGTGTTCCACCTCCGACAGGCTCGGCATCGACGGTGCTGTGCCGGCACGCGTCACTGAGATACCCGCAACAGCGCAGGCAAAGCGCGCCGCCTCCAACGGGGCAAGCCCCCGCGCCAGCGCCGAAGCAAAGCCGCCGTTAAACGCATCTCCCGCGCCGGTCGTTTCAACCAGCTTACCGGCATAAACCGCCGGAACGTGATGCGAACTGGTTTTAGAGTGGAGCAACACGCCGTTCTCGCCCAAAGTGATCAAGGCTGTACCGACACCTTTGCTCAGAAGAATGTCTCCCGCGCGGCGCGCATCTTCCAAAGTGCGCACTTCAACCCCGGCCAGCTCGGAGGCCTCCGTCTCATTTGGCGTGATGTAGTCACACAGCGCAAAAATATGCTCAAGCAAATGCGCGGCGGGTGCCGGATTAAGGATGGTGATGACGCCCGCCTGTTTGGCGATTTCCAGTGCCCGCACCGCCGCCGCGAGCGGTTGCTCCAATTGCGTAATAAACACACCGGCGCTGCGGATGAGGTCGGCGTTGGCTTCAATATCCGCCACGCTGATCAGAGCCGCCGCACCGGGACTAATAATGATGGCGTTGTTGCCTGTCGCTTCTTCCAGAAAGATAAACGCGGCGCCGGTATAGCTCTCGGGTGTTTCAATCACCGAAAACTTCACGCCGGACTTGAGCCAGACATCGCGGGCCATGTCGGCGAAGGCGTCTTTACCAAGCCGGGTAATCAACGAAACATCAGCACCAAGCCGCCCGGCGGCGACAGCCTGATTGGAGCCCTTGCCTCCCGGGCCCAGCGCAAAGCCGCTGCCCAGAATGGTCTCGCCAATGCGCGGCTGGCGCGCCGCACGAAAAGCCGCGTCGGCCACAAAAACACCCAGAATAACCACACTTTTTTGCATAGCCCGGCTCACTTCGAATCTGGAGGGATAACGCCCTTGCGCAGCGCGAAACAGCCATAAAACCGCCGCTCGCCGGTTTGAATAACGCAAAACGCTTTTTTGGCGCGCTCGTAAAAGGCGTAGCGCTCAATCGACATCATCGGCCAGGATTTGCCTTCGGCAAAATCAATCGCGGCTTGCACTTCTTGTTGCACAGCAGGGATCTCATGCGGCTGGCCGACAACTTCCATCCGCGCCGCTGCATCGGTGACAAATGTATCAAGCGGATAGACCGAAAGCACTGCCGTAGCAGCAGTGGCGGCGGAAACATTATCGATGGTAAGCAGCTTACCGAGCTGCGTTTGCAACGCCACAGACTGCGCCGGGAAATTTGTATCGCAGATGATGAGATCATCGCCGTGGCCCATCGCACGCAAAGCGCCGAGCACCTCGCTGTTCAGCAGCGGAGAAATTCCTTTAAGCATCGTGTCCTCGTCCCTTTTAGCGAATTCAAACGCTCGCGCGTGTCAAGAAAGCTATGTGAAAACCGGCCTAATGCCTATAGGGTTCTCAGGCAAATCTTGCCCGCAGTCTTAGGTTCCCCTCATCTAGAATATGGGACAAACAATGTCTTCGCTGAAAATTGATGCCCTGCTGGCCTTGCGGGGCAACGGACGCCTGATGATTGGGCGAGAGCGCATCGCGCTGCTCGAGTCTGTGGCCGAGCTTGGCAGTATTTCCAAGGCAGCCAAAACAACCGGTCTTAGCTACAAAACGGCATGGGAGGCGGTAAATGCTATCAACAACCTCCTGCCCGTGCCTGTTTTTCTCACCAAGGCGGGAGGGGCGGCGGGCGGCGGCGCGGAAGTCACGCCTGAAGGACGCCGCCTGATCGAGACATTTCACCGCCTTGAAGCACGCCTTTCTAAAATATCATCGCTTATCGCCGCAGAGGGGCTGGACGGCCAGGAGGATGTGCTGCTCTGGAGCCTTGGCAATAAAATATCAGCGCGAAATATCTTCCAGACAACCGTGCTATCGCTCAATAAAACCGCCGTCGATGTGGAGCTCAAGCTCCAATTATCGCACGGCCACGCCATAACAGCTCTGGTGACCAACGCCGCCTGCGAAGACTTGGCGCTGGTTGAGGGCCGCAGAACCTTGGCCATCGTCAAAGCGCCATTTGTGAGGATTTTGCCCCCGAAAGTCCAACCGGATGGCGCGTCAAACTGGTTTGAGGGCACCATTTCCCGCCGCACCGATGCGGAACACAATTGCGAATTTTTGCTTGATATCGGCTACGGAAAAACTCTGACGGCAGTGGTACCCATCGCTTCCGTTGCGAAGATGGAATTGGTTGAAGGCGGCGCGGCCACGGCTCATTTTGACGCAAACCACGTTATTCTTGCAGTTGACTAGCTGAAATTTGGCGTTTTCACACCCAAAATTGAAATGTTGAGCACTTTCCGAAACGCTTGCCTAGTGTTATGTAATAAAAATACATAACGCTTTGAGGTTTTCCATGCACATGAAATCCAGCATAAAAGCAATATTCACTTTTGCCTCGATAATCTTCGCCGCGCCGCTTTCTGCCGCACAAACCAATGTCGCCGTTGCGGCCAATTTCACCGCAGCCGCAAAAGAAATCGCTTCCGGCTTCAAGGCCAAAACCGGGCATGAGGCGGTGCTGAGCTTTGGCGCATCCGGACAATTCTATACGCAGATCAGCCAAGGCGCGCCATTTGACATCCTGCTGTCGGCGGATGATACCCGCCCGAAAAAACTGGTCGAAGACGGGCTCGGCGTCAAGGACACTGAATTTACCTATGCCATTGGCAAGCTGGTTTTGTGGAGCAAAAACCCTGATCTGGTCAAAGGTGAAGACACGTTAAAAACGGCAAGCTTTACCAAGATCGCCATCGCCAATCCAGCCTCGGCCCCCTATGGGGCGGCGGCGTTGGAAACCCTGAAAAACCTCAACCTCGGCGAGGTGCTGGGCCCGAAAATCGTACAGGGCAATTCCATCGCCCAAACCTTTGAGTTCATCGATACCACCAACGCGGAACTTGGGTTTATTGCGGTGTCTCAACTCACGGGAAATAGCTCAGGCTCGCGCTGGCTGGTGCCGCAAAATCTGTATAGCCCAATCAGGCAGGACGCGATATTGCTGAAAAACGGCGCGCAAAACCAAGCTGCGCTGGCCTTTCTGGACTATTTGAAAAGCTCTGAAGCGCATGACATCATTGATAAATTTGGCTATGACGCTGCAAAGTAGCCGGGCATGAACGCTCTGCCACAGGAAATTTGGCAGTCGGTGCGCCTAACACTGGAGCTGGCCGCCCTCACCACCGTGCTACTGATTTTGATTGGCACACCACTGGCGTGGTGGCTGGCGCGCTCAAAGGCGTGGTGGAAGGAAATCATCGGCGCGCTGCTGAGCCTGCCGCTGGTCTTACCCCCAACGGTTTTAGGGTTTTATCTACTTCTGCTGCTGGGCCCGTCCGGCCCCGGCGGCGCGCTTTCCAGCCTGTGGGGCGTCCGCACATTGGCGTTTAGTTTCACCGGATTGGTCATTGGTTCGGTGCTCTACTCGCTGCCCTTTATGGTGCAGCCGGTGCGCAACGCCTTTGAGGCCATCGGGCCACGGCCAATGGAGGTGGCGGCAACCCTGCGCACCACACCGCTACAAGCCTTTTGGCGGGTTGCACTGCCGATGGCGGCCCCCGGCTTGCTCAGCGGCGCTATTCTGAGTTTTACCCACACGCTTGGCGAATTCGGCGTGGTTTTGATGATTGGCGGCAATATTCCGGGACAAACCAAAGTGCTGTCCATCGCCATTTATGATTATGTCGAAACCGCACAATGGCAGGCCGCGCATAGCCTTGCGGCGGGTATGGTCATTTTTGCATTTCTGATCATCCTCGCCCTGCGTTTGGTTGAACGGCGCATCAGCCAAGGGGTAGGCTCTTGAGCGCAAACCCTACTCTTGCTGTGAAATGTCGCGAAGTGTTGGGAACCTTCGCGCTGGACGTGGACGCAGAATTTCCGGCAAACGGCGTTACCGCTGTTTTCGGGCCATCGGGCAGTGGCAAAACCACGCTGTTGCGCAGTATTGCCGGGCTGCACCGGCCCCACGGCGGCTTTTGCGCGCTGGCGGGCGAAATATGGCAGGATGAGCGCTCATTTGTGCCGCCGCACTTGCGCCGGATTGGCTATGTCTTTCAAGAAGCCAGCCTGTTCCCGCACCTCAACGTGCGCAAAAACCTGCTGTTTGGCACGCCGAGATCTGACACAACCACTGCGCGCCGGTTGGATGAAGTGCTGCAAATACTTGAGCTGCAACACTTAATCGAGCGCTCGCCGCACAATCTTTCGGGCGGGGAGCGGCAGCGCGTCGCCATTGGCCGCGCCCTGTTAAGCGACCCGAAACTGCTGTTGATGGACGAGCCGCTTTCGGCGCTGGATGACGGGGCAAAGCAAGATATTTTGCCATTTATCGAAAGACTTTGCCAAACTCTGGCAATACCGGTGCTGTATGTTAGCCATAATATGGCGGAAATTGAACGCATCGCCGACACTTTGGCTTTGATGGAGCGCGGCAAAATCATTGCGCAGGGGCCGCTGGCACAGTTGCAGGCAAACCCGGATTTGCCATTGTTTGACAGCGCAGCCGCAGCCATTTCATTCGACGCCGCTTTAAGCCATTACGACGCCGCCTACGGACTGGCGCAATTTACCGTGTCGGGCGGCAGCTTTGTGGTGCCGGCGCAACAGCCCCCCGCCCTTCCGCAGCAAAGGTTGAAGGTCTTGGCGCGCGACGTCAGCCTGTCTCTAAGCGAGCCGGTAGGGAGCTCAATTTTGAATGTCCTTCCCGCCCGGATTGATACGGCCAAACCCTGCGGCCTCCACCATATCACCGTGTCGCTGCGGCTGGGCGCGCGAGGCGAAGGTGCGGTTTTGCTGGCGCGCATCACCCGCCGCTCTTGGGATGTTTTGGCTTTGCAAGCGGGTGTGCACGTCTATGCGCAGGTGAAGTCTGTGGCTTTTGAACGTGGCTGAGCGGGGAAACCACCCTCTCCGGCCCTCTAGAGACAGCCGTCGCAAACCCTGTCATATCTGTTACTTGTTATGCAGCGAGATTAGGGACTTATCTTAAACCACTTGAATTTGGGGAACTCCAAATGCGCTATCTTCCTTTCATCGCTGTTGCCCTCGGCACATTGATTTTTGGCGCATTGGCCATGCTCAGCTTTGCGGCAAGCGGCCTTATGACATGGGTGTTCGCGGCCTTTGTCCTATGCCTTGTGCTCACGCTTATCGGCATCCGCGATGTGACCCAGACCTCTCATTCGCTTCGGCGCAATTACCCCATCCTCGCCAACATCCGGTTTTTGCTGGAGGAAATCCGCCCCGAAATCCGCCAGTATTTTCTCGAGAGTGACTCGGATGGGACGCCGTATAACCGCAACAAGCGCGCCATTGTCTATCAGCGCGCCAAGATGCAGCTGGACAAGCGCCCGTTTGGCACCCATCAGGACGTTTACGGCGAAAATTTCGAATGGCTCGCCCACTCAATGAGGCCGGCACAGATCGAGAGTTCCAACTTCCGCACCCGTGTCGGCAATGCCGCGTGCCATGCCCCATACGACATATCGTTGTTCAACATTTCGGCGATGAGTTTTGGAGCGCTCAGCGCCAACGCCATCCGCGCCCTGAACAAAGGCGCGCAAATGGGCGGCTTTGCCCATGACACCGGCGAGGGCGGCGTCAGCGCCTATCATCAGGAGTTTGGCGGCGACTTGATTTGGGAAATCGGCAGCGGCTATTTCGGCTGCCGCGATGAAGCCGGGCAGTTTTCACCCGACCGCTTTGCCCAAACCGCCAAAA
The DNA here is from genome assembly GCA_043784625.1 of Methylovirgula sp. GTDB lineage: Bacteria > Pseudomonadota > Alphaproteobacteria > Rhizobiales > Beijerinckiaceae > JANXSV01. Next base: position 22,343 of record JAYVYB010000144.1, read on the forward strand.
ATCCACAGATCAAAATGATCGAGATCAAACTATCGCAAGGCGCCAAGCCGGGCCACGGCGGCGTGCTGCCGGGCGCAAAGGTCAGCGCTGAAATTGCCGCAACGCGCGGCGTGCCACAAGGCAAGGACTGCGTCTCCCCCGCCAGCCACTCGGCATTTTCCACGCCAACCGAACTGGTGCAATTCTTGCAAACTCTGCGCGGTCTTTCGGGCGGCAAGCCCGTTGGCTTCAAGCTTTGCATCGGCAATCGCTGGGAATTTGCCGCCATTGTCAAAGCCATGGTCGAAACCGCAATTGTTCCGGACTTTATCGTTATCGACGGCAAAGAAGGCGGCACCGGTGCCGCGCCGCTGGAATTTACCGATCATGTCGGGACGCCTTTGCGTGATGGGCTGGTTTTTGCGCATAATTGTCTTGTCGGTGCCGGTATTCGCGATCAGATCAAAATTGGAGCCAGCGGCCGCATCATTACCGCGTTTGATATGGTCCGCGTCATGGCGCTGGGGGCGGATTGGTGCAACGCGGCGCGCGGATTCATGTTTGCGGTAGGTTGCATCCAATCTCTGTCCTGCCACACCGATCATTGCCCCACGGGGGTCGCCACGCAGGATCAGCGCCGCCAAAAAGCGCTGGTGGTGCCGGACAAGGCCGAGCGTGTGCGCCGCTTTCACAAATCCACGCTTATTGCGCTGGGTGAGCTCATCTGCGCGGCGGGACTGAGCGCGCCGGGACAGATACAGCCGAGCCAGATCATGAAACGCCTGTCGCCGCTGGACGTGCGCAGCTTTGCCGAAATCTATCCGTTTTTGCAGGACGGCGAGCTGCTCGGCACCAGCGCTGATGCCACCTATGCCAAAATTTGGGCGATGGCGGATGCCAATTCTTTTGTGGCCCACACGGCAAAACCGCATCTGGAACTCTTGACCGCCTGAGCCTTTGCCCGCCAAATAGCGGCATGATTAAACTTGACGAAAGCTGGAAAGCCGCGCTCAAACAAGAATTTGACGCGCCCTATATGGCGGATTTGAAGGCTTTTCTGGCCTCTGAGAAGCAAAACGGCAAGCACATCTTTCCCAAGGGCGGGCAATGGTTTCACGCGCTCGATGCAACGCCGCTCGACCGTGTTCGCGTGGTGATTCTGGGTCAAGACCCCTATCACGGGATCGGGCAAGCTCACGGCCTGTGCTTTTCCGTGCAGCATGGCACCCGGCCGCCGCCCTCCTTGGTCAACATTTTCAAAGAAATGCAAACCGATCTGGGCCTGTCGCCACCCACCCATGGCAACCTCGACTCTTGGGCAGCGCAGGGCGTCTTACTGTTAAACTCGGTGCTAACCGTGGAGGCCGGGCTTGCCGCCTCACATCAAGGCAAAGGCTGGGAGCGCTTCACCGATGCCATAATCGCGCGGATCAATACCCTGCCGCATCCGGTCGTTTTTATATTATGGGGCAATTACGCGCAGAAAAAGGCTGCCTTTGTCGATGCCAGCCGTCATTTGGTGTTGAAGTCGGCGCATCCGTCGCCGCTTTCTGCCTACAATGGCTTTTTCGGCTCAAGGCCCTTTTCCAAAGCCAATGACTTCCTGATCGCTCATAGCCAAGCGCCTATAGACTGGGCTTTAGATCAATTCACGTCTTGAAAGACGCAAATTGATCTTGCAACTCTCTGATAACGCATATCATTATCGCAAAACCGCTTCACACTTTTGCGTGATATGCTTTGAGTTAGACAATTCCGGCGCTGGTTCCGCTTTGCACGGGGCGCTCTATGGCCTTTTGCGCACGATAGCCGGAGGCCCTATAGGTGCGCAGAGGGTCGATAGCGCCGCCCTTGCGCAGGCGCGCCATCGCCAACAGCGGTGAAACATCGGTGGTGAACGCCTTTTTCAGCTCCAGATGTGCCGCCAGCGCATCATTTGCATCTTGCGCCGCAGCCAAGGCCGCACGATCCACCAGCAGCGCTTGCGCATAGGCGCGTTGCACTTCGATAGCGGATTGCATCAGGCTCTCGATCGGGTCGGTGACATTATGGCTTTGGTCAAGCATATAGGCGGGCGCAAAGCTCTTGCCCGTGCCGGCGGCTTTGATTGTCTGCGCTGCATCAACCAACTCGTTAAATACCAGAAACAGCCGGAACGGCTCAACAGATCCGGCATCGAGATCATCGTCGCCGTATTTGCTGTCGTTGAAATGGAAGCCCGCCAGCTTATCAAACCGCACCAGGCGCGCCACGATCTGCTCAATATTAACGTTCGGCGCGTGGTGGCCAAGATCGACGAGACATTTCGCCTTGGGCCCAAGCTCTTGCGCTGCCAAAAAGCTGGAACCCCAATCGGCAATGACCGTGGAATAGAACGCCGGTTCGAACATTTTATGTTCCAGAAACACCTGCCAATCGGCAGGCAATCCGGCATAAACCTGATGCATAGCCTCCAGATAGCGGTCAAATGCCTTGGTGAGGTTGGATTGTCCGGCAAAATTCGAACCGTCGCCAACCCAAACAGTCAGCGCTTTGGAGCCGAGCTTTTGCCCGAGCGCGATACATTCCAGATTATGGGCAATCGCCAGATCGCGCGATTTGGCATCGGCGTTGGAGAGCGAACCAAACTTATAGGAATGCGCCTGCCCGGCCTGATCTTGAAATGTGTTGGAATTTACGGCGTCAAACCCCAGTGATTTCGCTTTGGCGATCTCGATAAACCCAGCAACATCTGTGACCTTATCCCATGGAAAATGCAGCGAAACGGCAGGCGTGGCCCGGGTGAGCTGCTGAATCGTGCCGCAATCGTCCATTTTATCATAGATATTGCTTGGCTCCCCGGGGCCGGGGAAGCGGGCAAACCGGGTGCCACCCGTACCGGTGCCCCAGCTGGGCAGCGCCACGCCAAAGTTACCCACCAAGGTGACAATGTCAGCGGCTTTGATGTGGCGGCGCGCCAGTTGACGCTCCAGCGCCGCGTAGTCTTCCTGCAAATTTGCGTCAAGCTTGGCGTTTTGCTCGGCGATAAGGCTGGACGGAATGAGATATGTCATAGCTGGTTCCTAAATCGGGCGCACTCGCCCGTCTCTCCCTGCGGAGACGCAAAACTATCGTGTAAACGCCTGAACATTTCCGGCGTCGACATTGAGGATGTTTCCGGTTGATTTGGCCGAGGCATCGGACGCGAAGAAGTAAATTCCCTCGGCGATGTCTTCCGGCAAAACCGAAAGCTTGAGCAAGGAACGCTGGCGGTAAACCTCTTCAAGACTGTCTTCGCCCACCTTGTTGGACGCGGCGCGCTGCTGCCGCCACTCACCCTGCCAGATTTTTGAACCGCGCAAAACCGCATCGGGATTGACCGTGTTCACCCGGATGCCATGCGGCGCACCCTCTAACGCCAAACACCGCGCCAGATGAATTTCCGCCGCCTTAGCGGTGCAATAGGCCGACGCGCCCGGAGACGCCGCAAGGCCGTTCTTGGAGGCGACAAACACCAGATTGCCGCCTGATTTTTGCCGCAACATCAGCCGGAACGCCTCGCGCGACACCAGAAAATATCCCGTGGCGAGAATGTCGATGTTCTTCTGCCAAACCGCCAGACTGGTGTCCTCAATCGGCGACGCAGATGCAATACCGGCATTTGAAACCACGATATCCAGCCCGCCAAACGCCAGCACAGCGGCTTTGAACGAGTTTTCCACCGCGTCTTCCTTAGTGACATCAACCACAACGCCGCGCACATTGTCCTTGCCGAATTTGCTTGAGAACGCTGCCACCGCGCCGTTGAGCGCGTCTTGATCAATATCCGCCAGCATAACGCACGCGCCCTCGCTCAGCATCCGCGCGGCGGTTGCCTGCCCGATGCCGCCAGCGCCGCCGGTGATATAGGCCACCCGCCCGGCCAGAGCTTTCGGCTTCGGCATCCGGCTGAGCTTAGCTTCTTCAAGCAGCCAATATTCAATATCGAAAGCCTCTTGCTCCGGCAGGCCGACATAGGTACTCACCCCCGATGCGCCGCGCATGACGTTGATGGCGTTGATGTAAAATTCAGAAGCGATGCGCGCCGTGGCCTTGTCTTTGGCAAAAGACAACATGCCCACCCCGGGAACCAGATAAATCACGGCGTTGGGGTCCCGGATGGCAGGCGAATTTGCCCGCTTGCACCGCGCATAATAGGCGGCATAGCCCGCCGCATAATCGCTCACCAGCGTATCAAGTTGCGCCATTACCGCGTCAATATTGTTGGAAGCGGGGTCAAACGGCACCACCAACGGGCAAATCTTGGTGCGCAAAAAATGATCCGGGCAAGAGGTGCCAAGCGGCGCCAGCGCGGCCATGGCGTTAGAATTGACAAAGTCCAAAACCGCAGGCGCATCGGTGAAATGCCCGACCTTGCGCTCATGGGCGGAAATCTTGCCGCGAATGGCCGGAAGCAACCTGTCGGCGATTTCGGCGCGGGCAGCCGCATCCAAAGCCGTGACTTTTGCGCCGCCGAAGCTTGGGCTTTTTTCGTTTGCGCTCAACCAATCCGCCGCCTTTTGGATGATCCGCAACGTCATTTCATAGCAGGCTTTTGAGGTTTCCGCCCATGTGAACAGCCCATGCCCGCCCAGCACCACACCGACATATTCGGGATGCTTGGTGGCCATTTCACCCAGCTTCAATCCAAGATCAAAGCCCGGACGCTGCCACGGCAAATAGCCGATTTCACCGCCGTAAATCTCATGGGTCAGGCTCTCCGAATTTGCCGCGGCGGCAATCGCAATCACCGCATCGGCATGAACGTGATCGACATGCTTGTGCGGGACAAAGCCATGCAGCGCCGTATCAATGGAGGTGGCGCGCGGGTTGAGATTAAAGGTGCAGTGGTTGAACAGCCCAACCATCTCATCTTCATGCGCCAGACCGCGATAAATGCCCTTAAGGCTGTTGAGCTTATCCATATACAGCGTTGAAAAGCCATCCAATTTCATCGAGCCAATGTCGCCGCCGGACCCCTTGACCCAGAGCACCTCCACAAGTTGACCGGTCAACGGGTCTTTGGTCATCACTTTGGCCGACGTGTTGCCGCCGCCAAAATTGGTGATGCGCAAGTCGCTGCCGAGCAAGTTTGAGCGATATAACAGCAAGCCCGGCTCATCGAGGCCGGCGGCATGTGACTCTTGCCAAAGATTGGGGATTTGCGCTGCCGACATGAGGTTTAACTCCATAAATTCGGTCAGACCATAGAATCGATGATAATCACGGTCAATCATATTTAGTCATATTGCAGCGCAGTAATGATTGTGCATTGCGAAATTTCGTGAGATGCGCGAATCACGATTGACATATTTGATCATATTTGATTATTTCAATCACCAACGAGGTGACAGATGCACGAGCGGGAAAGATGGCAAATCATACAAGCTCTGCTGCATGAGCGCGGCATCGTGCAGGTGATTGACGCATGTGAGGCCACAGGCGCCTCGCCAGCTTCGGTGCGGCGCGATTTTGTCAAATTGGCTGATCAAGGCGTAGCACGGCGCGTGCACGGCGGGCTGGAGCTGATCAAGAGCGCCGCCAACGTCAATGGCGACGCGATTGCATTGGCCACACGCTCGTTTGAGGCGAGCCAAGCGCAGAATTTTGCCGCCAAGCGCGCCATTGCCCAAGCGGCGGTGAACATGTGCGAAGACGGCGAAGCCATTATTATCAATGGCGGCACCACAACCTATCAGATGGGAGCGTTTTTGCGCGACCGCAAACTCAAAATCCTCACAAACTCATATCCGCTGGCAACCCTGTTGATTTTGGAAAGCCAGTGCCGCGTGGCCCTGCCCGGCGGCGAAGTTTACCGCGAACAAAAACTGATCGTCTCGCCGTTTGAAGACGACTCTATTCAGCACTACACCGCCAGCCGCATGTTTATGAGCGCCATTTCTGTCGGGCCTCTGGGGCTGGTGGAAGGTGATCCTCTGATTGCCCGCGCTGAAACCAAATTGCTGAAGCGCGCCGACAAGCTTATCGTGCTGGCGGACGGCTCAAAGTTTGACATGCGCGGATCCTTGGTGGTGTGCCCGCTCTCCCGCATTGATACGTTAATCACCGATGCCAGCGCTCCGGCGGAAGCCTTGGAGATGTTGCGCGCTGCTGGCGTCAAAGTGGTGATTTGCCAGGATACAGCTTCCGCAAAGCAAGACGCCCCCGCCGCAAAGCAAGATACCCCCGCAAAACAGGGCGCGGGCACAAAAGACAAACAATCACCAGAGATCGTAGGGGCTTCCACGGCCGCCTGACGGCACAAGGGAAGCAAATAACGAGAAAAGCCTGCAATTCAGCGGGCAAATACAGGGAGTAGAAATCATGTTCTCACGTCGTAAACTCATCCAATTGATGGCCGCAACGGCTTTGGCCGCCGGTGTTGTAACCCCCGCCTTTGCCGCTGATAAAATCCGCGTGGCGCTGGTGGTGAAGGCTCTCGGCATCGGCTTCTTTGACGCCGTGCGCGATGGTGGCATGGAAGCCGCCAAAGAACTCGGCAATGTCGAAGTGATCTACACCGGCCCGACCAAAACCACTGCCGAAGAGCAAATTGCCGTCATTGACGCGCTCATCGCGCAGAAAGTCGACGCCATCGCCATTTCCGCCAATGATCAGGATGCGTTGATCCCGGTCTGCAAAAAGGCCATGTCGCGCGGCATTAAGGTGATCTCGTTTGACTCCGGCGTCGGCAAAGACGGTCGCATCATGCACCTGAACCCCTCAAACAACACCCTTATCGGCGCAAAGCTGGTGCAGATGATTGCCAAAACCCTGAAGGGCGAAGGCGAAGTCGCCATTCTCTCCGCAACTTCGACAGCGACAAACCAGAACATCTGGATTGAAGAAATGAAGAAGGAATGGGCCAAGCCGGAATACGCCAAGATGAAGCTTGTCTCCACCGTTTATGGTGATGACGTGGCTGACAAATCCTATCGCGAAACACAGGGCCTGATTAAAGCCTTCCCAAATCTGAAGGGCATCGTTGCACCAACATCCGTTGGTATTGTCGCTGCAGCCAAGGCTGTTGCCGATGCCGGATTGACCGGCAAGGTTTATGTTTCCGGTCTTGGCCTTCCATCTGAAATGAAGGGCGCGGTTTTGGCTGGCGCAACCGACACATTCGCCATCTGGAACCCGATTGATCTGGGATATTCGGCAGTGAACATTGCGGCGCAGCTTGTGGGCGGCAAAGTCACCGGCGCTCCGGGAACTTCGATCAAGGCGGGCCGCATGGGCGAAATCAAGATCGGTGATGACGGTTCGGCAGCAATGGCAGACCCGTTCACCTTCGATAAGTCCAACATCGAACAGTTCGCCAAGATTTTCTAATCTGATTATCGTCCGGTTGTTGTATCGGGCACCCTCTTCCGCAGGCGGGAGAGGGTGTTCGCACCTTAACTTCACACATCTGCAAACCAGAAGATATCATGGTCGATGCCGCACCGGCGCTTGCGCTAACCAACGTTTCCAAAACCTTTCCCGGTGTGCGCGCCTTGCATGAGGTTCAGCTCACATTGCGGGCGGGCGAGGTTATGGCTCTGCTCGGCGAAAACGGAGCGGGCAAGTCAACGCTGGTCAAAATCCTGACCGGAATTTATACACCCGACGGCGGCACACTCACCGTGGGCGGACATCCGCAAAAATTCACCAAACCCACCGACGCCTGGGCGGCGGGCATAACCGCCATCCATCAGGAAACTGTGATGTTTGACGAGCTGACCGTGGCCGAAAACATCTTTATGGGCCATATGCCGGTCAAACGCTGCGGCCTGCGCAAAGGTTTGATTGATTGGCAACGCGCCAACACAGCCGCCGCAGAATTGCTCAAACGACTCGAAGCCGATTTCAGCGCCGACACCTTGCTCAAACGCCTTGGCGTCGCACAAAAACATCTGGTCGAAATCGCCCGCGCCCTGTCGCACGACGCGCAGATCATCATCATGGACGAGCCCACCGCCGCCCTGTCCGAGCGCGAAATTGATGATCTGTTTCGCATCGTTGCCCAACTCAAGGCACAGGGCCGGGCCATTCTGTTTATTTCGCACAAATTCGACGAGATTTTCCGCATTGCCGATCGCTGGACCTGTCTGCGCGATGGCGAGTTTGTCGGCAGCGGCGACATCAGCGCCGTAACGCAGGCCGACCTTGTCAAGCTTATGGTTGGCCGCCCCATAGATCAGGTTTTCCCCAAGCGCGATGTCACGTTGGGCGATGTGGTGCTGGAAGTGGACGACCTCTCCAATGCCACCGAATTCGACGGTGCCTGCTTCACGTTGCGCGCCGGGGAAATTTTGGGCTTTTATGGCCTTGTCGGTGCGGGCCGCTCCGAACTGATGCAGGCGCTGTTTGGGATTACTGCCGCAACGCGCGGAACCATCAAAATCCATGGCCAGAAAATCGAGCTGAACTCTCCTGACGACGCCATTGCTGCGGGCATAGCTTATGTGCCGGAAGACCGACAGGTGCAGGGCACGTTCCAGCCAACCGGCATTCGTGAAAACATCACACTGGCCTCCTTGAGCAAGCACACCCGCAACGCGGTTATTTCCTACAAGGCGGAGCTTGAAACCACCAAAAGGTTGGGGCAGCGGCTCTCGGTTAAGGCCGCAAGCTGGGAGCAGCGTTTGGGCGATCTTTCCGGTGGCAATCAGCAAAAAGTTGTTATCGCCAAATGGCTGGCGACAAACCCTAAAATTCTGATTTTGGATGAGCCGACCAAAGGCATCGATATCGGGTCCAAGGCCGCCGTGCATGATTTTATGGGCGAGCTGGCTTCGGAAGGGCTGGCGATTATTCTCATCTCGTCGGAATTGCCGGAGGTTATGGGCATGTCCGACTCTATTCAGGTGATGCACGCGGGGCGTTTTGCCAAGCGCTTCAGCCGCGCCGAAGCCACTGCTGAGGGCATCGTCAGCGCCGCCAGCGGTTCTGACGCAAGCGCAGAATTGGTCAGCGCCGCCAGTCCTCAAACCCGGGATTTCGCACCATGACGCTCACCCGGCTTCTCGCGCGGCGCGAACTCCTGCTCGCCGCCATCGTCACCGGCCTGATATTGGCGATTGGCATCCGCGCGCCGGTGTTTCTCACATCGTCCAGCCTGATCAATGTTGTCACCGACACAAGCTTTTTGTTTATGCTGACGCTGGCGCAGATGGCGATTATTTTGACGCGCGGCATTGATCTCTCGGTGGCGGCAAATCTGGCGCTTACCGGCATGATTGTAGCGCTCACCTCGCGCGCCATGCCCGGCCTGCCGCTGGCGGGCGTTATAGCTGAAGCCATTCTCATCGGCAGCTTGCTGGGTGCCATCAACGGCGCGCTGGTGGCCTTCATAGGCATCCCGCCGATTGTGGTAACTCTTGGCACGCTTGCCATTTTTCGCGGCGCGATCTTCCTGATTGCCGGGGGCGCGTGGCTCACTTCAAAGGATATGACCGACACGTTTTTGTCGTTCCCGCGCTTGGTTATTTTGGGAATCCCCAGCCTGATATGGGTTGCGGCGGCGGTGATTGCGGCGCTGTTCATTTTGTTCCGGCACACGCGCTTAGGGCGCGGGCTTTATGCAGTGGGCGGAAATCCGGTGGCGGCACGCTATTGCGGCATCAACATCCAGCGCCAGCAATTTTTCGTCTACACGCTGGCGGGTGCGGTTTCCGGCCTGTGCGGCTATTTGTGGGTGTCGCGTTATGGCATCGCCTACACCGATATTGCGCAGGGTTATGAGCTGACCATCATCGCCGCCTGCGTCATTGGCGGCGTGTCGATTGCCGGTGGCATCGGCTCGGTGTCCGGTGCTTTGCTCGGCGCGCTGTTCTTAGGCGTAATCGTCAATGCTTTGCCGGTGATCGATGTTTCGCCATTTTGGCAAATGCTGATCTCCGGCGTTGTTATTCTCGCGGCGGTTATCGTCAATGCCCGCTCGGAAAAGCAGCCCGGCAAGCTTATTCTGCCCGAAGCAAAAATATCCGCTGGCGGCCAAACCAAAACAGCCGGAGCAAGCGCATGAGCAGCCCGACGCCAACAACCTCGCAACGTTATGCCGTATTAGACCGGCCACCCGCCACACTTTCGAGCTTTTTCATGCGGTGGGAGGTTATTCTTGTCGGCCTGCTGATTGCGGTTGTGGTGATAAATACGATCATTTCGCCGTATTTTCTCGATGTTTACAATCTCTCCGACGCGACGTTCAATTTCTCCGAAAAAGCCTTGCTGGCGCTGGCTATGGCGCTGCTGATCATCACCCGCGAGATTGATCTTTCGGTCGCGGCCATCATCGCCGTATGCTCGCTGTGCATGGGGTTACTGGCAAAAGCTGGCTATGGCCCGATGCCGTTGATTTTCGCCGGATTGCTGGTTGGCGCGGCTTGCGGTGCGGTGAACGGCTTTCTGGTTACATATTTCAGCCTGCCATCCATTGTGGTCACCATCGGCACCATGTCATTGTTTCGCGGCCTCGCACAGGTTGTGCTTGGCGATCAGGCCTTGAGCAAATATCCGGCGGGCTTTTCCGCCATCGGACAAGGCTATATTTTTGACAAAATCCCGCTGCCGATCTCGTTCGTCGTCTTCTTGGCGGCGGCGGCGGCGTTCGGCTTTATGCTCCACCGCACTGTGTTAGGACGGCGCATTTTCGCCATTGGCCATAATCCAACTGCGGCGCGCTATTCCGGAGTGCAGGTCGACAAAATCCGATTTGGGCTGTTTGTTCTTATTGGTGTGATGGCGGGCTTGGCCGCAGTGTTGCTAACCGGGCGCATTGGCTCCACCCGGCCCAATATTGCGCAGGGCTGGGAGCTGGAAGTGGTGACGATGGTTATTCTTGGCGGTGTTTCCATCTCGGGCGGGTCCGGCACAATTCTGGGCGTCGTGCTCTCGGTTTTGGTGCTCGGCCTCACCACATTCGGCCTGTCACTGGTCAATGTGCCGGGAATTGTTATCAGCATTCTCATCGGCGTATTGCTGATTGTGGCCATTTCAGCGCCAATTGTCGCCGCCAAATTCAAGAAGAGCCGTTGATGCAGCGCTACGCTTTTAAAATGTACCTCAACCCCGGCGTGAAGGCGGAATATCAGCGCCGTCACGATGAAATCTGGCCCGATTTAGTAGCGCTGCTACGCGATGCGGGCGTTACAAATTACTCTATCCATCTGGATGCGGAAACCAATATCCTGTTCGCCTATCTGGAACGCCGCGACGGCCACACCATGGATGCGTTGGCCTCCGCCCCGGTGATGCGCCTGTGGTGGGACCATATGAAAGACCTGATGCGGACACATCCCGATGGCGCGCCGGTGGCGGAGCCGCTCTCCGAACTCTTTTTTATGGCTTGAGCCTATGTCCGCCAGCGGCAAAATTGCAGTTTTGGATATCGGCAAAACCAATATCAAACTGGTTGTTTTTGATCGCGCCGGGCATGTGCTGTGGGAAAAGTCGCAGCCAAACCGGCCCGTGCAAAGCGGGCTCTATCCGCATGCCGATGTGGAAAAAATCTGGACGTTTTTGCTGGAGGCACTGCGTGAGGCGGCAAGCCGGTTCACACTGGACGTGCTTATTCCCGCCACACACGGGGCAACCGGGGCGCTGATCGATACGCAGGGCTTGGTTCTCCCCGTTATGGATTATGAATTCGCCGGTTTGAACGACATTGAAGCGCGCTACAAAGCCATCCGGCCCGCTTTTAGCGAAACATTCTCGCCGCATCTGCCCACCGGGCTGAACCTTGGCCGCCAGATCGCTTATCAGGCGTGGCACTATCCGCAACTCTACGCGAACGCGACGCATTTTCTCACCTATCCGCAATATTGGGGCTGGCGGCTGACCGGCGCGCTGGCATCAGACATCACCTCGCTAGGGTGCCACACCGATCTTTGGCGTCCCGAAGCGGCAAAGCCATCAACACTGAGTGATGCGCTTGACCTTACGCGCAAGCTGCCGCCGCTTATGTCGAGCTGGGCAACGCTCGGCACTGTTTTGCCGGACGTGGCCGCGCTGGCCGGAGTGCCGCAAGGCATGAAGGTGCTGTGCGGGATTCACGATTCCAATGCCGCGCTGCTGCCGTATCTCATCAGCCGCAACACCCCGTTTACAGTGCTTTCCACCGGAACTTGGGTGATTTTCATGGCCGTCGGGCACAGTCTGGCGCACCTCAACCCTAATGACGACATGATGGCGAATATCGATGCCAACGGGCGGCCAACCGCCTGCGCAAGGTTTATGGGCGGGCGTGAATATGCCGAAATTTGCGGCGATTGCAGCGCAGAGCCCGGCCTTGAGCAGGTACAAGGCCTCATAAACGCCAAGACCTTGGCGCTGCCCGCCTTCAGCCCCCATGGCGGCCCGTTTGCCACCCTGAAGGGCCACATTGAGGGCACATTACACACTGAACAGCGCAGCAGCCTTGCCACGCTGTATTGCGCGCTGATGAGCGACCTGATCCTGACGCGGATGGGCGTTGCATCCGGTGAAATCATTGTCGATGGCAGCTTCGCCCGCAATCAGACGTTTTGCGCCCTATTGGCGCAGCTGCGCCCCGGCCAAAGCCTGTTGCGCGCCACCGATCAGGCCGGAACCGCGCGGGGCGCGGCCTTGCTGGCCGATTGGCCACACAAAGAGGTTCAGGTCGAAACGCAAATCGTAACGCCCGCAACGCTGGCTGATTTGCAAAACTACCGGAACCTTTGGCGCACACGGATAAACTGAGCGCGCCAACGGTGCGGTTAAAATGAAAGTCTTGATACACCCGTTGCCGCGAACCCTCACCGCAAAGGGTTACCCCGTTTCAGATTTGGTATATGGTCAATGGGGGCGGTAAATTTCAGCCCCTTTCCGTCCGGCGCTCACTCAGAAATTTGACCCTATCAATGTCCAGCGAACCGCTTTTTGTCCCCAACTCCACCCCGCAAAACATTCTGGAGGTGGTGCGCGCCGCAAGTGCAAACCTGCGCAAATCAGATCGTAAAGTGGCAGAATTGGTTCTGGCCGATCCCAAACGGGTGGTCGGACTGACCATTGCCGATACCGCGGAAAGTGCGCAGGTGAGCCAGCCGACCGTAATCCGCTTTTGCGTGGCCATTGGCTGCGCCGGGTTTCAGGATTTCAAGTTGCGGCTCGCGCATAGCTTGGCATTGGGGACATCGGCGACGCATTCGGTTTTGCTTGAGCAGGACCCGCCCGGTTCCATAATCGAGAAGATATTTGACTATACAATTTCCAGTCTGGATTGGGCCCGCCACCATTTGGACAAGTCTGCAGTGGCCGACGCGATTGCTGTCTTGCAGGCGGCGCGCTCCATCGAGTTTTTTGGCTTTGGCGCGTCTGGCATTGTGGCCGCCGATGCCCAGCAAAAGTTTCCCCTGTTTGGCGTACCCTGCGGCGCGCAAGCGGACTCGCACCAGCAAATCATGACCGCCTCCATGATGAAACAGGGCGACGTTGCTGTTGCCATATCCAACACCGGCAACACCCGCTCCATCATCGACGCGGCGAAAACCGCCCGCGAAAACGGCGCAAAAGTCATCGGCATTACCGGCTCAAATTCGCTGCTAGGCCAATATTGCGACGTGACTTTGATTGTGGAGACGTTGGACAACACCAATGTTTACACGCCAACAATCTCGCGGATTGCCGCTCTGGTGGTCATAGATATCCTGTCCACCGGCGTTGCGCTGCGGCGGGGGCAAGCGCACTCCGGACAATTTCAGAAGATGAAAAGCAAGTTGCAGGCTTTGCGAACAGCAGAAGCGCCAGAATAAACCCGGCAGACGCGATTGCCTGCCGGGTTTGAGGATTGGTTACCGCTCATTCGCCATAGGGCACCCAGATGGTTTTGATTTGCGTGGCGTGGCGCAAGAAATTGATGCCCTGCCCTTCTACATTCGATTGCCAGTTCAATGCGGCCCCCGGCACAGCCCAAACAGGCTTGAGGTTTCCGGCAGAACTGCGCTCTGCCGCGGCAACGCCCGCATGCGGACCGGCAAACCACAGCGCCGCCACCTCATCGTGATCAGCCAGCGTTTTGGTCAGCTCATCGCGCTCTCCGGTGACAATATTGACCACACCGCCCGGCACATCTGACGTGTCCAAAATCTGATAGAAATCCGTCGCCAGCAACGGACACGCTGTGGAGGGCACCACGACAACACGGTTGCCCATGGCGATGGCTGGCATAACCAAGGACACAAACGCCAACAATGGCGCTTCATCCGGGCAGACAATACCGAGCACGCCAAAGGCTTCATTCAAAGCAACGGTGAGATGGCGCGCCTTGGTGGCGTGAACCCGACCGTCATATTTATCGGCATAACCGGCATAGAAGAACATGCGCTGAACCGATTTTTCAACTTCCGCAGCAGCTTCGGCCTCCTTATGCCCCAAAGCCACCAGCCGCGCAGCGAACTCATGAGCCCGCGCGGCGAAGTTTTCCGCCATATAATACAACACCTGCGCCCGGTTATGGCCCGAAGCACCGCTCCAGGCCGACGCCTTCGCCGCCGCCTCAACCGCGTTGCGGATGTCTTTGCGGCTGCCAAGCCCCGCCAAGCCGACAAGCTGATTGTCTTTGCCGTGCACAGCGTAGGAATATCCTGAATCTGGCCGCGCCTGTTTGCCGCCCACATAGAGCTTGGCGGTGCGGTCAATATGCGGCTCACCCATCGGAGCGGCGCGCACAACCGGGGTCGCCACAAGAACATTGGCCTTGGCGGGATGTTCGGCATGGGCCTTTAAATGCGCCGGAACCAGATATTCGAGCAGCCCTTCGCGCCCGCCCTCGCGGCCAAAGCCGCTTTCCTTGTAGCCGCCGAAGGCCGCTCCGGCATCAAACAGATTGGTCGAGTTAATCCAGATGACACCGGCTTTCAGCTTCGCCGCTGTTTCCAACGCGCGGTTGATATTTTCCGACCAGATGGTTGCCGCCAAGCCATATCGGGTATGGTTGGCAAGTTGAACCGCCTCGTCCGGCGTGCGAAAGCTCATCATCACCGCGACCGGGCCGAAGATTTCAACTTCGCAGACCGTGGAGGCTGGTTCGACGTCTATGAAAATCGACGGCGGGAAGAAACTCCCCTTTGCGGGCAAAGCGCCCTCGCTCTGCCACAAAGTGCCGCCCTCGGCGATGCCCTTTTGCACCAGCTCGCGGATGCGCTCAAGCTGAACCGGCGCAACAATCGCGCCCATATCAACAGATTTGTCGAGCGGGTCGCCTACGCGCAAAGTCTTCATCCGGCGGCGCAGTTTGGCCAAAAACGCGTCACGGATGCCCTCTTGAACCAGCAACCGCGATCCGGCGCAACACACCTGTCCTTGATTGAACCAGATGGCATCGACGACGCCTTCCACAGCCGCATCAAGATCGGCATCCTCAAACACGATAAACGGTGACTTGCCGCCCAGCTCCAACGACAGCTTTTTTCCAGAACCCGCCGTGGCCTTGCGAATAATCCGGCCAACATCAGTGGAGCCGGTGAAAGCAATTTTGTTGACATCGGCGTGTTCGACCAGCGCCGCTCCGGCAGCGCCATCACCGCACACAATATTGACCACGCCCGGCGGCAGGCCGATTTCGTTGCAAATCTCAGCGAAAGCCAGCGCCGTCAGCGGCGTGAATTCCGCCGGTTTGAGCACGATGGTGTTGCCAGCGGCCAAGGCGGGCGCGATTTTCCATGCCAGCATCAGCAGCGGGAAATTCCACGGGATGATTTGCCCGCATACGCCCAACGGCGCGTGATCGGGAAATTCGCTGTCGAGCAATTCCGCCCATCCGGCGTGATGGTAAAAGTGCCGCGCCACCAGTGGAATATCAATGTCGCGGGTTTCACGGATTGGCTTGCCATTGTCGAGGGATTCAAGCACCGACAGAAATCGCTCGCGCTTTTGCACCTGCCGCGCCAAGGCATAGAGATATTTGGCGCGCACATGCCCGGGACTTTTCGACCAAGCCGGAAACGCCGCCCGCGCCGCCTTAACGGCCGCATCAATATCTTTGGCGGTGCCTTCCGGCACTTTGGCGAGCAACACGTCACGCGCCGGATTGATGACGTCGAAGGTCTTGCCGCCGGAGGAAGGTACAAAGGCTCCGCCAATATAATGGCGAAAACCGTCTTTGTGTTGGTCAATCCAGGCCGTGACATGGGTTTCCGCTTCTGGCGCTGGTCCGTAGTCCATGGTGTTCAAAATCTCTTTTACGGTGGGCACAGGTGTATTCCTCAGGCAAGAGCGTGGTGAGAGGTCGCCGAATAGCGCCCCGTGACGTAATGTTCGAGCTGCCGCTCAATATCCGAAAGCATGGTGCTGGCACCGATGCGGAACAAATCCGGCTGCATCCAGCGCACACCGAGCTCCTCTTTCATCAATATCAGCCAGTTCAGCGCATCCTTGGCGGTGCGCAGCCCGCCCGCCGGCTTAAAGCCGATCATTTCGCCGGTGAGATCGCCATAGTCGCGCAACGCCCGCAGCATGATCAAACTGACCGGCAGCGTGGCATTTACGTCTTCTTTGCCGGTGGAGGTCTTGATGAAATCCGCTCCGGCCATCATCGCCACCATGCTGGCCTTATAGACATTGCGCAGGGTTTTCAGGTCGCCTGTTGCCAGAATTGCCTTCATATGAGCTTCGCCGCAGGCTTCGCGCATAGCGCAAATTTCGTCATAAAGCGCGCTCCATTCCTGGCACAAAACCTGGGCGCGGTTGATAACAATATCAATTTCCCCTGCACCCATATCCACCGCATAGCTAATTTCCGCCAGCCGTTGCGGCAGAGGGGTGAGCCCGGTGGGGAAGCCTGTTGCCACCGAGGCCACCGGAATGCCCGAGCCATGCAGCGCCTTCACCGCAGGGCCGACCATGGTTGGATAAACACAAACCGCTCCAACTGTGGGCGGATTATCAGAAAGACCAAGCGCGGCGACAATATCGTCCCGCAGGGGCCGCCGCGCTTTGGCCGCCAACCGGTGCACCCGCCCCGCCGTGTCGTCGCCAGCCAGCGTGGTCAAATCAATGCACTGCATGGCTTTGACCAGCCACGCCGCCTGATATTCTTTTTTGACGGTCCGCCGCGTAGTCAGTGTGGCAGCGCGCGTCTCCGTTCCGGTAAGATTGATCTGGATGGTTTCAAACCATTCGTGGTAGAGCGGGGTTCCTTTGTTGCGCGGGAAAACGGCGCCGTGCGGCTTGGCAATGATGCTCAAAGCCGAGGAGGCGGTAACCTCCGGCGTGCTTGTTGCAGTTGCAGGGGTTTCGGGCAGGGTTTTAGACATGCTCTTGGCCTTGGGTTTGTCCGGTTTAATCATGATGTGCTTCGTCCGATAAAAGAAAGAGGGCTGTCTGCTCATCGGTGACGAGCACGTTAATGTAGCCCGCCCGCAAACAGGCGAGCGTGATTTTATGTTTGGCTTGGCCCGCCGCCACACCAATTGAAAGCTCCCGCGCCCTGCATTCGTGCAGCGGCAGACCGATGGTACGGGCATTGAGATTTTCATCAACAATTTTGCCATTGGCGTCGATGAAACGGCTGAGAATATCGCCCACCGCGCCTTTGAGCCGCAATTCCGCAGCTTCCGCCTCGGTTAGAAATCCGGACTGCACCAAAACCGAATCCGGCCCCACAGCGCCCAGACCAAAGCAAATCACCGATGCGCGCCGCCCCAAGGACAGCACCCGTGCGATTGTCGGGTCCTGCTCCAAGGCAACGCAGGTTGCCGCATGGCCCAGAATAGCCGGAACCGGCAACAGAGTGGCGGTGCCATCTGCCGATTGGGCGAAGCGTTCTGCCACATTGTTGGTGCGGTTTGATGACCAGCGAATGTTTGTTGCGCCGTTGAGCAGCACAACTTCACCGCCTTCGTTCCAGAATGGCGACAAGTGCTTGGCCACGGCGCTCATGGTTCTACCCCAGGAAACGCCCAAAAGCTTGATTTTGCCCAATCCGGCCAACAGCCGGGCTGCCGCCTGCCCCACGCTGTCCAGCAACAAAGCCGGATCATCATCCCCGGCGGATGAAACAATCACCGCGTCTTTAAGGTTATAGCGGCGCTGCAACCGGCTTTCCAGATCCGGGCGGCGCGGTGACAACGGCACAATTTCAATGCGCACAAGCCCGGAAGCGCGCGCCTCGGTCAGCAACCGGCTGGCCTGCCAGCGTGTTAATCCAAGCTCTTTGGACAGCTCGCCCATGGTCATATCAAGCTCGTAATAGCGCTTGGCCACCTGAATCATCAGCAGCTCGCGTTGCTCCGCTGAAAGCTCGCGAAACTGCACCTCGCGGTCAAACGGTTCAACCGACATGGGACTTGCCCTCCAGTTGCCGCGCCGCCAATTTGTGCGAAATGGGCGTGAGCGCCGCGGTCAAATCCTGATAGTCGCGCAAAAGCTCCAGATATTTCGCGTGGGCTGCCATATTCGGCTCAATGGTTATCACCGGTTGCGCCACGGCTTTGGCCGCCTCAAACAAATCTTTCACCAGTCCGGCACCTGCCGCTGCACAGGCTACCGTTCCGATGATTGTCAGATTGGCGTTCTTCGGCAGTTGCAGCGGAATGCCGATAGCATCCACGGTGGCGCGCAGCCACAAACGGTTTTTGACCTGCCCGCCCGCACTCACAATCCGGTTACAAACCACGCCCAATTCTCCCATGCGCTGCAACACATGCGCAGTGGCCAAAGCTACACCCTCGACAGCGGAACGGTAAAGCGCCGCGCGGCTGTGGCCCAAGGTTAGCCCGACAATGGCACCGCGCAGCAGCGGGTCGCGGTAAGGCGTGCGATTGCCCATAAAATAATCGAGCGTGAGCAGGCCCGTCCCGCCCACTTCAAATGTCTCCGCCTCGCTCAAAAGTGCTTCAAAGGCGGCGCTATCCATATCGAACATCGCCCCCGAGAACCACGACAGCACCGAACCAGCCGAAACCTGCCCGGCTTCCACCAACCAATGATCGTCGATAAGCGCATGCGGATAAGGCCCCCAGAAGCCGGAAACTTCTTTCTGTTCGGGCAAATGAAACAGATGAACCACCGATGTGCCGCCGATCATCAGCAGCTCTCCGGGCGACAGGGTACCTGCGCCCACCATGCCGATATGCGCATCGATGCCGCCCTGCGCCACCACGGGGCAATTGCTCAAACCCAGATGTTGCATGGCATTAATGCTTAAATGGGCGATAGGCGCGCCCACGGCATAAATTTGCGACGGCAATTTGGAGCGCAAATCCGGCACACCGAATTCGCTGAACAATCCGTCATGGAATTTCTTCTCGACGGAATCGTAGTTCCACTTGCAGGTGGCGTTCATGCGGGACCCGACCCACAGGCCGGTGAGCTTGAAATTCACATAATCGAGGCACTCGCAGATTATTTCGGCCTGATTGTAAACCTCAGGCTCGTGTGCGGCCAGCCACATCGCCTTTGGCACCAGCCATTCGGAGGCATCGCTGCCACCGGGATAGGCCATCACCGTATGTTTCGAACGCGCGGTGCGCCCGGCTTCTTCCACGGCGCGGCAATCCATCCACAACAGGGCTGGCCGTAGCGCCCGGCCATCGCGGCGGCAGGCCACCACGGTGGAGGCGGTGGTCGCAGCACAAAGACCGGCAATTTCCGGCGACCCGACATCCCGCATCAGTCCGCGCGTGGCGTCTCCAAGCGCTGCCCACCAATCTTCCGGAGATTGCTCAGCCCAGCCCTGACGCGGATAGTGAGTTGGATATGACGCTTCGCGCTCGCCGATGACGACGCCGCGCTCAAGGTCAAAAACCCCAACGCGAACCCCGCCGGTGCCAAAATCAAGGCCAAGAAGCAACGCCATTATTTTATTCCGATCAGCATCTAAATGTTTGGCCTGAACATCACTTTGGAAAAGAACTCGGTCTTCAATTTGAATTTTTCAAACATAGCTGGCAATTCATCAAGGCCCAACTCATGCGTGATCATGAATTCCCAACGCAAAGCACCGGATGTCAGTTTTTCGAGCGCGACCGACCATTGCTTGCCGGGGAAAGGCGCTCCAAAGGAGTTCCAAGCCCCATGAAGCGACACTTCCTGACGCAGAAAATGCGAGAAGGTGGCGTTTTCAAGCACAATATCCGCCGCCGGAATGCCTATAAAGGTAACATGCCCGCCGGGAGCGGCCATTTGCGCCGCCAGATTAATGGATGATTGATAGCCCGCAGCCTCAACGATGACATCGCACAGCAGATGGCTTTTTGGCGGCTCGGTCACCAAAAATGTGTGATCTGCGCCCGCCTCACGCGCTTGGGCCAGCTTTTGCTCGGAGACATCAACAGCGACAACCTCGGAACATCCCATCAGCTTCAGCCATTGGATCGCAAACAAACCAATCGGCCCGCACCCGATGACACCGCCGCGCTGACCAATGACGGGCGGCGCTTTCCAGATCGCATGGAGGGCAATGGACGCGGGGTCCGTCATCGCCACCGCGCGCGGATCAACATTCTTTGCGGTTTTCAGCAAATTTCCAACGGGCGATGCAACAAATTGCGCATATGCGCCATCGCGGCGGCTGCCAAAATAGTTATAGTTGCGGCACCGCGAAAAGTTTGCGGTGGCACATTGATCGCACACGCGGCAAGGAATGAGCGGCGCAACGCCAACAAGTTCGCCGTGTTCAAATCCGGTCACACCCGCGCCGATTTCGACAATGTGACCTGAGAACTCATGGCCGCAGATGATCGGCATCTTATGGGCGCCTTTGGTCAACATACGCGGAATATCCGAGCCGCAAACGCCAACCGCCGCAATTTCCAGCAAGACTTCGCCGGGGCCGGCCACTGGCTTGGGCACGTCTTCCATCCGGATGTCTCCGGGCGAATACATGACTGCAGCTTTCATTTTCTGTCCTCTCAAAATTTTGGCCTTGCCCGCATGCGCGGTGCAAACCTTGATGAAATTCAATCTAGCTTTGGGCCGCCAACCGGCTTGTGAAAGCGTCCAGCGCCAAAATGGCGTCGCGAACAATCACAATGGAGAGCGGAACGGCCACTTTCCGTGTGGGCGAGCCGGGCAACAAAGCGGCAGCAGCCACCCGGCCGATATCGTCATGCGTGGCGGCCTTCAGATTAAGATCGGCAAGTGTGGTCGGCAGGCCAACACTTCGGCAAAACCGTGCCATGTCTTCAATTTCAGCCAACGGTCGCCCCTCCAGCATCAACAGACACAACACGCCGAATGCGACTTTCTCGCCATGAAAAAATCCGTGGGTTTCATCGAGCACGGTCAGGCCGTCATGGATGCCATGCGCGGCCGAGACGCCGCAATTTTCAAAACCGAGCCCGCTCAGCAGCGTATTGGCTTCGATGATGTTTTCGACGGCTTGGGTCAGCGCGCCTTTTTCGACAGCCAATTTTGCCGCGAGCGCATCCCGCATCAAAACGTCATGACAGGTTTTGGCGATGGCAATGCCGGCGGCAGGCGGAGCCATGTTCGGCTGGATCAAATTGTTCGAGCTCGAATCAAGATTGGAGCGCGCCTCAAACCATGTTGAGAGTGCGTCACCGATGCCGGCCACCAAAAAGCGCACCGGCGCGGCGGCAATCACCGCGCTATCGACAATGACAATATCCGGATTTCGCGGGAGAAAAATGGCTTCCTGATACACACCATGAGCATTATAGCGCACCGCGATGGCGCTGCAGGGCGCATCTGTCGAGGCGATTGTTGGCACAATCACAATCCGCGCACGGGTAGCTACGGCTGCCAACTTCGCCGTATCCGCAGTTTTGCCGCCGCCAATGCCAACAATAACGTCCGCCTTGAAGGCGCGCGCGAGTGCCGTAATGCGGGCTATTTCCTCGTCACAACATTCACCGCCAAACGCCTCGATTTTTGCGTTGAGGCCGCTGGCCAGCAACAGCCGGGCGATGTTTTCACCCATTTTGTCAAAAACAAACCGGTCAACCAACACGAAAATGGTGCCGCCAAGCGCTTTGACATGGTCGCCCAGCCGCTCGATTTCTCCGGCGCATTGAATGTATTTTCCCGGTCCGCCATATGAGCGGCCCTGAGAGCGGCGTCCGCCTTGAGCAAGTTCTGTCATCACAACTCCTTAAAATCCGCCAACCACATAGCCGCCATCAACCGGCAGACTGACGGCCGTGATGAAGGCAGCAGCGGGTGAAGCTAAAAACAACGCGGTGCCAACCAAATCTTCCACAGACCCCCAACGCTTCAGCGCCGAGCGGTTGGCTATTTTCGCGGCGGTGTCCGGCACGGACCACAGATCTTGCGTCATTGCGGTTTTGTGATAGCCCGGCGCGATGGCGTTAACCCGAACCCCGTCACGGCCAAGCTTATGGGCAAGCGCCCGCGTCAGGCCCAGAATTCCGGTTTTGCTGGCCCCGTAGGCGGGAACATTTTCATCGGCCAGATAGCTCAACATCGAAGAAATATTGAGGATCACACCTCTGGATTTTACCAGATGTTCCCGGCCAGCCATGGCCAGACGCATGGCGCTGTTGAGGTTGATATCCATGACCTCAAGAAACGTGTCCTCGTCATATTCAATATGGGCGCGGGCGGTGCCTCGCGCATTTATGAGCACATCCAGCGCCGGAAGCGCCTTGATAAACGCCGGAACGGCAACACGGTCGCGCACGTCAAGACAGGCAAATTTGATTTTTGAAAGGCCGGGGTTGTCGCGCAAGGCTGCCAACTTGGCCTCGGAGGAGCCTGTGGCGGTAACACTCGCCCCCAGCGCCGAGAATCCCTGAGCCATCGCCAGCCCGATGCCGCTGGACCCGCCCGACACCAGAACATGTTTGCCCTCGAACAGGTCGGGGCGAAATGACGATACAACATCTTGCATATTTGGCGCTGACATATCCGGCTCCATTGTCATGCTGGCGGCGCAGATAGCGCCAACGCATCGAGATCATTGTAAAGCGCTTGGCTTTGCGCATGGATTTTGTTGACAATAGGCTGCATTTTTTGATAGTGCGCCGTCCAGACCGGATCGGGCTGAACCTCATCGCCGTAGCGCACATAGGACTGAACAGCCTGTGCGATGGTCGAAAATCGTCCTGTCGCCGTCGCGGCCATCGCGGCGCAGCCGATGACGCCGCATTCCGGCTCGACCGGAACCACAATCGGCGTGCCGTAAATGCTGGCTTTGATGCGCAGCCACAGCTCGGTTTTTGCCCCGCCGCCGGAGGCAATCACCCTTTGCAGTTTTTGCCCTGCCGCCTTTTCCATAATGCGCAGATGCCGCGCTGCTGCAAATGCCACGCCCTCCATAACGGCGCGGTGCAGATGATTCAAACCATGCGCGGCCCCAAGCCCGAAAAATTGCGCCCGCGCATTGCGATGAAGCCCCAAACGTTCGCCGGATAAAAACGGCAGGAAGAACAACCCGTTTGAGCCTGCCGGAGCCAGCGCCGCTCTTGCCGCCATTTGATCATAGCTTAAACTGTTCTCGTGAAACGCCCGCCGCGCCCAGCGCATGGCATCGCCGCCGGTTTCCAACAAAACAAATGGGCCCCAATGCCCCTCAATGGTGGCGACATTGCAAATTTCGGGATCAATCAGGGGCGCATCAGCAATCAGCGTTAAAATACATGAGGTGCCTGTGACATCGGAAGCCAGCCCGGGGCGACATGCACCGGACCCCAGCAGCGCTACCGGATAATCCGCCCCGCCTACCAGAACGGGAGTGCCTTCAAGCAGGCCGGTTGCCTGCGCGGCGGTGGCGCTGACTTGGCCCAAAATCTCAAGCGGATTGCGGATTGGCGGCAGCTTATTGGCGTCCAGCCCGAGCCGCCCGATCATTTCCACAGACCAAGCCCGCGTTTGGGCGTCCATCAAAAAGCTGCAAGACGCATCGCCGGTGTCCATGGCTTTTTCGCCGGTCAGGCGCAGGTTGATATAGTCCTTCGGCATCAACACAGAGGCGGTGGCTCTATAGGCCGCAGGATCATTATCGCGCAGCCACGCAAGCTTGAAGCCCGGCCACGCCGGTGTGGGCGGATTGGCGGTCAGCGCCAGATAGGTTTCGGGCGCGTTGCCCCGTTCAAAATCCGCAACCAGATCGATCGTGCGCTTGTCATTCCACAAGGGGGCGGTGTGCCGGGTAAGCTCCCCCGCCGCGTCCACCAAAACGGTGCCATGCATTTGGCCGCACACGCAGATGGCCGATATCCGGCTGCGCGCATCATGAACGGCAGCCAGCACCATGCGGATGCTTTCCACCACGCCCAGCCACCAATCCTCCGGACGTTGCTCCGCCCAGCCGAAAGCCGGAACAATTTGCTCATGCTCCCGCGCGGCGATGTGCACAATCACGCCGCTGCTGTCGACAAGCGCGGCACGCACAGAGCCGGTGCCAACATCGACAGAAAGGGTGAGGTCTCGCATCATCACGCCGCCTGAGCCTTAGCGCTTCAACGAGCCGGTGCTATATTGCAGCAACATCGCCACCACGATGATGAGCCCCATATAGACCTGCTGATGATAGCCCGGAACCCCGGCAAGGTTCATGATATTGGCAATGATGCCCATGACCAAAGCGCCAAGCATGGTGTTGATAACGCCGCCACGCCCGCCCATCAGGCTGGCACCGCCAATAACCACAGCCGCAATGACGTTTAGTTCGGCACCGACACCGACCTGAGCCGAACCAACCCCCGTACGCGCCGAGGAAATGATACCGGCCACAGCGGCAAGAATTCCGGAAATGACATATACAACAATGACATAACGCGGCACAGCAATGCCTGAAAGCCGGACAGCCTCTTCATTAGAGCCGATAGCCGTAACAATACGCCCGAACTTGGTGAATTTGAGCACCACGCCGCCGACGACAAAAATCGCAAACATCAGAATTACCGGCTGCGGAATTCCAAGCCAGAAGCCGGAGCCGAAGTTCGACAAGCTCTCACCGGCATCTCCCAGCGAAATCGGCCTGCCCGCAGACACGATAAGCGAAAGCCCACGCGCGATTGCCATCATCGCCAACGACATCACAAACGACGGCAGGCGCAGATAGGCCACAAATCCGCCGGTGATCAGCCCGCATCCAGCCCCCGCCAACAACGACAATATGATGGCAGTGGTAACGCTATATCCGGAGATTGTGATGAAATATGCCACCAACACGCCGCCCAAAGCTGCGATGGACCCGACCGACAAATCAATACCGCGCGTCAGAATGACAAAAAGCATTCCAACCGCCATGATGCCCGCACCGGAGGCCACCTGTCGTAACACGTTGAGAATATTGGTTTGGGTGAGGAAGCTTTCAGACCACAGGCTGGCCGTGACAACGAGCGCAAGAAAAATGCCCAATGTGCCGAAGCGCTGCACATATTCGATGATTGTGGCGCGGCGGACGCGAGTGTTTTGCGTATCGCGTTGATTTTGGGTGATTGCTGTTTCGGATTTTTCTGAAAGGCTCATGTCATTTCACCAATTGATTGTTTTCAACGCGCCGCGTCATCGCCAGCGACAATAGATTTTCTTCCGAGTAATTTTCGGGCTGGAGTTCTCCGCGCAGCGCGCCCTCTCCCATCACCAAAATGCGGTCACACAGGCCGAACAGTTCCTGATGCTCGGACGAGATCACCAGCACAGCCTTGCCTTGTTCAGCCAGCTTGTTGACGAGCGCATAAATCTCGGTTTTGGCGCCAACATCAACACCGCGCGTCGGCTCATCCAGAATGATCACGTCGCCATCGGCGTGAAACCATTTGGCCAAAACCACCTTTTGCTGGTTGCCTCCCGATAGGCTCGAAACCGGCGCATCGATGCTTGCGGCTTTCAACCGCAGATTTTTGCCAAGATCGGTCACGGCTGATTTTTCATGTGTGCCGCGTAAAAAGCCGAAAAAATTCACGACGGCGGAAAGGCGCGCCATTGTCACATTGATGCGAATGGGCTGATCAAGAATGACCCCCTGCGTCTTACGGTCTTCCGGGATAAGGCCAATTCCCGCCTGAACCGCATCTTTCGGCGAATGAAACTTCACCTTTTTGCCGTTGAGGTGTATCTCGCCGCTCTCCAACTTATCCGCGCCGAAAACCAGACGCGCAACCTCGGTGCGCCCCGAGCCGACCAAGCCGCCAAGACCGACGATCTCACCGGTGCGCACCTGAAAACTCACGTCGCGCACCATGCGCCCGGCCATCAAATTGCGCACCTCAAGCTTGGGCGCGCCGATGGCCCTGTTGCCTTTTGGCGGAAACATGGCGGCAAGCGGACGCCCGACCATCATGCGGATAACTTCATTGATATTGGTGTCTTTGGTGGCGACAGTGCCGACAATCTGGCCGTCTTTCATCACTGTCATGCGGTCGGCAATGCTAAACACCTCTTCCAACCGGTGCGAGATGTAAACAATGCCGACACCGCGGGCCTTCAAATCCAGAATGATGCGGTGTAGCCGCCCGGCATCCTGCGATGAAAGCACGGCGGTGGGCTCGTCAAATACGATGATTTTAACATCGCGGGTCAAGGCCTTGGCAATTTCAACCACCTGTTGATGCGCCACGGCAAGATTGCCGACAGTCTGGTCCGGATCAATCTCAAAACCAAGGCGGCGCATGAGTTCGGCGGCGCGTTGCTTGAGGCCGCGATAGGAAATCAGCGGCGGCAGCTCGCCCAAAAAGATGTTTTCTGCAACGGACAAATCCGGTGCGAGGGCAAATTCCTGATGGATAACTGCGATCCCCAGCGCCCGCGCATCACTTGGCGCACCCAAAGAGACCTGCTTGCCGGCAATTTCAATTCTGCCGCTGCTCGGATGCATTTCGCCGCCCAAAACCCGCATCAAGGTCGATTTTCCGGCACCGTTCTCGCCCAGCAAAGCGTGAATTTCACCGCTGCGCACTGCGAAATCAACACCCTTCAAGGCGTGGATACCACCAAAAGACTTTGTGATGGCGACTAGGTTTACAAGATCGGTCATTGGGCTGGCCAGCGCTTGAGACTGTGACGGCGAGCTGGAGCCCGCCGCCACTTCATTTCTGATACTTTCCGGGGGAGAAAAGAGTTCTCAGAAAACAGCGTCCGCACGATAGAACTTGTCAACATTTTCCTTGGTGATGACAGCCGGAGTTGTCAGGAACAATTTAGGAAAATCCGCGCCCAAAGTGCCGCCCAGGGCTTTCAGTCCAATATCGATGGCGGTGCGGGCAACCAGATCCGGATCGTTCAAGCCGGTAGCGCCGTATTTGCCTTCCTTGATGGCGGCAAGAGCTTCTTTCTGGCCGTCAGCGGCAGCAAGAACCAACACGTCGGTCTTGTTGGCAGCTTTCAGAGCCTTCATCGCGCCCAAAACCATCGAGTCGTTTTCGCCGAGAACCACATTGACGTCGCCGTGCGCAGTGAGCAAATCTTCAGTGGCTTTCAAGCCGCCTTCATCAGCCCAGCCGCCCCAGCCCTGACCCAAAACCTGGTAGCTGGACTTGCCTTCATTGGTCAACTGGCCTTCAACAATGCCCTTGAACACGCCAAGGCGGCGGTCACGGCCCACTTCATTGCCTTTGTCGCCGGAAAGCAGAATGATTTTCATCGGCTTACCCTGCATTTTCTTAGCCAGCCACTGGCCGACCAAATAGCCGTTCTGGTCGTTTGAAGACCGAACCTGCGTAACAACGTTGGCCTTGGTGTCGATGGATGAATCCATGACCACGACCTTGACGCCTTTGGCAGTTGCAGCATTGGCAGCCGGAACCAGCCCGGCAGGATCGCGCGGATTGAGGATCAACAGTTTAACGCCGTTGGTCACCATGTCTTCGACGTCGGCAATCTGCTTGCCCATGTCGTTCTGGCCATCGGAGGTAACCACAGTGCAACCGGCTTTTTTGGCCTGATCAGCAGCGGCAGCAACCTGAGCCGCGAAATAAGGCGCGCCAAGCGTGTACATGGCAATGCCAACTTTACAATCAGCTGCTTGGGCGGAACCCAAAGCGCTTGTCATCATCAGCGCGGCCGCAAGAATTGAGCCTTTAATCATCACCTTCATAACCTGACCTCCCGGTACTGTTTGTTCGAGCATTGTTAGGCAGCTCGTTTTGTAGTTTAAATACAAAATTGAAATGGCGTCAATGTAGTATTTTCAACATATTTGATTATACTACACATTAGTGAAGCATAAACGCCGCATATTGCGCTGCAATAGGCTATATTGCAGCGCAATAATTCGTTCAGAGAAAAACTATTAAAATAAATGTAGCAAAATTACCAAACTCTTGCTAGCCTGTTCAGTAACAAAATTACAAAGGGAGTGGGGGAAATGCCGTTGATCGAGCCCGGATTGTGCAGCGTTGATGTTGAAAAGGGCGAGTTGCGCGGCGCAACCAATCGCTATGTCAAGACGCTCGGCGATCTTGCCGGCATTTATCAAGACCAGCACGCTTATGAAACGCTGCTGGCAAAGTCCGGAAATACCGTGGTCTATGAAGTAACCGATTACAAACCGTCGCAAAACCCCGGTGACATGATAATTGGTGTCACACGCATGCTGCCCGGCAAAGTCGGCGACGAATATTTCCTCACCCGCGGACATATCCACGCCAAGCCAAATCGGCCGGAAATGTATTATGGCGAGAAGGGGCACGGCTTGATGCTGCTGGAATCCCCGGCAGGCGATGTGCGCATCGTCGAAATAGCCGCGCGGACTATGTGCTATGTGCCGCCCTACTGGATTCACCGGTCCGTTAACGTCGGCACTGGTGAACTGGTGATGACTTTCGCTTATCCGGCAGATTCGGGACAGGACTATGACATTATCGCCAAGGCGGGCGGCATGCGCCAACGCATTGTCGATGATGGCAATGGCGGCTGGAAAGCCATAGAAAACGCAAGCTATCGCCCGCGTGCCCAGGCTGTTGTAAGCGCCATTTTAGCAAAAACTGCATAGGGCGGGTGACATGAGCAATTATACTCCCGCCACGCGCCCGACTTTGTATTTTATTGGCGTATCGACAGCGCAAAGCTCGATCATGAAAGTGTTCCCCGCCTGGGCGAACTATCTCGGCCTGAAAGACGCGGAAATTAAAGGCATCGATTTTCCAATTCATGCCGACCCCGCCAGCTATCGTGACGCCGTAGAGTTCATTAAAACCGATCCGCTCTCGCTTGGTGCGCTGGTGACCACCCACAAAATCGACCTCTATCGCGCCTGCCACGATCTGTTTGATGAGATTGATCCCTACGCATTGGCCATGCACGAAACCAGTTGCATCTCTAAGCGCGGCAACAAGCTGATCTGCCACGCAAAGGATCCGATTTCCTCCGGCTTGGCGCTGGACGGGTTTTTGCCGCCGAACCACTTCGCCACCACCGGAGCAGACATGTTCGTGATGGGCGCAGGCGGCTCGGCCATTGCCATGACCGCCTATATGATGAAACCCGAACGGGGAGCCAACCGGCCAAAGCGCATCGTTGTCTCAGACCGCAGCCAACAACGGCTTGACGAGATCAGGCGCGTTCACAGCCAATCCCAACCAAATATTGCCAAACCGGATATTGCCAAACCGGATATTGCGCTGGACTATATGCTCTGTACCGGAGAATTTGACAATGACGACATTTCAGCCGCGCTGAAGCCGGGTTCGCTGGTGGTCAACGCCACCGGACTTGGCAAAGACGGGCCGGGTTCGCCATTGACGGATGCTGCAATTTTTCCGCAGGATGGTATTGTCTGGGAATTGAACTATCGCGGCAATCTGGTGTTTCTCGAACAAGCCAAGCGCCAGCAGCTCCAGCGCAATCTTCAGGTTGAAGCGGGTTGGACTTACTTTATCTATGGCTGGACGCAGGTGATCAGTGAGGTTTTCAATATTGAAATTGCCACATCAGGCCCGCAATTCGCAGCCATATCCGCAATCGCGTCGCAAGCTTCCAAAGCGTGACAGGCCTTAACAAATGACCACACCCAACTCTGCGCTTGCCCCTGTGGTTGCAGCCCTCAAAGCCGCGTTGAACGACGCGGTTTTATCCGGCGAGGATATTCCCGCCCGTAATGAAAAGGACTGGAGTCCGCTGCCGCCACAAAAGCCGCTCGCTGTGGTGCGTCCAGCAGACCCGCAAGGCGTCGCCACTGCCATGCGCATTTGCGCCACGCATCATGTTGCTGTTGTGCCGCAAGGCGGGTTAACCGGCCTTGCCGGTGGCGCAAGGCCGATTGAGGCAGCAATTGTTATTTCGCTGGAACGCCTCACCGGCATAGAAGAAATTGACAAAGACGCGGCCACAATGACCGTGCGGGCCGGAACACCGCTCGAAACCGTCCAGCGCGCCGCTGATGAGGCCGGATTTTTCTTTGCGCTCGACCTTGGTGCACGCGGCTCCTGCGCCATTGGCGGCAATGTCTCGACCAATGCGGGCGGAAATCGTGTTTTGCGCTATGGCATGATGCGCGAAATGGTGCTGGGTCTGGAGGTTGTTTTGCCCGACGGCACTCTGATGACCAGCCTCAATAAGATGCTGAAAAACAATGCCGGCTATGATTTGAAACAGCTGTTCATTGGCAGCGAAGGCACGCTTGGCATCATCACCCGCGTGGTTCTGCGGCTATTCCCAAAGCCCGCCTGTACGATGATTGCCGTTTGCGGGCTCGAAAGCTATGCCAAAGTTCTACAACTGCTAAACGCCGCGCGCCGGGAGCTTGGCCCGCAGCTGTCGGCTTTTGAAGTGATGTGGCCGGACTATTGGCACGTTGCCACCAAGCGAATACCCAACATACGTGATCCGCTGACATCGCCGCATCAATTTTACGTTCTTATTGAAGCGCAAGGCAATGATGCAAGCGCGGACCCTGCCCGGTTTGAACAGGTTTTGGCGCACGCGCTGGAAGCCGACTGCGTTCAGGACGCGATTGTGGCGCAATCCCTTTCTGAAAACAAAGCGTTTTGGGGCATACGCGACGCGGCCGGTGAATTTGTGCAAGTTTTGGGCAAGCATTCCTCCTTCGACATTGGCCTGTCTGTGCGGGACATGGACCGTTTCGCGGGCGAATGCCGACAAGCACTCACCGACGAAATTCCGGGCTGCCAATCGATGTTTTACGGGCATATCGCCGATGGCAACATGCACATCGTCGCCCATGTGCCCGGTGCCAATCCGCAACCTGCCAAGCAGATTGATGCTTTGGTCTATCGGTTGGTGCGCCAATATGGCGGGACGGTTTCTGCCGAACATGGCATTGGCCTGACCAAAAAGCCCTATTTGCCGTTTACGCGAAGCCCTGAAGAAATGGCCCTGATGCGCACGATAAAAGCCGCCTTGGACCCGAAAAACCTGTTGAACCCGGGCAAGGTGATCACTATCGCCAGTGACCAGACATGAACAGCCATGCCATCAAGTGTTTCAGAATCGTCGCCGCCGCGTGATTTAGAGAGCTAGCGCAGCATCTGGTCAGCGTTGTCCGCCGCTTTCTCTGCAAGTTTTGCCACATCGTCGCGGCTCAAAAGCCGGTATTGCCCCTCAGGCAAATCTCCGAGCATCAACTGGCCGGTCTGGATGCGGTGCAATGTCGCCACGCGGTTGCCCAGTGTTTTAAACATACGGCGGATTTGGTGATAGCGACCCTCCTGCAAAATCATCAGGCCGGATTTTTCGCCGCTCGGCTGCCACTGCGCCGGTTTGAGCGGTTTGGCATCACCCTCCATCAGAAAATCACCGGCGGCAAACAGCGCAGCTTCGTCGCCGCGCAGCGCTTCAGTCAGCGTGACCTCATAATGTTTCGGCGCGTGACTTTTGGGATGAATAATCCGGTGTAACAAATCACCGTCATCGGTCAAAATCACTTGGCCGGTACTGTCCTTGTCCAAGCGCCCCGCGGCTGAAAGCGCCGGTTTGCGCAACTTCCAGCGCTCCGGCAGCAGATCATAAATCAGCGCGCCAGTCTCATCATGCGAGCAGGTATAGCCCGCTGGCTTGTGCAACATCACCGTCAGCGGCGACGGCGGATCCACCGCCACATCGTTCACCTGCAAAGCTCCGCTTTGCGCATCGGCCAGCTTGATTGCTTCGTCGGCCTTAAAAACGCGTTTGCCCTCAAGCTTTACGCGGCCTTGCCGCACCATCACGGCAATGTCGCGACGGCTGCCATAGCCCATATTGGCCAAAAGCCGGTCAAGCCGCATAGTGCTCATATGGCGCTTCTTGCGGAATGCGGCGGCTTGATTTTCACGCCGGTGATAATTTTAAAGCCGTCACCCTCATGCAAAATGCTCAGGCCAGTGACAATTTTCTCATAAGGCAATTGACGGTTGGCCACGAAAAACAGGCGACCGCGCGGCTTTAAGCACTCCCACGCTTTTTTGATAAATGCTTCGCCAAGATCAACGTCTTCCTGTTTGCCGCTATGAAACGGCGGGTTCATCACAATCGCATCATACACCGATGCCGCATTAAGCTTGCGAATATCCTGCCACACCGGATGCACTTTCGCGCCGCCGTTGCGCACGGCAAGCGCAACCGCGCGCGCATCGGCATCGACCGCGTCAACTTTTGTAACCTCGGCGCACTGCGCCAAGTATTTGGAAAGATAGCCGTAGCCACAGCCGAAATCAGCGACCTCGCCTTTCAAATCTTGCAGCAAATGCTGCAAAAGCAGTCTGCTGCCTGCGTCAATTTTATCCCAGCCAAACAAGCCGGGAACGCTCCACCACTGCCCGTCGTCAAGGGTGATCTCGCGGGCCGTGAGGTAAGATAGATTTTTCGCGATCAGATCTTTGTTCGCTTTTCCAGCTTCAAAACTCCACACCACACGGCAACGCGTCTTCGATAGCTCGCCAAAGCTGACACCGTAAGACTGAATCATATCTGCCAAGCGCCCGCCTCCGGCATCTTTGGCCGCCACAGCAATCACCAACCCCTTGGAGCGTTGCAATGCCAGAGCCAGCAGGCCGGCCGACTCATTCACCTGCTTGGTCGCACTCAAAACTACGTAATCGTAGGACTCATCCAGCGTCTCAATGGAAGAATGCACCTTGGATTCGCGCGCAGCACCCGCCTGCACCGCGCCAAACCATGGCGAATAAACATCCCCTGAAGCGAGTGGCGCGCAATTCAGCCATAGGCCGCGCCCCGGCGGCAACGGAATTTGCTTCAAGGCATACTCCAGAGCAGATTGAATCATGGGATCGTGCATGGCAACACGTAACGGGCGAGGGCGTGATTGATCAGTGAAACGTTCATGACGCGGTGTTTAAAGCACGCCGCACGCCAGCGCCAGACATTTGCACACGCTAATCCCGCGCAACCGCACGTTTAATCGGACTGTAACGTGACGGAGGAGCGTATTTAGTTCTCTCCACTCTTCTTCCTCGCCTGCGATGCGCCTAGACTTCCATGTCCTGTGTTATGTCGGGTACAATCGTCAGGTTTTGTGTGGGTTTGGTTTAGGTTTTGTATGGCTTGGTCTGCTTCTATTTCCACGTCGATTTCCAGTACGACCGGGATTGCACTCATGTGGTTTTCTTCATGTTTTGCGTGGTCTCGTGATACTTTGCTGCGGATTGGGGGGGGGGTGCGCTTGTTTGCGGTGTATTGAACGCAAAAACCGCCCTAGAGGGGCGGCTTGTGCGGGCGATATGAAGTTGCAGTTTAAGTGTTGTTTGCACAGGATTTGCACCGTCGAGATATTCTCGAGCCTTCAGGTTATGAGCCTGACGAGGTGAGCCAACGTCGAGGAGCGAAGCTCATTGACGGCGAACGGGCTGCTCGATTTTGCGTGATGCTTTTTGGCAGCCAGACAACCGTCCTGGTGTTATTTTTGCGCAACAAAAAAGCCCCTTCGTTTTGAGCGATCGGGGCTTTTGGGATCTGGTTGCGGGGGCACGCAACCATCTCAAATTGCTGTGGGAGTGTCAGGTTTAAAAATAAGCAAACGCAAGCTCAATTGCTATGAAAATTCAGAACAGTCAAAAACTCAAAGACATTGAAGAGGCGTTACTAGAGGTGGCTCGGTTTATCTGAACAACTTCGGGGCTATTCGTAAGTGGAATTCTGCCTCATTTATGCTGCCGCCAAGATTGGCGACATTGCATTGAAGT
>JAYVYB010000145.1:0-4805 GCA_043784625.1 Methylovirgula sp.
GTTTTGCTCGATGCCACCATCCCGTTTGAAAAGCAGGACCTGTCCTTGGTTGATCTGGCCGCGCGCGAGGGCAGGGCCATTGTCATCGGTTTGAACAAATGGGATCTGATCGCCGATAAAAACGCCAAACTTAAAGAGCTACGGCTTGAGGCCGACGAACTGCTGCCGCAAATTCGCGGCGTCTCGGTTATCCCCACTTCCGGCCTCACCGGCACCGGCCTCGACAAGCTTTTGGAAGCTGTCATCAAGGTGCACGAGACGTGGAACGTGCGAATCTCCACCGGTAAAATGAACCGCTGGCTGGCCGCAACGCTGGATCATACACCGCCGCCCGCCATTTCCGGTCGCCGCATCAAAATCAGATATATGACCCAGCCAAAGGCCCGTCCGCCGTATTTTGTGCTGTTTGGGAACCAGCTGGAAGGCTTACCTGAATCGTATAAGCGCTTCTTGATCAATGGCTTGCGCAAGACCTTCGGCTTGGATGGCATCCCCTTGCGCATCACGCTCAAGTCCAAGGAAAACCCGTTCGACAAAAAGCGCTGGTAATTCGCCGATAATTTATGTGCGCTGCGGCCTCGCGGCGCGTGACGAATGCCCGCCGCGAGCATAAACTGTCGGCATGCGGGAAACCATAAAACACGGCATCGTCACCAAGCCCACCATCGGCTTTGTTCATCTTCACGTCCACAGCGCTTACTCGCTGCGCGAAGGTGCGCTCACCATCGAAAAGCTGTACAAAATGGCGGCGGCGGACCATCAGCCCGCTTTGGCCATTACCGACACCAACAAC
Organism: Methylovirgula sp.; assembly: GCA_043784625.1. Taxonomy (GTDB): domain Bacteria; phylum Pseudomonadota; class Alphaproteobacteria; order Rhizobiales; family Beijerinckiaceae; genus JANXSV01. The sequence goes on from JAYVYB010000145.1 coordinate 794, forward strand.
CTGTTCGGTGCGCTGGAATTTTCCGAAAAACTGGCCAAAGCCGGAATTCAACCCATCATCGGCATTCAGCTCGTCGTTGATTTTGGCGATGCGGAAGTGTTCGGCCGCCGCTTTGACCGTGATCATTCCGGCAGGGGCAATGTGGTTTTGCTTGCCGCAACCGAACAAGGCTATGCCAATCTGATGAAGCTTGGTTCGTCTGCCTTTCTCGAGCCGCAGGCGGGCGAGAGCGCCCATGTCCTGATCGACAATCTCACAGCGCATAGCGGCGGTGTCATCGCCCTCACCGGCGGCCCCTCCGGCCCCGTAGACCGTGCCTTTGCGCTCGAGCGTCCAGACGTGGCGGAAAAGCGCCTGGCCAAGCTGGCGCACGCCTTCGGTGATCGGCTTTATATCGAGCTGCAACGCCACGAGACGGCGCTTGAGCGCAAAATTGAACCGCTGCTGATTGATCTTGCCTACACCCACAACTTGCCGCTGGTGGCCACCAACGAACCCTATTTCGCCGCCGCCTCCGACTATGAAGCGCAAGACGCGCTGTTGTGCGTCTCGGAAGGCACCTTTGTCTCGGTGGCGGATCGCCGCCAGCTAACCCCGCATCACCGCTTTAAAACCCGTGATGAGATGCGCAAGCTGTTTGCCGATATTCCCGAGGCGCTCGACAACACCGTCGAAATTGCCCGCCGCTGTTCGGTTCGGCCGCATACCCGCAAGCCGATCTTGCCGCGCTTCACCTCGGTGGACGGAACACCTCTCGACGAAGTTGCCGCCTTGCGCGCCCAAGCGGAAGCGGGCCTTGTTGCGCGGATGCGCCAGCACGGTCTGGCACCCAATTTTACGGAGGCGGATTACACCGCGCGGCTGGCGTTCGAGCTGGACGTTATCGTCAATATGCAGTTCCCCGGATATTTCCTCATCGTTGCCGATTTTATCAAATGGGCCAAAGCGCAGGGCATTCCGGTGGGGCCGGGGCGCGGCTCGGGCGCCGGTTCGCTGGTCGCCTATGCGCTGACCATCACCGATCTTGATCCGTTGCGCTTCAATCTGTTGTTCGAGCGGTTTTTGAATCCGGAGCGAATTTCGATGCCGGATTTCGATATCGATTTCTGCCAAAATCGCCGTGATGAAGTCATCGCCTATGTTCGCCAGCGCTATGGCGTGGATCGCGTTGCGCAGATCATCACGTTTGGTTCGTTTTTGGCGCGCGGTGTCATGCGCAATGTTGGCCGTGTTTTAGAAATGCCGCTGGGGCAGGTGGACAAGCTGGCCAAACTGGTGCCGCAAAACCCTGCCGCGCCAGTCACCTTGGAGCAGGCGCTCAATTCCGAACCCAAACTGCGCGAGGCTGCCAACACCGACCCCAAAGTTGAGCAGATGCTCAAAATTGCCGCCACGCTTGAGGGGCTTTATTCCAACGCGTCCACCCACGCCGCCGGCATCGTCATCGGTGACAGGCCCTTGGACGAACTCGTGCCGCTTTACCGCGACCCGAAATCGGACATGCCCGCCACCCAGTTCAATATGAAATGGGTCGAGCCCGCCGGATTGGTGAAGTTCGACTTTCTTGGCCTGAAAACCCTTACGGTTTTGGCTTTGGCCGAGCGGCTAATTCGCGCCCGCGGGCTTGCGATTGATGTGTCCTCGATTCCTCTGGATGATGCCAAAACCTTCGCCATGCTTGGCCGGGGCGAAACTGTTGGCGTGTTCCAGCTGGAAAGCGCGGGCATGCGCAAGGCACTGGTGGAAATGCGGGCTGACCGTTTTGAAGACCTCATCGCTCTCGTCGCGCTCTATCGCCCGGGCCCGATGGCCAACATCCCCACCTATTGCGCCCGTAAGCTGGGTGAGGAAGAGTCGGTCTACCTCCACCCGAAAATGGAAGCCAGCCTGCTCGAGACCTTCGGCGTTATCATTTATCAAGAACAGGTGATGCAGGTGGCGCGCGACCTGTCCGGCTATTCGCTGGGCGAGGCGGATATGCTGCGCCGCGCCATGGGTAAAAAGATCAAGTCCGAGATGGATGCGCAGCGCGCCCGTTTTGTTGATGGCGCCATGAAAAACGCTGTCTCTGAAGACTTATCCAACGAGATCTTCGACCTGCTTGCCAAATTTGCCGACTACGGCTTCAACAAAAGCCATGCGGCTGCCTATGGCTACATCGCCTATCAAACCGCCTATCTCAAAGCCAATTATCCGGTGGAGTTTCTTGCAGCCTCCATGAGTCTCGACAAATCCAACACCGACAAGCTCGCCGAATTCCGCAACGAGGCTCGCCGCCTCGGCATCGTTGTTGAGCCGCCGTCGATCAATGCCTCCGGCGTTGATTTTGATGTGCAGCAAAAAGGCGACAATTTGGTGATTCTTTACGCGCTCTCCGCCATCAAAGGCGCGGGTGAAGGGCAGGTGGCCGCCATTGTGGCCGCGCGCGCCAATAAGCCGTTTCGTGATCTTGCCGATTTTGCCCAGCGCATCAATCCGCGCGAGGTCAATAAAAAAGTGCTGGAAAGCCTGGCCGCCGCCGGCGCTTTTGACGCTTTGGAGCGCGAACGCGCCAAAGCCTTCGCGGCGATGGAACAGGTGTTGTCGCTGGCCAACCGTACCGAGTCAGAGCGGCAGGTTGGCCAAAGCGGCTTGTTTGGCGGCGAAGAACAGCAAGCCCCGTTGGTGGTGCCGCGTGTAGCACCATGGGAGCCGGTGGAGCGCTTGCGGAGGGAGTTTGATGCCGTTGGCTTTTTCCTCTCCGGCCACCCGTTGGATGACTATGCCCCGGTGGTAAAACGGCTGAAGCTCGCCAACTATGTCGAATTTGCCCGCAATGTCCGCAATGGCGCGTCCGCCATGCGTGTCGCCGCCACAGTGTTGGACCGTCAGGAGCGCCGCACCAAGTCGGGCAGCAAAATGGGCATTGTGACGCTCTCCGATGCCTCGGGCCAATATGAGGCCATTTTGTTTCAGGAGGGGCTAAACCTCTATCGCGACACTTTGGAAAAAGGCGCGGTTCTGCTGGTGTCGTTGCATGGCAGTCTGGATGGTGATGATGTCAAAGCCCGCATCATCGAAGTGAAACCGCTGGACGATGCCGCCAAAGATGTCAGCCTCGGCCTGCGGGTGTTTGTGCGCGAGGCCACAACCTTCCCTATGATTTCTGACCGGCTCAACCGCCATCAGAGCGAATCGCGCGGGGCCAAAGGCAATGGCGAAGTGTCGCTCATCCTCATGTTGGAGGGTGGCAAAAGTGAAGTGGAGCTACGCCTGCCGCAACGCCTTGCTGTCACGCCCCAGCTTGCCGGAGCGCTCAAGTCGATGCCCGGCGTTGTGCATGTCGAGCAGGTGTAGGGTGCTCTACCTCTGGGTGCGGGCAGGGTAAGGGCAGTGCCCTCTCCCGTAAAACGGGGGAGGGAAAGGGAGGGGGCGGTAAAACTGCCCACAAACTATCCGCCATCCGAACCCGTCATTGCGAGCGTCTGCGAAGCAATCCAGCCTTTCTTGCTCGGTCGGTGAAACACCGTCTTGCGCACCCAAGCTCCGTCATGCGCGGGCTCGACCCGCGTATCCACGTTTGGGACGTAAAGCGGTGACCAGCCAGAAATAGCGTTGCTATTCTGCAAGTTTATTCAAAAAGAATTTTCGTTGATACACGGTAAGATGACGGCATTTCTAATCCAGAGCTATGCTCCGGGCTTCTTCTAACCGCCCGTGTTCTCGCTCTTGGCGGTGATCAAAACCCTGCCAAAATCCCCCAAAAAGCGCTTAACTGCGGGTTTGACCACCTTTGGCCATGTTTGGCCAGTTTTTGGCCGACTTTGGCCATGAAATGCTCAACATTCAAAAATGCTAATACATTGAAAGAATGAGATAAAAAATTTCATGGCCAGATCGTGTCCAGATTTTTGGCCGGATTTTTGCTGTATCCAGATACTAACTGGCCAAAAATCCCACACTTTCAGTCTTTATTTTTCAGCCAGTCCTGCGCCAGCTGCAAATCTTCGTTGGTCAGGCCATGGCCGGTGTG
>JAYVYB010000146.1:0-1558 GCA_043784625.1 Methylovirgula sp.
CATCCCGTCAGCGCCCCATCGGACAAAAAACTATCCGGTGCTGCATGCAAGAATGACTCAGGACAATGGATCGTCAAGTCGATAGACGTGTCAAAGCAGGATACCTGAACTAAAAAAGGGGCGGGATGACTTTACCCTTGCGAAGCAGCGCGCAAATACCCACATCTGAAATATGTGTGTTTTAGCGCAACGTCTGTGGCTTAGCGTCAGCTAACTCTGCGGTCAAAACGCGAAGTAAATCATAACGAGGTTTAAAAAATGCGAGATCCCTATACCGTTTTAGGTGTGGCAAAGGCCGCACCCGCCGATGAGGTGAAGCGGGCTTTTCGCAAACTAGCCAAAGCCTATCATCCGGATCACAACAAAGATCCGAAGGCGAAAGAAAAATTCTCGGAAATTAACACTGCTTACGAAATCCTCGGCGATGACAAAAAGCGCGGCCAATTTGATCGCGGCGAAATCGATGGCGATGGCAAGCCGCGCGGCTTTGAGCATGCTGGCGGAAATCCGTTTCGCGCGCGGCCGGGCGCAGGACCGGGTGGCGGTTTTGGCGGCGCTGCTGGCTTCGGCAATGGCGCAGCCGGATTTGACACGTCAGACATATTTTCCGAGCTGTTCGGCGGCGGAGGGCAACGTGGCCGTCGCCCCGCGAGGGGCGAGGATTTGACCACAACCGCCGTTGTGCCGTTGAAGGCGATCGTCGGCGGCACCAACGTCCAGCTTAATCTCACCAATGGCAAAAACCTTGAAGTAAAAATCCCGGCTGGAATTGAGGAAGACAAACAAATTCGCCTCAAAGGGCAAGGAAACCCCGGCGCTATGGGTGCCGAAGCAGGGGATTTGTTGATCACCGTAAAGTATGCCCCGCACCCCTTCTTTAAAGTGGATGGTCACGACATCAGGCTGGATTTGCCTGTCACGCTCTACGAAGCCGTGCTTGGAGGCGTGATAACCGTGCCCACACTCTCTGGCTCCGCGGAAATTACTTTGCCACCTCACACCAATGCGGGGAAAACCCTGCGTTTGCGTGGCAAAGGACTGCCTCATTCAAAGGACAAGATGGGTGATCTCATGGTTACAATACGGCTGGTTTTGCCGGAAAAAGTCAATTCCGAGTTCGAGGCTTTGATGGTCCAATGGCGTTCAAACATGCATTACGATCCCCGGAAAAGCTTTGAGTAAGCGCTAAATCCGGGCAATAAAAGTGATATACGCCATTACCGCAGCCGCGACGCCAGCTGCAAAAGCCAGCAATAAAGTTAAGCCATACACCGCTGATTTGAGTTTGGATTGGCCTTGGGCTTGTGGCTGCGCTAGCGGAAGCCGGACAGAGCGGGGCAAAGGAAATGCCTCGCGCAGCGCCTCTCCCTGCATAGACCATCCTGCCACCCTGCGAGCCGCTTCGGTGCTTGAGGCAAGATAGGTTTGAACGCGCTGCCGCAAGGCTGCGTCGGCCTCTCCATCGACATAAGCATGTAAATCGGCGTCGAGCACCGGCGACTGACGCGTCATTTCACAATCCTCAGATGAGAGCCGTGAAATTTAACTGCAACTGTGC
>JAYVYB010000147.1:0-2630 GCA_043784625.1 Methylovirgula sp.
TAATCTCACAAATGGCGAAAAGCAATTCCTTCCCTTGAGCCTTTGGCGCGAAGCTGGTGGGGCCTTACAATGGCACTGGAAGGGCATTCCAAGTCCACGTCCCCTCTATGGCTTGGAACGTCTTGCTGCCAATCCTGAGTCACCTGTGGTTATTGTTGAGGGTGAAAAGGCCTGCGACGCGGCGGCGCTGGTTTTTCCAGGTTCGGTTTGCGTCACGTCATGCGGCGGTTCGCAAGCTGCAAGCAAAACGGATTGGACGCCTTTGCGAGGCCGCAAGCGCGTTTTAATCGTACCGGACAATGATGCGCCTGGCACCAAGTATGCGAACGAGGTCGGCAACATCATCGCTCGCTTGGGCGTTGCTGTCTCGATTGTCGATCTGTCCAGAATATCAGCGCCGGATGGCTCCAGCCTGCCCGAAAAGTGGGACATTGCCGACGCCAAAGACTGGCCAACTCATGACTTGCGAAAGGCTCTGGCGGGTGCTGCAAAGCTATTCAAAGCGCCGCCTTCAATAGCAACCTTTGGCGGCGGCTTTGAGATGCGTTCAAATGGGCTTTATCAGGGCGGCGGCGACGACAAACCGGATGTTTGGATTTGCAGGCCTTTCAAGATTTTGGGCGAAGGGCGAGACGGCAAGAGCGGCGAATGGTCAATCATCATCGAATTTTTTAATGATGATAATGTGCTGCAAGTCGATTTGATTGCCCGTGCTGATTTGATCACTGACAGCTTGGATTGTTTGCGCCCGTTGGCGGCGTCCGGCCTCAAAATAGCCAAGCCGCGATCGCTGAAAAATGCACTGGGCGGAGTGCGGTGCGAAGGGCGGGTTAGAATTGAGCAAAAGACTGGTTGGAGCGATTCCGCTTTCGTCTTTCCGCATAAATCTATCGGTGATGGCGGCGAAAAGCGCCTCTATCGTGGTACCTCAAGCGCGGCGCGGTTTGGTGAGCGGCTTACGCTGAAGGATTGGCACGAGAATGTTGCGGCGTTGGCGGCTGGCAATTCACGTCTGATATTCGCGCTGTCCCTCGCCTTTTCTGGGCCTATTTTCGACTTGATGCGGCTGGAGCCTTTGGGCGCGCATCTCTTGGCAGGAACATCGCGCGGAAAATCAACAACCTTAATCGTGGCGGGTTCTGTTTATGGCGGCGGCACGGATAAAGGCTTTTGCAATACATGGAACCAAACCGCAAACGCCCTGGAAGGCATTGCCAAGGCCCATTCAGGCACAATCTTGATTAATGATGAGATAGGCCAGCTCTTGCCGCGCGATGCCGCAAACGTGGCCTATCAAATCGTGAATGGGCAGGGCAAAGCGCGGGCAGACCGGATAGGCGAGGCGCGCGGGCGGGCTGAGTGGTGTGTGCCATTGTTAAGCGCGGGTGAGGTATCGCTTGCGGACAAGATCGCGGAAAGCGGCACGAAGGCCAAGCAAGGGCAACTCTTGCGGATCGTCGATATTCCAGCCGATCTAGGGCCGGACATTGGACTATTTGAGAATACGCACGGCTTGTCTCCAGCCGACTTTTCTAACCGAATCAAGAGCGAGGCGCTGCAAAGCTATGGCACGGCGGGTTTCAAATTCATTGAAGAACTGGCCGCTAATCTGGAGATGGTCAAGGGCGCGGCAAATCTGCAAATTGATCTCCTTACATCGGTCTTGGCTGGTGGCGAGAAAAGCGGCGCGGTTCTAAGAGTTGCCCGCAAGTTTGCGGTGGTTGCGTTTGCTGGCAATCTTGCGCGTGAGGCTTTGAACCTGCCTTGGCTCGAAGATGAAGTCTTATGGGCCATCAAATCTTGTTTTGATGCGTGGCGGGACAATCGGGCTGAGAATGGCGAGGGCGAAGCTGGAGCGGCGCTTGCAGCTTTGCGGGAAGCCATTGATAGGCACGCTGAGGCCCGTTTCATTGCGATTGATGAGGGCGGTTTGCGGACAGGATCGCAAAGCATCGCCGTGCGAGACTTACTAGGATACAAAACGACACGCGGCGGCGTCCGGCTTTTCCTCTTCACAAAGACGGGATGGTCTGAGGTTTTACGTGGCGTATCGGAGCCGCGAAATCTAGCCAGAGAACTCGCACAAAATGGTGCTCTCATGGTGACGCCAAGCGAGGCCGACAGGCATCAGTTAAACGTCAAGATTGAAGGCCAAAATCATCGCCTCTATGCAGTGAAGGCCAGCGCAATTTATGGCGATGAGGTGGAGCAATGAGCAACCTTGCCCGCTATCTCGAACAGATAAAATCTTACCCTGCAAAATCGCTTGGGAACTTTGGGAACTCGGGAACTGATAATGAAAACAGCGGCATAGCGGTTCCCAACGGTTCCCAAGTTTGGGAACTGGAAAATGTTGATAAGTTATTGAAAACAAAGGAGTTCCCAAAGTTCCCAAAGTTCCCAAGCCAAAATCAGGGGGTCGATTTATCTGAATTCGCCCATGTTCCTCCGATCTATCGGGCTGGCATGGCGGAACTGATCGGAGCCTGTCCTGATGGTGTTTTCTGGCAATATCACCAATGGGCAATAGCCGACTGCGCTACATTTTTTAAAAGCCCATTTGGTCAAGCTGCCGCTGAATTTTCTGATTCAAACGACTGCGTCGGTTGGACAGCAGAACATCTATTTAC
>JAYVYB010000148.1:0-6096 GCA_043784625.1 Methylovirgula sp.
GATGAAAACCGTCCTCGACGCGTGGAGCGAGACCGACGGAAACACCGTGCATTTTCATGTCGAGCTGGTTGGCGAAATTGTCGACGATGAGTTTGGCAAACCGATATTTTCGCGCGGCATCACCAGCTATCCCAGCATTGGCGCGATTGCGCACCGGGTGCGCACTTCGGATTTGGCTGCCATCCACGTCATCAGCAATGGCAAAGGCGTTGAAGTTGGCCGCCTGACGCAAGATCGCAGCATCGCCGCCACAGTGGACATGGGCGAAATGCTTTCCAAGCATTTTGCCGTGGTCGGCACAACCGGCGTGGGTAAGACCACATCTGTGTCGCTGCTGATACGCAAAGCGGTTGAGACCATGCCAAACTTGCGCGTGCTCATCCTTGACCCGCACAATGAATATGAGCGCGGCTTGGGCCGGGGCGTGATTTCGCTGGGCGCGGACACGTTGGAGCTGCCGTTTTGGCTGTTCACCTTTGAAGAATTATCCGATGTGGTTTTCCGCGGCGCGGATGCTGCCGAAGGCGAAAAAAGCGCCTTGATGGAAATCATCGTCGCCGCGAAAATTCGCTTTCAAGCGGCACGGTCGGGTTCCACCACGGCGCGACGTCTGTCGGCGGATGAAGGCTCAAACATCGGCGTGGATTCGCCGGTGCCATACCGCATGGCAGACTTATTCTCGTTGATTCTGGATGCCATGGGCAAGCTGGAAGCCAAGCATTCACGGCTGGATTTGCGCAATCTTAAAACACGACTCGAGAGCCTGTGCCAGAACTACCGCTACCGGTTTATGTTCCGCAGCACTGTGATCGAAGATAATATCGAAAAAGTGATCGGGCAGATTTTCCGTATTCCCCACCATGATAAGCGCATCACGGTGTTGCAGATGGCGGATTTGCCGTCAGATGTTACCAATTCTGTGGTGTCGGTGCTGGCGCGTTTGGCGCTTGATCTTTGCGTTATCGGCCAAAGCTCCTACCAGATCGCGGTGATCTGCGAAGAAGCGCACCGCTATATTCCCAACGATTACAAGCGCGGCTTCGGGCCAACCCGCCACGCCATTGCCCGTATCGCCAAGGAAGGCCGCAAGTTCGGTTGCTCGATAGGGGTGATTACGCAGCGCCCATCTGAAGTGGACTCGACCATTCTATCGCAGTGCTCCACAGTTTTCGCGATGCGCCTGTCGAATGAATCCGATCAGAACATCATCAAGTCCGCCATTTCGCAAAGTTTGGAAGGGCGCATCCGCTTTCTGTCGTCGATTCGCAACCGAGAAGCCATCGCCTTTGGTGAGGCGATTGCCATGCCGATGCGCTTTGAGTTTACCTCAATGAGCGCCGATATGATGGGAGCGCATAGTCCCGCAGCCAGAGGGCATATGCCGCAAGACCTGGACTTGCGCAATGTGGTGCAGAAGATGCGCGGCCTTGATGAAACCCAGCGTCTGATGGCAGAAATGTCGGGTGTCGGCGGCAGCGTTGCCGCGCCGGTGATGGCGCCGCCGTCCAGCCCGGTTTTGTCTCAGGCTGGAAGCGCACCCTTGCCCCAAGCCGGAGGCGTCCCGGTGTACACGCCCGGCACGGCGCAGCCGGCATTTGGCCATGCCAACCGCCCGGCAGCAAAAGTTCCGGGTTGGTAACGGCGTGATGCCAGCTTAAAGCGTTAAAGCGCAGCGCCCGGGCTGCCTTTATGTGTTGCAGCGGCTCACTCGCATTGGTGCGAGTGCGGCTGCGCATGTTCGAGCTCAATTTTTAACCTTGCATTTATGGGGTGCCGTGGCATCTTGGTGGCCTACCGCTAAGCATCCAAGTTGTTGCGCTCTGGCCGATCCGGCCCATTCAAATCGTTTCCACGCAGAAGTGTCTCAAATCCGCAGAGGTCGCTATGACTCAGGTGGGGAAAAGCTTCAAAGATGTCGTTGAAGACGAAGTGTCCGTCATAAACGCGCGGCGCATTTTGTTGAAGCGCAGTCCCAACAGCCGCCACTTCAATGAGTCGGTGACGCGTGAAGCGGCGATGAAGCACCAGCCCGATCTGGTGCAGATTGTTCAACCGCACGGGCGCGCTCATGCGTTTCATCCGGCCAAAGGTCAAGATGAGCGCGGCATGGAAGTGCCGCACCTAAAGAGTGAATTTGAGATCACCGGATTGGCCCTCTCGGGCGGCGGCATCCGCTCGGCGGCGTTTTGCCTTGGGGTGATGCAGGGCATGAACATTGTGGTCAACGATGATCCGGATGCGCCGCACAAAGCTGCCGCTGCCCCCAAAAGAAAGGAATGGCTCGACGCCATCGACTATCTCTCCACCGTATCCGGCGGGGGTTATATGGGAATTTCGGTTGCTGTCGGCCAAAAGCAAACCCAGGGACATTTTCCCTATGACAGCCTGCTGGATCAGCAGGAAACCATCGAAACACAACACATCCGCAACCATGCACAATATCTGACCCCGCGCGGGTTGCCCGATGTTTTTGTTGGGCTGGTTGCGCTCCTGCGCGGGCAAATGATCAATGCGATGATTTTCTTTGGCATAATTCTGGCGCTTTGTGCCCTGACAGTTTTGGTCAAGCCGACAGTTTCGTCTTTGGCACGGCAAGGCTTTGACGTTTCAAACGGCTATGTTTCCGGCGTGTTTTTGTGGACCAGTCTGATCGGCGGCCTGTTTCTGCTGTTGCAGCTTGGCTATGTGTTTTTGTTTCAAAGTCAGCACCCAATGCTGCCGCATATTTTTAAACCCACAAATTTGCAGCAACGCGAAGCCGCCGCAAACTGGCTGTGGTTGCCGATGGGCCTGTGCGCGCTGGTGTTCTGGGCCGAGTTCCAATCCTATGTGTTGGCAGCCCTGTTCGAGGTCAGCGCCGCGCGCCACGCCGGAGCTCTGCCAAAAAACGCGGGAATTATGGTCGAATTGATTTACCGGATGAATTTGGGCAGCGGGAAATCCTGGACCGTTTTTCTGACCGGAGCAGTAGCGATCGTCGGTTTTGGTAATAAGTTGCTGGCGGTGGCAGCCGGATCGTTGGGCGCATCGACATGGGCGGGGGCGCTAAAGCACTGGTTTAGCCGGTTGGCGATCTATCTGCTGGGATTGCTGATTCCGTTGTTGTTATGGTTCACCTATTTGGTAGTTTGCTATTGGGGCATTTTGGATGACACCGCCGCCGCTACGTCAATTGTGCGCTTTGGCCCGTCGTGGCTGGCGCAGCCGTGGTGGTTTGGGGTGCCGGTTTGGCTGGCCTATGCCCTGATTGCAGCAGTTGTTCTGGCGATTTCGTGTTTTGTCACACCCAACGCCAACAGTATGCACAGCTACTACCGCGACAGGTTGAGCCGCGCGTTTTTATGGCAGCGCGATAAGCTGGAAGCAGAAGCCCGCGGCGAATTTGTCAAGGCCGAAATCACCCAAAAGCGCGCGGATGCCAAAGGCGGAGGCGTCGATAACTTTACACTCAGTTCGCTGAAAAGTCACGACGTCGACGGGGCTTGGTATGCAGATGTGAAATATGCGCCTTATTTGCTGATCAACACCGCTGTTAACATTGAGCACTCAAAATATCTGAACCGGCGCGGGCGTAATGCTGATTCGTTCTTCTTCAGCCCGCTGTATGTCGGCAGCGCCGCGACAGGCTATGCCGCCACCATCGACTTGGAGCGCATTCATCCCAACATGAATATCGGCACGGCAATGGCCATCTCCGGCGCGGCGGCGTCGGCCAATATGGGCGCAAGCACCATTCCGGTGCTGACCTTCAGTCTGGCCGCTCTCAACATTCGCCTGGGATATTGGTTGCCAAATCCGCGCTACGTCAACACCTGTAACCCCAACAGTTTTCAGCTGAATTGCGGGCCGCTGTATTTTGCCAAAGAGACCTTTGGCCTGCTCACCGAAAACACGCCCAACGTTTATCTCACCGATGGCGGACATTTTGATAACCTTGGCCTTTATGAGCTGTTGCGGCGGCGCTGCAAAACGCTGGTGGTTGTTGATGGCGAGGCTGATCCGCAAATGAATTTTGGCGCGCTCATCCGCTTGCAACGCTATGCGCGAATCGACCTTGGCGTTTTGATAGATTTACCCTTGGACGAGCTGCGGGACGCGGCCAAGCAAATAAGCCTCAAGACGCCCCACGGCCCGACCGGAGATGCCAATAAATGCAACGGGCCGCACGTTGCAGTGGGCCGCATCACCTATAGCGAGGATGAAATCGGCATTTTGTTTTACATCAAGTCGGTGATGAGCGGCGATGAGAGCGACCTTGTGCGTGACTATCAGCGGCGAAACACCGATTTTCCGCATGAAACCACGCTGGATCAATTTTTCAGCGAGGAGCAGTTTGAAGTCTACCGCGCGCTGGGCTTTCACAGCGCCAATAATTTCTTCTCGGGCAAAGACCGTGCCGCCATGATAAAATCCGGCATCAACGAAAATTGGCCGGACCTGCTGAAAAAGGCGCTGACGCGGCTGGATATTCCGCCAGCCTATGTCACGCAGATTGTGGAGCGGCAGCGCTCGGCGCTGCGCGATGGTCGCCCGTGAGCTTTAACCCAGTTCCTTGACCGCCGCCTCAAAGTGGGCCGCAGCCTGCAACACCAGCTCGTCAGACAATTGTTTGCCGATGATTTGCAGGCCCAGCGGCATGCCGTTCTGGCTTTTTGCCACCGGCAGGCTGATGGCGGGTAAACCGGCCAAATTAACCGGAACGGTGTAAAGGTCTTCGAGGTACATTTCCACCGGGTCCTTCGAATGGGAGCCGATAGCGAATGCGGCGGAAGGCGTGGTCGGCATAACGATCAAATCCACTTGCGCGTAAGCCTGAGCAAATTCGTGCACGATCTTATTGCGCACCTTTTGCGCCTTAAGATAATAGGCGTCGTAGTACCCGGCGCTGAGCGTGAAGGTGCCTGCCATAATGCGGCGGCGCACCTCGGGGCCAAAGCCTTCGGAGCGGCTTTTCTCATACATATCAATAATATCACGTGGATTTGCAGCGCGCCGGCCATAGCGCACGCCGTCATAACGCGCCAGATTGGAGGAGGCCTCTGACAAAGCAATCACATAATATGCGGGCAAGGCGCTTTTGAATGTGGGCAATGAGACTTCAACGATCTCGGCATTGAGTTTGTGGGCAATGTCTTTGGCGCGCTGCCAGACGCGATCGGTGTCGGCGGTCGCGCCCCCTTTTAGCACCTGCGCCGGAAAGCCGATTCGCAATTTGCGCGCTGGTTGGGCAAGCGCCTTTTTAAATGCAAGGTGCTGGTTCTCGATCGAGGTTGAGTCCTTGGCATCGCTCCCGGCGATAACATCCATCACAGCAGCGACATCGCCGACGGTTTTGGCAAATACACCGGCCTGATCGAGTGAACTGGCATAGGCGATGATGCCCCAGCGCGAACACACGCCATAGGTGGGCTTAAAGCCCACCACGCCGCAGAAGCTGGCTGGCTGGCGGATAGAGCCACCGGTGTCCGAGCCCAGCGCCGCAACGGCAAAGTTTGCCGCCACTGCCGCTGCCGAACCGCCAGAGGAGCCGCCCGGGACCAGGTTTTTGAAGCCAAGCCGGTCGCCTGTGGGGTTAATGGTCGGGCCAAAAAAGCTGCTCTCGGTGGATGACCCCATGGCAAATTCATCGAGATTGGTTTTGCCGGTGAGCACCGCGCCAGCATCCAACAGTTTTTGTGTGACCGTGGACTCGTAGGTCGGGATAAAATTTTCGAGAATGCGGGAGGCCGCCGTGGTGCGAATTCCGTTGGTGCAATAATTGTCTTTTACCGCGATAGCGATGCCGTCCAGCACTTTGGCGGAACCGGCAGCTCTGCGCGCATCGGCGGCGCGCGCCTGCACCAGTGCGGTTTCGCGGGCATCGGTGATGTAAATATTGAGGTGTTTGTTGACGTCCGCCGTGGCGAAATAGGCACCGACCGCCTCTACCGCCGAGATTTGTTTCGCGGCAAGAAGTGCTTGCTGCTCGACAATGCTGCAATCGGCAAAGGTTTTTGTCGAGAGGTTCACGCTGCCTGTCACATCACTCATGTCTTATCCTGTCCGGCCCAAAAATAGTGTTTGTACCCGCTGGCGCGGGCGTAACGGTTCTTGGCC
>JAYVYB010000149.1:0-3496 GCA_043784625.1 Methylovirgula sp.
TTGGGGACAACCGGATCAGGCGCTGGTGTCCCGGATGACATTGACCGAAGCGCGCAGCCAGATGTTGCCCGCCGGGTCAATGGGGCCAAAGGTTGAGGCCGCGGCAACGTTCATTGCTGCAGGAGGCAAACTGGCAGGCATTGGCAAAATGCAAGATGCGTTAGCCATATTAACGCGGCAAGCAGGCACCAGAGTTGAGCCATGACCGGCTGCAATAGCGGACCAAGCGCGGTGCCTGTTTCACGTCAACAGCCCTGAAGACTGAGTATTTTCCGATTCTGCAAAAAACAATTTGCTGGTGCTAGCGTTTCTACTTGCCGTATCAGGCTCGTCGGGTCGAAGGAAATTGCCATGCAACCCATAGACAGTTCACCTTCTACTTCCTCAGAAGACCAGTTTAATGGCGAGCAAAGCGCAGCCACCCGAACTGACGAAACGCCCAAACAGAGGAATAGCGAAAGCTGGGACGTTGAGGGGGACGGGTTTATTTTGAAGGGGTACAGGCCACCTGGCCAACAGATGGCCTTGGGTCGCAAGTCAATATTCTCGCTGCCGTCTTAGGAGGCGATTTAGCGCTGCAACAAACCAAATAGATTTTTTCCAATCCATATTGGTAATTGATGAATTGGAAAATGAACGGGGCGCGTCAACCGGAAGTTTTTAAATGGCGAGAACGCGGCGGCAGAGGGAATAAGATGATTTTTCCAGTCTCTCATTTTGACCAACACATTGGTAGTCGAGCCCTTAACCCGCCCGCCCCACTTTTTATTGAGCAGCAGAATCGCTCTAATAAAGTTAAAGACCACGATAAACCAGCCGCTGCCGGGAATCAGAGCAAGAGCTGCTCGGCAAACGCGATTTTCCCATCGTGTGCGTTGGCGGCTCGGCAGGTGGCCTAGACGCCTATGTTCGGCTTTTGCAGAGCCTGCCCGCCGACTTGGGGGTCGCAATTGTCATTGTCAATCATTTGCGACACGTCGCAACTTATCTTGATGAAATCCTGCCCAAATATACCAAAATGCCGGTTGAACTGATTACTGAAGGTCTGAAAATCATGCCAAACCATGTTTTCATCATTCCCGAACAGAGCGATTTGCACGTTCGAAACGGCAAATTTGAACTCAAGCCCATTTCGAAACCGCGCGGCTGGCCGGACGTTATCACCGTATTTTTGCAATCTCTGACACGCTTTTGGGACGGGAAATTGATCGCGGTGATCGTCTCGGAATATGACGGTGACGGAGCCGCGGCGCTGTGCGGAATTAAGGATGTGGGAGGTGTAACAATAGCGCAAAAGCTTGAAACTGCTGAACATCCAGAGATGCCTGAAAGCGCAATAGCCAGCGGCTGTATTGACTTTGTCCTGTCTCCGGAAGGAATAGCCCGCAAAATAGCCGCGATTGCGAAGAGCGACGTTTAATTGTCCGAGATAAGAAAGCCACGCTTGAACTTGTCCCGCAAAATCCGGAGCAAGCTTACCTCAATGTGAGATGCGGAGGAGTTCGGATTGCGCCGCCGCTTGGCCGTCATTGTAAGCTCAGGCCTCAATGATCACTTTAAGCGCTTTTGTATTGGCCGCATGGCCAAAGGTCTCGTAGGCTTCAAGAATTTGATCCAGTTTGAAATGATGAGTGATCAGCAATTTAGGATCAATCTTTTTTGATTTCAGGCTTTTCAGCAACATTGGCGTACTCACGGTGTCGACGAGCCGTGTGGTGATAGTAATGTTGCGATCCCACAAGTTTTCAAGATGAAGATCAACCTTGGTGCCGTGCACGCCGATATTTGCGATGGTCCCGCCTTGCGCCACCAAACTCTGGCACATTTCGAAGGTTGCGGGAATCCCGACCGCTTCGATCGCAGTGTCGACGCCGCGCCCGTTGGTCAGTTTCAGAACAGCCGCAACGGCGTTGCCATTGGAACTGTTGACGCCCGACGTTGCACCAAACCGTTTCGCCACTTCAAGCCGGTTATCATCAATATCAATCATGATAATTTCAGAAGGGGAATAAAACTGTGCAGTCAACAGTGCCGCCAAACCGATCGGACCTGCACCCACAATCGCGACTGTACGGCCGGGCTGGACCTTGCCATTCAACACGCCGCATTCAAACCCAGTGGGCAGAATATCACTCAGCATCACCAGCGCCTCTTCATCAGCGCCTTCTGGAATTGGATAAAGGCTGGTATCAGCATAGGGAATACGGACAAATTCTGCCTGTGTCCCGTCGATTTTGTTGCCTAGAATCCAGCCGCCCGTGGTGCAATGCGAATACATGAGTTTGCGACAATACTCACATTTGCCGCAGGCGGTGATGCAGGAAATCAGAACCCTGTCACCCTGTTTGAAAGCGCTAACACCAGAGCCGACAGACTCTATAACACCAACACCCTCATGTCCCAGAATGCGCCCGGGCTTACAGGTTGCAACATCACCCTTGAGAATATGCAGATCAGTGCCGCAAATGGTGGTTTTTGTCACTCTGACGATAGCATCCGAGACGTCGACAATTTCAGGTTTCGGACGATTTTCCAGTGCCATTTTGCCGGGGCTAAGATAGACAAACGCTTTCATGTGATCGCTCCTTGAACCCTAGATTCCGGAAAAACCGGAATAGTGTCGCTAATTCTTGTAACTACGATGCTGCAAAGTGTAGGCAACAGTGTCCGGGAGAAATAGCATCGGAAACTACTCAAAACAGCAAAGCGCTGATCGTAAATAGCCAGGGTATAACCAAGCGCTCTGTTTCAATCGCAAAGTAAAAAAACTGACGGTCCTGTTCTCACGTGTTTGGTATGGGCTCAAACGAAGGGTGCAGGCACCTCCATAGATCACTTTGGCGGTGGAATATTGGTATCCCACTGGTCAAACTCGCGGATGAGCTGCCGCAGTTTTTCGAGCAATTCAGATTTATCATTTGTTCTAAAACTCATGATGATAGGGGTCATCACCTTTGGCTCATCAAGGTCCTGATAGGAAACATCATCTCGCCCCAAACGGCGGACAGATGACGGCACCAAACAAATTCCCGCCCCGGCAGCCACCAGTCCAAGCGCGGTTTGCAATTCACGCACCTCAAACGCCACAATCGGCTCAATGCCCTGATCCCTGTAAAAGGTCAAAACCTGATCAGCGTAGCTTGGGCGCGGCGCACGCGGATAGACAATCAGTGGCTCTAGCGCCAATTGCTTCAAAGTAAACGGCATGTTCAGGTCGATCAACGGATTGCCTTTAGGCAAGGCAACACAGACTTTTTCCTCGCGGATGACGACCCGGCTGATACCTTCATCATTAAAGCGGAGGCGGCCAAAGCCCACGTCGATGCGCCCGTCCCGCAAAGCAGCGGCCTGTTCGAGCGTTGACATTTCAAGCAGCTGGACATCGACGCCGGGGATAATGATGCGAAAGCGTCGAATAAGTTCCGGCAAAGAATCATAAAGCGTGGACGCAACAAAGCCGATCGAAAATTGTTGCACGGTGCCTTTGCCAATGCGG
>JAYVYB010000150.1:0-12596 GCA_043784625.1 Methylovirgula sp.
GGGTCGATAATCTCAACCTTGTTCGGCAGCTTCGCACCCCATTGCCATAAGACCAGATTTTGGTGATGCGATCTTGCAGCTTGTGCGAAGCTCGGCACCAGCGCGCCATGATAGCCGCCACCGATTAAGTCGTTTACAACCCGCCATGAGGCCGGTTCGCGGCGCTGCGCCACGTCTAGCGCCCACGGGCAAGACATATCGGCGAGGCTGACATTGAGCGGCTTGCGCGTTTCTTCGGTGCGCAAGTCGGCGATGTGCTGGCACTCCACTTCGTAAGCCACCAGCAGGCACGGCTCAATCTTATGGGCAAAGCCTTGATTGGCTTCTAAAATAGCTGTTTCGAGTGTCAACGCCAGATAAAGCGCCGGGGTGCCTTTGGGGTTAAAGCGCCCGCCCCTCAGCGCGGCACCTTCGCCGGACAGGGGCAGATAGGCCCACTGCGGATCATGGGCGCGATAACAAATGCCCTGAAAGCGCATCGATCAGGCCATGGATCAGGCAAAGCCGCCGGTGGCGATATGGTCGAGATAATCCCGCAACGGCGTGGCCAGTCCGGCCTTGACCAACCCTTCGGCAGTTTGACCGCCGAAGGCCGGAAGCGGCTCGGCGCGATACCACGCGAAGGCTTGGATTTCCCCGCCCGCCCAAGCGCTGACGCGGGTGAGAATTTCCAGCATTTCACGGATGCGGCTCTGGGTTTTTGGGGCAGCCTCGCGGGCTGCTTTAAACACGGTTTCGGGGCGCAGGCCGAGCGTTTCGGCAAGCTGGGTTTTGGAGAGGCTGAGCGTATCGGCGACGCGCTCTAAAGATACATCGCCATTTGGCAGCATCATACGGGTCGCGAGGCCTTGCGGCGCGTGAACCATAAGGCTGGCAGGGCCGGAATTATATATGGATTGGCTCTCGTGCGCTTCCAGCACATTGCGCGGACGGCCTGCACGTTCGGCGATTTTGAGAATGTCGATCTGGCGCATGTCCTATCCAATGCCTTATCTATATTTTAATTTATAAGGCATTTGCGCAAATATACAAGTCCTTTTATCTCCGGCTCTGTCCACGTCCCTACAGCCACTTCCGCCATTTGAAGATCAGGTACGGAACGATAGCGGAGGTCACCATCATCGCCAGCGCCATCGGATAGCCGAAATCAAACTGCAATTCGGGGATGCTCTTGAAATTCATGCCGTAAATAGAGGCGATCAAGGTTGGCGGCATAAACACCACCGCCATCACCGAAAACAGCTTGATGATGTTGTTCTGCTCCAAGTTGACAAGCCCGAGCGTGGCGTCCAGCAAAAACTGGATTTTGCCCGAGATGAAGCTTGCGTGCTCTTCGAGGCTTTGCAGATCGCGGAACACCGTGCGCGCCCGCGAGCGCAACTCTGACGCGGTGCGCTCTCCCGCCATGCTGGAGGTGATGAACAGCAACATGCGCTCAATAGACACCAAACTCTCACGCACTTTCGACACCAGATCGCCCTGCCGCCCGAGTGTGCGCAAGGTTTGCTGCTGGCGGTCAGTTTGGCGGCCTGCTTTGGGGTCAAACACGCCATAAGAGACCTCGTCAACCACTTCGCCCACCTGTTGCAACACCTCTGCCGAGCGGTCGATGATGGCATCGATCAAGCCAGCCAACACCGCCTCCGGCGTGGCCATGCAGCCGCCGGGCTTAACCGCGCGCGACGCAAACAGCGCAAACGGGCGCGGCTCATCATAGCGCACTGTGACCAGAGCTTTCGGGCTCAGGATAAAGGTTGTGGCGGCAAGGCGCGGCCTGTCCGTATCCACCGCCGAAATCACCCGCGCTGTCATATAGCGCGCGCCGTTTTCGGTGTAGAGAATCTCGGACGGTTCGATATCGTCCATATCCTCGCGGGTTGGGATAGCGATGCCGATATGCGCTTCAACACGCGCGTCCTCATCATGCGTCGGCTCTAGCAGATCAATCCAAACCGCATCGCTTGGCAGCGGCTCGCTGGCCGCCTGGATATGGTTTTCGAGACGTGCATCATCCAGCTTACCCGTTCTAAAAACCATCATCATGGGATGAATCCAATTGCGTTTGAGTGCTTCTACAGCCGTATTAGACGGCGCGTCATTTCCGTCACGCTTATGGCACGAGAATTCAAGGATGCAAGGGGGCGTGTCGGTCACGCTTCAGCTTCGTGACTGCGGCTTAGATAAAACTGGTGTCCCCGGCGTGAATCGAACACGCAGCCTCAGGTTTAGGAAACCTGCGCTCTATCCTGTTGAGCTACGGAGACAGCAGCCCGACGGTTCTAATATGATTTGACTAAAACGAAAAGAGCGGCTTTGCATTTGCAGCACAACTTGCCGATAAAAGTGGTCATCGGGCAAGGCGGGAGGTGCCAAGTGTTGATCAGAAGTTGCGCAGTTGTTTATATGGTCATGGTTGCGTCGCCGCTGCTGGCGCGCGGCCCGGTGCCCAGCTGCGACATCGGCGTCGGCGATGTGGTCAGCATCAAACAAATCACCCCGCAATTTGAACTGGCGCTGGACGATGGCCGGGTGTTGAAAATTCCCGGGCTTAACCCGTTGTTTGTGCGGGAAAACGCCACCGTTGCCGCCATCACCGCCGAGTTGCAAGCCCGCGCCAAAACCGACGTTGTGCTTGCCCGCGAAATCTCCCCCCTGCCGGACCGATGGGGCCGCATTCTGGCACAAGTGGCGTTTGTCAGCCAAAGCGGCGAACCCGAAGCGCTGGCGCCGATCATTCTGGCGCAGGGCGGCGCCATGGTGAAGCCGGAAGGCGAGGTTGCGCAATGCAAGGACGCCTATCTTGCCGCTGAAGCGCAGGCGCGCGAACAGGCCAAAGGCCTGTGGGGCGACGGCAGCTTTGCAATTTATCCGGCTGCCGTGCCGGAAACCTTGGAAGGTCTGGGCGGCAAATTCATCATTGTCGAGGGCAAAGTCACCCGCTATGGCGAGGGTCAGACGCGGGTGTTTCTGGATTTTGGCAAGCGGCGCGGCATCGATTTCAGTGTCACAGTGTTGAAAAAGGGTTTGAAAGCTTTCGCGCGCGGCGGTTCCGACCTTTACGCGCTGGTTGGCAAAACCGTTCGTGTGCGCGGCACACTCGACACACGCTATGGCCCGCGCATGGAGCTGTTCTCCCCGGATGCGGTGGAGATGGTGGAGTGATGACGATTGACTTGATCAATTTATGTAATAACATTAAATCGTGAAGGTCACCTTCGATCCCGGCAAAAGACAGGATACGCTGGATCGCCGTGGCTTGGATATGGCGCGGGCGGGAGAAGTTCTATCGGGCGTCACTTTGACGCTCGAAGATGATCGCAGGGATTACGGCGAACCGCGCTTTATTTCAATTGGTTACCTTGACCGTCGCATGGTGGTGCTGGTTTGGACGCCGCGCGATATGGATTTTCGGATTATCAGTATGAGGAAGGCCAATGACCGCGAACAAGCGCTCTACAGTCCAAGATTGGGTTGATAAGGATGATGCCCCTGACATGGCGTTGCCAGAATGGCAGGCGAAGCTTGCGGTAACTCCCGCGCGGCGAGGACGCCCTGTCTCAAGCTCTCCGAAAACCTCAACCACCATCAAGCTTGACACTGCCATTGTTGCAGAATTTCGTGCCGCCGGGAATGGTTGGCAGTCGCGCATAAACGCCGCACTTCGGGAATGGTTGGAGTTAAAGCGCGGCTGAGTTGGCCGTTGGCAGCTCCTTACATAAATCCTCAAGTGCCAGCAAAAGCCGGTCGCGCATATGGCTGAGGCCCTTATAGGCGAGCTGTTCCGGCGTCATGGCGGCCAGATGTTGCCTGAGCGAGGCAGCAACCGCCGCGCCGCGCGGGTGGTTTGCCAGGCCGTGCAGCGGGTCGGCGTAAATCCGGATTGTGAACAGAATGTCGCCGGACACTGGCAATTTGCGCAAGGTTTGCCGCTCGACGCGCAAATGCGCCACATCAATAACCGGCGTGTGGGCCGGAAAGCGCTCGGGATCAGCATGGGTTTCCGGATGGTGCAATTTGGCATCGCCATAAAGCGACCAATTAAACCGCAGCATCGGCAGCTCAACCTGCATCGCATCAAACATCCGCCCGACCAAATCATGCATACGACCGTGAAAGCCGGGCACGGGTGCGTGAATGTACGCCATATTTTGCCCGATTTTCTCGGCCAGCGACCAGCTTGACGGGAAGCACAGGCTGGCGGCGACAAGGTGCCAGCCATCGGCCTTGCGGCGCATCAGGCAAAGGTCTTCCTGAATGAGGCGGGAGGCGGCTTCCAACGGCGCGCCTTGGGCAAGATCGACGCTTGGGCCGCCTGTGACGTGGATAAGGTCGCGGTCGCGGCGGTAGAGATGCGGAAAATGTTCGAGCAAATGTGCAACGATTATGTCCCGCACCTCCGCCTGCGCGATCTCCGTTTCTGGAGTTTGGCGAAACACTATGTGGTGCCGCTGGCGCAAGTGTACTGCTTTTTCGGCAAGATCACGGATTAGGAACTGATCAGGGTCGAGCCATGTTTTCACGTCCAGCGGCGCGGCACCGATGGTGAAAGGGCGCGAGAGGGAGGGAGGGGGACTGTTGTGCTTCAAAAATCCGGGTTCCGTCATGCGCGGGCTTGGCGTTGCCGGTTTTTTAGGTCGCGCCGAACCTGCCTCCTTGCCTCCCGATAATCGCATGCGACACCGGTATCGAATATCGTGGAGCCTGAGTCAGACTCAAAATAATTGCGACATTTCACAATTATTTTTAAGGTGATGGCAGCGCAAGTCTGAGGGCAGCTTTTTCTGCGGAGGTGCCCTTGATTTTATTAAGCAATGCAGTCCTTTTTTCGCGAGCGAGGTACCACTCATCAAAAAGGAGTTCAATCAAATCAGTCAAAGATTGAGCTTCCCCTTCGTCAACATCGACAATCACGTTGATGTCTTTCTCCATATGAGCGCCAATATTGCCTATTTGGCGCACATAATCTATCGCTTCAACACTTTCATGAGTCACGCCACTTGGCGCCGTTCCATTCTCGACTGCTTCTTTTAGCGCTTTTATTTCATCGATAAGTCTGTGCTTACTAATTCCACAAAAATCTCTAATAGCGCCCTGAATGCATCTCCGTGATAAAGTTGCACTCGCCTTCGGGCTCAGCGCCGCAATTGAACATGCTTCCAAATAATCTTGTCGAAGTGGCTCCGGAACACATTCTGGAAATATTTTGGCGTTTGACTCTGGACGCAAATTGTAAGCTTGAATTAAGTCTCCCTGACTGGAGCCATTATTTCCGTTAAGTTTCCGCTTTGTAAAGAGTAGTTTGAGAGTAATTTCTTTGCACTCCTCATTCAGACAAGCGAATGCTATGTGAGTATAACCAACATTTCCGTATTTGCTCTCACCAACGTATAAACCGTGATAATTCCGGCTGTAGTTATTTTCAGTAACGATTTGTGGTTTGTGGCAGAACGGGCAAGTCCAATTGAATCCAACCATCTAAGTTTTCCGAGCGAATAAAACAGAAAGCATTCATAATGATAAATCTGTTGGACAGACAGTAATTACTTGCAGAACTCAAAATAAATTTACCATCCCCTGCCCCCACATTCTCAGAGTAAGGGGCACAGCAATCGTCATTGCGAGGAGCGAAGCGACGCGGCAATCCAGAAACATATAAAAAACTGGATTGCTTCACTTCGTTCGCAATGACTGCAGAAAATGCCCCTTCACCCTAACTTTCTCTTGGCAGGAAAAGGGATCACATCCCTTCCAGTTCCGCGATCATGCCTTCGATCATATTCAGGCCAATTTGCCAGAAGGCCGGATCTTTGGCGTCGAGGCCGAACGGCTTCAGCAATTCCGAGTGGTGCTTGGTGCCGCCCGCCGAGAGCAGCGCGAAATAGCGCTCGGCAAATCCGGCATGGCTTTTTTCGTAAACGCCATAAAGCGAATTCACCAGACAATCGCCAAAGGCATAGGCGTAGACGTAAAACGGCGAATGGACGAAATGCGGAATATAGGCCCAATAGGTCTCATAGCCTTCGCCAAATTTAATGCTCGGGCCAAGGCTCTCGGCCTGTACCGACATCCACAGTTCGCAGATTTGCTCGGCGGTGAGTTCGCCTAATTTGCGCGCCTCGTGCACCTTGCGTTCAAACGTGTAAAACGCAATCTGGCGCACGACGGTGTTGAGCATGTCCTCCACCTTGGAGGCCAACATCATCTTGCGCTGCGCCGGACCTGCCGCATCGAGCATGGCGCGGAAGGTGAGCATTTCCCCGAACACAGACGCAGTTTCCGCCAAAGTGAGCGGCGTGGGGGCCATCAGCGCGCCATTGTGGCCCGCCAACACCTGATGCACGCCGTGGCCAAGCTCATGCGCCATGGTCATCACATCGCGCGGTTTGCCCATATAGTTCAGCAAAACATAGGGATGCGCGGAGGGCACAGTCGGGTGCGCAAAAGCGCCGGGGGCCTTGCCGGGCCGCACCGGGGCATCAATATAGCCGTGGAAGAATTTCTCAGCGATGGTCGCCATTTTTGGCGAAAATCCGGCATAGGCGCCCAGCACAATGTCTTTGGCCTCGGTGAAGGAATAGATTTTGGTGTTGGCATCCGGCAAAGGCGCGTTGCGGTCCCAATGATTGAGCGTTTCCTTGCCAAACCATTTGGCCTTGAGCTTGTAATAGCGATGGGTCAGGCGCGGATAGGCAGCGTGAACGGCGCTCACCAGCGCATCAACAACTTCGCGCTCGACGCGGTTTGACAGATGGCGCGCGTCGGCGACATCTTCAAAATGCCGCCATGAATCGGAAATGCTTTTGTCCTTGGCCAATGTATTGGTGATGAGCGTGAAAGTGCGGAGGTTCGCCTTCAGCGTGACACCGATGGCGTCTGCCGCCAGCTTGCGCTTGGTCTCATCCTTGTCCACCATCATGTTCAAGGTGGGTTCAATAGCCAAGTTTTCGTCTCCCACTTTGAAACGCAAATCCGAGATGGTTTCATCAAACAAGCGGTTCCAGGCGGAATAGCTGGTGGTTGATTTTTCCAGAAACAGCTTTTCGAGCTTGTCATCAAGCTGATGCGGCAGCTCGATACGGGTGTCGTCAATCCATGGCTTATAATGGTTCAGCGGCTTCTGCGC
The DNA here is from genome assembly GCA_043784625.1 of Methylovirgula sp. Classification (GTDB taxonomy): domain Bacteria; phylum Pseudomonadota; class Alphaproteobacteria; order Rhizobiales; family Beijerinckiaceae; genus JANXSV01. Next base: position 7,124 of record JAYVYB010000150.1, read on the forward strand.
CGTGAGGCTGCTCACCAGTTTTTCATCAAGCCGGTTAAACTCCAGCGCGAAAAACAGTGTATGCCCGGCGGCATCGGTGAGATGACCCTGCGTATCGCCATAGAATTTTGCGTGCGCGGGGTTGGTGGTGTCGGTAGCGTAAATCAATCCGGCATAGGAACCGATGCGGCCCATGAGGTCATCCAGCGCCTCATAGCGCTTCAAAATATCAAACAGCTTCTGCGCTGCGCCGGGCTTGGCGGCGATATTCGCCAGCTTACCGGCATAGGCGTCCGAAAAAGCTTTGGCCTCGCGCATCGCGTCTGCCATGTCATCTTTCAGCTTGGGCGAATCCATGCCCGCATAAAGGTCGGCGAGGTTCCAAACCGGCAAAGTGCCAAACTCGTTGGTGACGGCAAGACTGTCATTTTGCGGCATAGCTTTAGAGGTCAAGGCAATGTTCCTATCGAATCGGGGGGAGTGTGTGGGCTTAATATCGGGTGAAAGGGGCAAGGATTCAATAAGGCAGGTTGTCTCTGTCTTTGCCTGCTGCTGTTGAATGCGGAAATTGAGGCCCGAGCGCTTGAGGCTGTGTTCCCGGCGGGCGTCAGCCACACCGGTTAAGTGTCATAGCGGCTTAGTTTGCCGCCACGTCTTCAAGCTGTTTGAAGCCATCCTCGGGGGTCAGCGCGCGCACCGCCTCGCCGGAAAACTGGTTGAGCGCCAATTTGCCAACCGTTTGCTGTTCAAAGCTTGACACCAATCGCGCCGATTTTGGGGCAAGATCTGCGGCAAGCGCCGAACCAACCAGATCAGGCGTCTGCCTTTGTGCGGCTTGGCGCAGGCCGATCACCGAGCCGTTGAGCGACGCGGCCGGGTTGACCCGCAAGGCAGTAGAATCCAGCTTGGCGGCAACCAGTGCCAGTTTTTGTGGTGCGGCCACTTTGGCTAGAGCAGGACGCGGCGCAGGTTTGGGCGGCAACGGCTTGGCTGGCAAGGGCGCGGCATTCATAACGGTTGGCGGCTCCACGCTGGTGCTGGGCGCGGCATAGGCCAAAACATCCGGCACTGCGGCAACCGCGGACTTGGTACCATTAGCAATTAGAGCAGGCACGGACCCTGTCGCGGCGGGCTTATCCAGCAGCTTGGAGATGGCATCGTTTTTGGGAACCAGCATCGCCAATTCGGTCGGGCGGCTGGGCGGCAGCGGCGCATTAAAGGCCAGCAAATCCAGATCTTTCGGGCGGCGTGGCGGCGCGGGCACAACAACCGGGCGGACGTCCTCAACCCCCGCGTTGGCATCATTGCCATCCACCAGCACCATGGGCTTGCCGGAGGTTAAGCTGGCAACAACTTTCGGCGCTTCCGCCTTCGCAGCTGGCTCGGTCTTTCCGGCCGGCGCGACTGCCGCATCGGCCGCGTCCTCACCAGTGGTAACCTTAGCCAGTGCAATGCGCTTGTTTTTGCTGACAGTGGTCTTTTGAGCGACCACTTCTTCTTCGCCTTCGGTGTTGCCGCCGCCAAACAACCAGGCAAACAAGCCCTTGCCTTGCGCAGGCGCAACATCAGGGGCGGAACCGCCGCGCGCTTCAATTTCGGCCAAAGCCACCTGATAACCGGACATCGGCTGCCCGTCAGAGGGAATCAACACGGTTTTCCCGTCAGGAAACACGCGCGCTAACTGGTCATGGGTCATGCGCGGCCAATAGCGTACGCCGCCCGCATCCAGATGCACGAAAACCGTGTTGGCGTGCGGATAGTAACCCACACCGCCACGCGCCAGCTTGAGGCCAAGCTCACGCACCTTGGACATGGTCATGTCCGGTAAATAGAAATCCAGAGCCTTGCCTAAAATATGCTGCGAATGTTCGGCCACCTGCCGCGAGCGACGGCGCAACATGGCGTTGGTTTCCGGCGAGCGATAGGCTGAAAGAATGTGGATGGCCTCGGATGAGCCAGTCTGCTGATAAACTTCCCAGACGATGTCAAACAGGCGCGGGTCCATTTTGGTGGGCGCATCGGTGCGCCAATCGCGCAGGCCCCAGTTTAGCTTTTCCAAAGCGCCTTCGTCGAAATATCCGTTGCGCTTGAAGGTGATGGTGAAATCTTCACCGGTGTGAGTGTGATGGAATGAAAGTGTGCGGGTATCGCCATTGGCGACGGCATTTTGGGTGGAAGCTGTGGCGCTGAGCAATAGCGCCAATGCAGCACATGAGGCTGAAAACCATCGCTGGACTTTTGAGCCTATCAAACCACTTCTCCGGTTTTGAACCTGCAAACGCTTTCCCTTACTAACGCGAGACACTTGAGCACCAAGAAAGCGCAGCTTAGATCCGCGCAGCATGTTCACAGCCCGCCAAAAAACGGTGCCATGGTTCTAGAATCATTAACGAAAAGCGTTAATGATTGGTAAGCCATACTGCTCAGCGCACAACAAAACGGCCTTTGCCTGATTAAATTGCAACGCCTGAGTAGAAATGCCTACATACACTGTATCTGTAATGTCACACAAGTCTAAAAATTTACATGTCCAGCGGCTTTGCACAGACTTTATCTGGACAAGCGTGGCGAAAAGCGGGTTGGCCCCGCTTAACCGTCGAGACCCAACATCAGCTTGATCTTGCGGGTGTAGCCGTAAATGTCGTCGCGCAATATCAGCTTGCCGGCATCATCGACCCGCGCGGTAAGATACATCAGGTGAATCGGCAGCGCTTCTGGCAGGCTTACCGTGCGCTCTTGCCCGCCGATCATGCCGCGGATGCGTTGCTCGCTCCAGCCGGAACCCAGCACCGCCTCGGCAAACTTAAACGGCTGATCCACCCGCACACAGCCGTGGCTGAACGCGCGCTGTGATTGTGCGAAGAGCGATTTAGAAGGGGTGTCGTGCAGATAGACCGAGTGTTCATTCGGGAACATGAACTTGATGCGGCCCAGAGCGTTGGCGTCGCCCGGCGGCTGGCGCACATAAAACTGGCCCTTGGTCTGGATGAGTTCATAACCGTGACGGGCAAAATAGTCCGGATCGGCCGCCAGCTTGGGCAACATTTCTTTGTTAATGATGGACAGCGGCACGTTCCAATAGGGGTTCACAATCAAGAACTGCATTTTATTGGAAAATATCGGGGTCGGCGTATCGGTTTTGCCCACCACCACACGAGTGCTGTACGCGAGACTTTCACCGCGATAAAGCCGCGCGGTAAAATCTGGAATGTTCACTTCAATATGATCGCGGCCAAGCTCGCGCGGCATCCAGCGCCACACTTCCATATTGGCGACAATCTCCGCTTCCAGCCGCGAAGGTTGCCCGCCGGAGAGCATGGCAATTGTGCGCGGAGTGAGAGTTCCGGATGCCGGTAAGCCCGACGACGTCTGGAAATCCGCCACAGCCGCAGCAATTTTAGTATCATAAACGATAGCGCCGGTTGAGGCGGTCGGGTCCATATCAAGACCAAACCGTTCTCGGATAAGCGGCACGCGCTCATCTTTCATGCCAATCTTCAACACCGGCCCGGTGGGAATGGCGCGGTGCGCCACCGGCACAGTTTCACGGCGCAATTCAGCCAGCTTCATACGCAGCGCCGCATAGCCGGGCTGGGGCGGATTGGTAGCCTGCAACGCCTCATCACTATTGGGCGTGGCTGCGATTGCGCGCAGGGCGTTGGCAAAATCGGGGGATGTCGGGCGCGCGGTGATCAGCTTCGACACGTTGAGCGGGTCAATCCGGCTGCCCGTCGCCTGCGCAATATATTGCATGGCCAGATCGGACAAACGCACATCCTCGGCCTCGAACTTTCCTGCACTCAGAGATGGCAAGCGCGCGTCAGTCAGAGCCAGCCCGTCCTCATTGGCCTTGTCCAGCCGGTTGAGCACGCCTTGGGCCGCTGTGGTCCACTGCTTGTCTTTGACCCAAAGCGGCTCGAAATTGCGCGCGGCATAGACGGTGGCAATCAGTTCACGCCGCTTTTTGTCGCCGCTTTTGAGTGCGGGCGCGTTTACCAGCGCTGTTACAGCTGCTTTCAAAGTTTCCGCTTCGGCGGAAAGCGCAGGCTCTCCTGCGGGAATCGCTGGCGGCGCGGCGATAAGAGCCGGACTTGCAAGGACAGGACTTGCAAGGACAGGGCTTGCCTCGGGTGCGTTGAGCAGCGCCGGACGATCATGCAAAATCTCAGGCTTGGTCGGGGCGGCAACCGGCGGTTCGACTGCCGGTTCCACACTGGCGGTGACCACGGCCGGAATAGCAACAGGATTGCGCACTGCATCCAAAGCCACAGGTGGCAAATCCGGAGTTTTAATCTCCAACGCCGCAGGTGGCTGCCCCAAAGGCAAAGCCGCCGTATTTGCCATTGGCACCGGGGAAGGTAACGCATTTAGCCCGCTTTTATACCGCTCCTGCGCTTCAGATTTGCTTACAAAGGCAAGACCGCTGGGGTTTGGCACCTCGTCATCAGCGCGCGCGCCGACCAGCGCCGTGCCGGAGAGCAAAGCAGCCAAGTAAAGCGCGGATTTCATATTATTCGTCATCATGCGTTTTAGCCTAAGATAAAAAACGCCCCCGCAATTCATCTGCAAATTCAATGTAATGCTTAGAGCAGTCTTGTTAAAACTTCGACCTATCCAAATAAACATTGTTAGGGTGTTGCATGTGCGCAACAACACGCGCCGCAACTCCCGCTCTCCAATGAACCTATCCGATATAAAGACTTTGCACTTGCTCTGCGCCTATTTGATCTGACAGGCCGAGCTCGCTCATCTTGCGGTAAAGCGTGGAGCGGCCAATGCCAAGTTTACGCGCCACTTCCGACATTTGCCCGCGGTAATGCTGAATGGCGAGACGAATCATCGCAGCCTCCACCTGATCCAGCGGCCGGACATCGCCGTTTTCGTTGAGCGCGGCAATCGCTGTTGGATCCCGCACCTCGACACGGACAATTTCACGTTCAATCCGGCCCGGGGCGTGCTGCGCCGCGGCGGGCACCCGCACATCAAAACCGCTGACTTGCGCGGCAATTTGTGGAAATTCGGTGACGCCAAGTTCATCGCCTTCGGCCAGCACCACAGCACGGAACATAGCGTTTTCCAATTGGCGCACATTGCCCGGCCAGCTGTAACTTGAGAGTAAGGCCAAGGCTTCGGAGGTTAAGCCCCGAATGCGTTTGCCCTCTTCGGCAGCAAAACGGGCCGTGAACCGGCGGGAGAGGTCGGCAATGTCTTCGCGCCGCACCCGCAGCGAGGGAACCGTCACGGGAAATACGTTGAGACGGTAATACAGGTCTTCGCGGAATTTTCCGGCTTTGACCAGTTCGATCAGATTTTGGTTGGTGGCCGAAATCAGCCGGATATCCACCCGCACAGATCGCTTCGCGCCCACCGGATCCACTTCGCCCTCTTGCAAAGCCCGCAGCAACTTTACCTGCGTATCAAGTGGCAATTCGCCAATTTCATCCAAGAATAACGTGCCGCCATGGGCTTCGACAAATTTGCCGGTGTGTTTCTC
>JAYVYB010000151.1:0-3885 GCA_043784625.1 Methylovirgula sp.
GGGCTCGTAGCGCGGGGTCTCAAGGAATTTTACGCCTGCAGCTATGTAAGCGGCGTGATCGCGGGCGAAATTGTCCGTGTAAAGAAACAGGCCAACCCGTCCGGCAAATTGCGCGCCTATGGCAGCAACCTGCTCCGGCGCGGCGGCCTGCGCCAGCAAGAGCCGCGTTTGCCCGCCTTTGGGGCCAACCAAAACCCAGCGTTTATCGCCCATGCGTGTATCTTCAATCAGATCAAAGCCGAGCTTGCCAACGTAGAACGCGATGGCTTCGTCATAGTCCCGCACAATGAGGGCAACGGCGCCGAGTTTTTGCGACATCACAAAAATCTCTGCATGATCACGATATTGAGCCAGCGTCCGAACTTGTATCCCACCTGCGGCATGAAAGCGCTTTGCTCAAAGCCGTGGCGCGCATGAAATTTGATGGACCCGGCGTTATCAGCGTCAATCACGCCCAGTATCGCGTGCTTGCCCAGAGCTTTGGCGCGCTCTAGCAGCAGCGGCATAAGCAACTGGCCAAGGCCTTTGCCGCGCAAACCCTCGCGCACATGGATGGAATGTTCCACGGTAAAGCGATAGCCCGCAAAGGGACGAAAGTCGCCGAAAGAGGCAAATCCGGCGATGCCGTCCGCGTCCTCAGCGACAAAGATAGGGTAGCCTTCCTGTTGGCGCTGATGAAACCATGCGACGCGGTTTTCCAGCGGCAAAGGTTCATCCATGTAAACGGCGGTAGAAGTTTCAATCACATGATTGTAGATTTTCAGCAGCCCGGCCATGTCCTCCAGCCGCGCTTCTCTGATATTAAATTCGGGGTTCAAAACGTATCTCCATTTTACCTTCAGTCTTGCCTATTCGCACCCGAACTGCCAGACCTAAATGCAAACCGGAGTTCAAAAATTGGCGCTCACACTTGCAACCTGGAATATCAATTCTGTACGGCTTCGCATGCCGTTGGTAACGCATTTCCTTGAAACGCATCAGCCTGATGTTTTGTGTCTACAAGAGACCAAAGTAAGGGATTCTGAATTCCCTCATTCTGATTTTAAAAAGGCCGGTTACGAGCATATCGCCATCAATGGCCAAAAGGGCTATCACGGTGTGGCTATTGTTTCAAAGCAGCCGCTGAAAATCATAAATAAGCGCGAATTTTGCGCCAAAGGCGATGCGCGGCACCTGCATGTGCGACTGATGGACGGCACTGATGTTCACAACTTTTATGTGCCGGCCGGTGGCGACGAGCCAGACGTGACCATCAACGAGAAATTTGCCCATAAGCTGCAATTTCTCGACGAAATGACGGCTTGGTTCGGGGCGGGCGAGGTCACGTCCGGCAAAGCCATTCTCGTCGGGGATTTAAACATTGCGCCGTTGGAGCACGATGTTTGGAGCCATAAGGCACTGCTGAAAGTTGTCAGCCATACCCCGGTTGAGGTGGAAAAATTCAAGTCCATGCAAGCGGCGGGCAACTGGTTTGACGCTATGCGGCATTTCACGCCGGACACCGAAAAACTCTACACGTGGTGGTCCTACCGCTCAGCCGATTGGAGCGTTGCCGATAAGGGCCGCCGTCTTGACCATATCTGGTTGTCGCAAGCCTTGGCGCCAAGCGTGAAGAGCATCAAAATTCACCGCGATGCGCGCGGCTGGGAGCGCCCCTCAGACCACGTGCCGGTGGTGGTGGAGCTCGGCTAACCGCGCTTTAGCCACCCGCACATCGTCCTGCATCTGGACAGTCAAAGCCTCGACGCTGTCAAACTTCAGCTCGGGGCGGATCCAGTCGACAAACTGCACTTCCACGTCTTTGCCATAAAGATTGCCGGAGAAATCGAACAAGAACGATTCCAGCAGGGGTGCGCCATTATCAAATGTTGGCCGTCTGCCATAGGAAGCAACGCCGTCGTAAATTTTGGCATCGACCAAAACCCGCACCGCATAAATGCCGTGGCGCAGGCGATTGGAGCCATCGAGCTGCATATTGGCGGTGGGAAAGCCAAGGGTGCGGCCGATCTGCTCACCTTGAATGACAGTGCCCAGCACAAAATAGGGATGGCCAAGCGCCAGCCCTGCGCGCCGGACATCTCCCGCTTCCAAAAGTTCGCGGGTTTTGGTGGACGACACCGCCTCAATGGAACCTTGGGCATCGGCGGTGATTTTCTCGACAATCTCAACGGCAAAACCATAACGGGCACCGGCTTCGATCAAAAACTGCGGCGAACCGGCCCGCGCTTTGCCAAAGTGAAAATCATAACCCGCCACGGCCGCCGAAATGCCGAGCCGCTTCACCAATATTTGCGAGATAAAATCTTCGGCACTTAACGATGACAGCCCGGCATCGAAAGAAAACACCACCATCCCGTCCAGCTTCAGCTCCGCAAGGCAGCGCGCCTTTGCTGCCTCGGGCGTCAGGCGGAACACCACAGATGTTTTGCCGAAAAAATCCGCCGGATGCGGCTCAAAGGTCAGCACCGCGCAAGGCTTGCCCAAGGTGGTCGCTAACGCCTTTGCCCGCGCGATCACGCCGGCATGGCCACGATGCACGCCGTCAAAATTGCCAATGGCAACCACGGCGCCGCTAAGCGCAGCGGGAGGCGAAAGCGGATCGTGCGAGATGGTGAAATGAGCGTCCATATCAGCGGATATGACGAATTTATCGGATGGACGCAAGGTTAAACACCCTGAAACCTAGACCACAAGCGTGAGGCTTTCCGCCGCGCGGGTTATGCCGGTGTAGAGCCAGCGGTTGCGATGTTCCCGAAAGGCGAAACTCTCGTCGAACAACACCAGCTTGTCCCATTGCGAGCCTTGCGCCTTATGCACGGTAAGCGCATAGCCGTAATCAAACTCCTGATAGTCGCGGCGTTTGGCGTAAGGAATAGCTTCTTCCGTACCCTCAAAAAACTCAGGTAAGCAGGAGACGCGAACCACCTTGCCGCCGGTATCTTCGGGCGAAACCCGCAACGACACCACACGCGATTTGGTTGGGCGCAGCGCTTTCACCCGCCAAAGGCCGCCATTGAGCAGACCCTTCTTGCGGTCGTTTTTCAGGCAAACCAACTTGTCGTTCACCATCGGCATGGTTTCGGTATAGCCAAGCAGCGTGCGCAGCCGCTTGTTGTAGGCGCGGCGGGTTTTGTTCATGCCCACCAAAACCTGATCGGCTTCGGTGACAATCTCCGTATTAATATCGGCTTTGCGTAAAATGCGACTTTCGCCATAAGTGCCGAAATCAAGATTTTCGCCTTCCCGCACCATCATCGAGAGGCGGATGATCGGGTTATCTGCCGCTTGGCGGTGCACCTCGGTCAGCATTACGTCCGGCTCGGCCTCGGTGAAAAAACCGCCGCCTGAAACGGGCGGCAATTGCGCGGGGTCACCCAAAACCAGAACTTTTTTGCCAAATGTCAAAAGATCGCGGCCCAAATCCGCATCAACCATGGAACATTCATCAATGATGATTAGGTCGGCTTTGGCGGCGGCGGCCTCCTCGTTGAGCACAAATTCCGGCTCCTCAGAGTCGCTCTCGCGCGTGGTGTAAATCATTGAATGTATCGTGCGCGCATCGGTGCAGCCCTTGGAGCGCATCACCAGCGCGGCCTTGCCGGTAAAAGCGCCGAACGCCACTTCGCCTTTGAAATCTCCGGCGATATGGGTGGCCAGCGTGGTTTTACCGGTGCCGGCATAGCCAAACAGCCGGAACACCTGCGGTTCACGGGTTTTCAACCATTTGGCCACCGCTTTAAGCGCGGCATCCTGTTGGGGCGACCAATCCAAAGTAAATTCCGAATCAAGAATAAAAGGAGAACTTTGATAGCATGGATTTGGGGCGTTGCCCGGGTCTTTCCATACTTCAAGTGATCCGTTGGTTGGAACAACCCGAGCTTGAAT
>JAYVYB010000152.1:0-3498 GCA_043784625.1 Methylovirgula sp.
AACGAGACTACCGCAAAACAGGCTGGCAAGTGCCCGGTGATGCACGCGATGCCCAATCAGGCAACGCTTGGTGCAAAATCCAACAAGGATTGGTGGCCAAACCAACTGAACCTGAAAATATTGCATCAGAATTCACTTCTCTCAAATCCGCTCGGCCCGAACTTTGACTACGCGAAAGCGTTCAAAAGCCTCGATTTACATGCGCTGAAGCAAGATCTTTTCGCCCTGATGACCGACTCTCAGGTTTGGTGGCCCGCAGACTATGGCCACTACGGCCCATTCTTTATCCGGCTTGCTTGGCACAGCGCCGGGACATACCGCACCGGAGACGGACGCGGCGGCGCATCTTCCGGCACACAATGATTCGCGCCGCTGAACAACTGGCCGGACAACGTCAATCTCGACAAGGCACGCCGCCTGCTGTAGCCGATCAAACAGAAATATGGCAACAAAATCTCCTGGGCCGATTTGATGGTCTTGTCGGGCAATTGCGCGCTCGAATCGATGGGGTTCGAAACATTTGGCTTCGCCGGTGGTCGCGCAGATGTCTGGGAGCCTGAAGAGGATATTTACTGGGGCAGTGAAGACACTTGGCTGGGTGACAAACGATACACGGGGGACAGGGCACTCGAAAATCCACTGGCCGCTGTCCAGATGGGTTTGATTTATGTGAACCCCGAGGGCCCGAATGGCAGGCCGGACCCGCTCGCATCCGCAAGGGACATCCGCGAAACTTTTGCGCGCATGGCCATGAATGACGAGGAAACCGTGGCCCTCATTGCCGGCGGCCACACCTTTGGTAAAGTGCACGGCGCCGCTGAGCCGTCAAAATATGTTGGCCGCGAGCCTGAAGGCGCAGGCCTCGAAGAACAGGGCCTTGGCTGGAAAAACAGCTTCGGCAGCGGCAACGGAGCGGCAACAATCAGCAGTGGTTTGGAAGGCGCTTGGACGACAAGCCCGACAACTTGGGACAACAATTACTTTGAAAATCTGTTCAATTTTGACTGGGAACTGACAAAGAGTCCTGCTGGCGCTTTTCAGTGGACGCCAAAGGATGCAGGCGCAGCGGGTACTGTACCGGATGCGCATGACCCATCAAAACGGCATGCTCCAATGATGCTGACTTCGGACCTTGCGCTCAAAGTAGATCCTATCTACGCGCCGATTTCGAAGCGTTTCTCGGAAAATCCGCAAGAGTTCGCACTGGCCTTCGCCAAGGCATGGTTCAAACTGACCCACCGCGATATGGGGCCGATCAGCCGCTATCTCGGCCCGCTCGTGCCAGCCGAGCCACAATTGTGGCAAGATCCGGTTCCAGCTGTGGCGCATCATCTGATCGATGAAAACGACATCGCAGCTCTTAAGGCCAATATTCTGGCGTCCGGGCTTTCCGTTTCTGATCTGGTTTCAACCGCTTGGGCATCGGCCTCGACCTTTCGCGGGTCGGACAAGCGCGGCGGCGCAAATGGCGCGCGCATCCGTCTGGCGCCCCAGAAAGACTGGGCGGTTAATCATCCGGCTGAATTGGCGCTTGTGCTGCATAAGCTTGAGGAAATTGGCAAAGCTTTTAACGCCAGCCAGTCCGGCGGAAAGATGGTCTCAATAGCAGATTTGATCGTGCTTGGCGGTGCCGCAGCCATCGAGTGGGCCGCCAAGAATGCCGGGCATGATGTCAAGGTTCCGTTCACTCCGGGGCGCACCGATGCGTCACAGGAACAAACGGACGTCGAGTCTTTTGCCGTGTTGGAGCCAATCGCAGATGGATTTCGCAACTATGCCAAGGGTGAATATACGGTTTCCGCAGAGGAATTGCTTATTGACCGGGCGCAGTTGCTAACACTGACCGCCCCGGAAATGACTGTGTTGCTCGGCGGGATGCGCGTGTTGAATGCCAACTTCGGCAAATCCAAGCATGGAGTTTTCACACATCGCACCGACGCCCTGACCAACGACTTCTTCGTCAATTTGCTCGACATGAGCACGACGTGGAAGCTTGCAGCAGACTCAGAGTCGGTATTCTGGGGGCATGATCGCAAAACCGGCGAATTGAAGTGGACAGCAACCCGCGTCGATCTCGTTTTTGGTTCAAACTCGCAACTGCGCGCTCTGGCTGAAGTCTATGCCTGCTCCGACGCGCAACAAGCGTTCGTGTGCGACTTTATTACGGCCTGGAACAAAGTGATGAATGCGGATCGCTTCGATATTGCCTGAATCTGGCAAAAGAGATTCAGATGCCGTTGAAACGCGGCATCTGACCGCCGCAGTTGGAAGATAGCGGGCCTGAGCCGTTCGAACCCCGGCGCAGGCAGATTTGAGTAGCAAAACGTAAAACGGCGCTTCAATTTTTATTGAAGCGCCGTTTTGTTTGCGAGCCACCAAGATTGCTTGGTGTTGATCAGGTTTCTCAGCCTTTGCGGAACACCAAAGACGCGTTGGTTCCGCCAAATCCAAACGAATTTGACAGCGCGATTTCAATCTTTTTTGATTTTGCGACCTTTGGTACAAGGTCAATTTTGGTAGCGCGCGATGGCGCATCGAGATTAAGCGTTGGCGGAGCCATGGAATCGCGCATCGCCAAAATGCAGAATATCGCCTCCACGGCCCCGGCAGCGCCTAACAAGTGCCCGATCGACGATTTGGTTGACGACATCGTCAGATTGGCCGCTGCATCTCCCACCAGCCGTTCAACAGCCATCATTTCAATATCATCACCCATCGGTGTTGATGTGCCATGAGCGTTAACATAGTCCAGTTGGTCCACGCTCACCTCGGCGCGCTCCATCGCTGCTTTCATGCTGCGATAGGCTCCATCGCCCTCGGGAGACGGCGATGTGATGTGATAGGCGTCGCCAGAAAGCCCATATCCGATGAGTTCGGCATAGATATGCGCGCCGCGTGCCTTGGCGTGATCGTAGCTTTCCAGCACGACACAACCCGCGCCCTCGCCCATCACAAACCCATCGCGGTCTTTGTCATACGGACGTGAGGCCTTCTCCGGTGTGCTGTTAAAATTGGTGGAAAGCGCCTTGCAGGCGGCAAAGCCGGCAATTGACAGACGCGAAACCGGAGACTCAGTGCCGCCTGCCACCATCACGTCAGCATCGCCCAGCGCAATCAAGCGTCCGGCGTCGCCAATGGCATGCGCACCCGTCGAGCATGCCGTCACCACAGAATGATTCGGGCCTTTGAGACCGTGCAGAATCGAAACATAACCGGAAGCGAGGTTAATCAAACGCCCGGGAATGAAAAACGGCGAAAGCCGCCGCGGGCCGCGCTCTTTTAAAATGATCGCCGATTCGGCAATGCCGTTTAGGCCGCCAATGCCGGAGCCAATCAAAACACCGGTACGGATCTGGTCTTCGTAAGAGGTCGGCTTCCAGCCAGCATCACTTAGGGCCTGCCCGGCGGCAGCGACCGCAAAAAGAATGAAGTCGTCAACTTTGCGCTGATCTTTGCCGTCAAGCCACTGATCAGGATTGAAAGTGCCGTTTGTGCCAT
>JAYVYB010000153.1:0-6808 GCA_043784625.1 Methylovirgula sp.
CGCCGTTCAGCCTCGACAAATGGGGTGCGGAAAAAGCCGCCGCCGACAAGTTCGGACGTTTCCGGCGCGGTGTGCCGCCTGCCACCAAGGGCGATTACGCCTTTATTCTGCACATGATCGAAACGCTAAAACCCCGCACAGGCCGCATGGCCGTGGTGGTGCCAAACGGTGTGCTGTTTCGCGGCTCAAGCGAAGTCAGCATTCGCCAGAAGCTGGTTGAGGAAAACCTGCTTGATGCTGTGATTGGCCTGCCAGAAAAGCTGTTCTTCGGCACCGGCATCCCAGCGGCGATTTTGGTGTTCCGCAAAAAGAAGTCGGATACCAGCGTGCTGTTCATTGATGCCTCGCGCGATTATGTCGATGGCACCAACCAGAACCGCCTGAGCGAGGCCAACCTCACCAAGATTTATGACGCCTTCCATAAGCGCCAGACGGTTGAGAAATATGCCTACCTCGCCGCACGGGAGGAGATCGCCGAAAACGACTTCAACCTCAACATCCCGCGCTATGTCGATACATTCGAGGAGGAGGACGAAATCGACCTGATGGCCGTGCGCCGCGAGCGCGAGACCCTGAAAGCCGGGATGGCTGAACTTGAGCGAAAAATGGACAGCTACCTCAAGGAGCTGGGTTACCAATGAGCGGCGAAATGAGCGCAACCTGTAAGGATTGCTTACAAGTTCATCGAAAAAAACAGTCGTCAAGTATTCCTTGACAACTGGTGGCAGGGGCGACCACGGCCAACTCTTGAGTATTACTCAACAGTTCAATCCACAATCCCTTTGGCAACTGTCAAGCCAAACTTGACAGTTGGAATTTGAACAGACGTTTTTTAAAGCCAGCCATTCAGCCAAATCCAAGAGTTCAAACCGGAGATAAAAATGAAAGATAGCCTTGTTATCTTTGAAGATTATAACATCCGGCGGCTCTACGATGAGGCGTCCGAAGTGTGGCTGTTCTCCGTTGTCGACGTCCTTCAGGCGCTGACTCAGCAGCCGGATTTTCAGGCGGCGCGAAAATACTGGAACAAGTTGAAGCAACGGTTGAATGAAGAAGGCAGTCAAACGGTGACAAATTGTCACCAGTTGAAGATGCTCGCCAGTGACGGAAAGCAGCGTGTGACCGATGTCGCCAGCCCGGAAACTTTGCTGCGGCTTATCCAGTCTGTTCCCAGCCCGAAGGCGGAGCCAATCAAACTTTGGCTCGCCAAGGTTGGCTATGAGCGGATGCAGGAAATGGCTGATCCGGCCCTGGCATTGAACCGCGCCAGAGACACATGGCTTCAGCATGGCCGCAGCGAAAAATGGGTGCAACAACGCATGATGGGGCAGGAAACCCGCAACAAGCTCACCGATTACTGGAAAGACCACGAGATTAAGCAGGGGGCGGAATTTGCTATCCTCACCAATATCATTCATCAGGAATGGACTGGTTTAAGTGTCAAAGACCACAAAACGGTCAAAGGTCTGAAAAGCCAAAACCTGCGCGATCATATGAGCGAGGCGGAGCTGATTTTTACGGCGCTTGCTGAACTCTCCACCCGCCAGATTGCCGAAACCAGCAAGGCGACGGGCATGGCGCAGAACAAACGCGCCAGCAAAATCGGCGGCGGTATCGCCAAGGGCGCAAGGCTGGAGCTGGAAAGCAAAACCGGACAAAGCGTGGTCTCGGATGGCAATTTCCTGCCACCAAAGCCAGACAAGGCGCTGGAGGATGAAGCTATTCAAGGCGCGAATAAGATCGAGGCGGGCAAAAAGCAAGCTACCAAACGGCCAGCCGCCAAAGGAGAGAAGTGATGCTTCCTGAGGGATGGGTAAGGCATCAAGTCGGCGACATTTGCACAATCGTCGACTGCGTAAACAAGACTGCACCAGTTTTGGAGGAGCAAACTCCATACAAGATGATCCGCACTTCAAACGTGCGGCATGGTCGGGTCGATGTGACGACAGCGCGGTTTGTCAGCGAGGAAACATTTCGTATTTGGACGAGGCGCGGGAAATTGCGTCGCGGCGATATTATTTTGACCCGTGAAGCACCGTTGGGCGAAGTAGGTCTATTGGCCACGGACGAACAGGTTTTTCTGGGACAACGCACCGTAATGTTTCGCGCGCACGAAGAAAGCTGTGACAACAGGTTCTTGTATTTTTCCATGCTTGGCGGCGATGTTCAAAAGCAAATAAAGGACATGGGAAACGGGGGAACTGTCGAACACGTCCGTGTCCCCGACTGCGGTAAGTTCCTTGTAAAGCTCCCACCCCTTCCCGAGCAGAAGAAGATCGCTGACATCCTCTCGACATGGGACGCAAGCATTGAAACCACGGCCAAGTTGCTCGCCAATGCGGAAAGCCAAAAGCGCGCCCTGATGCAGCAATTGCTCACCGGCAAGCGGCGGTTGAAGGGGTTTGAGGGCAAGTGGAAAGCTTTCAGCCTTGGCGAATTGGCCGAGATTAATCCTAGGCGGCAAAGCTCTAAGTTTCCAGATCGCTGCACCTTCCTTGCGATGGATTGCGTAAGGGAAGACGGCTCAATCGCTGCGCGTCCCATTAGACCAACTTCTGAAGTTTTGAAGGGCTTCACGGCATTTCAGGAAGGCGATGTTCTGGTCGCTAAAATTACTCCCTGCTTTGAAAATGGCAAAGGCTGCCATGCCGTTGGTCTTGAAAATGGTATCGGATTTGGCAGCACAGAGTTTCATGTCGTCCGCGCTACTGATGAACGTGATCAGCGTCTTATTCAGCACATAACGCAAAGCTGGCAATTCCGAGGACGCGGGAAAATGAACATGCAGGGTTCAGCAGGTCAGCAGCGCATCCCGCCAGATTTCATTTCTGATTTCAGTGTTCGATTGCCGACAAATCCGGCTGTACGAGAGGAGATTGGTCAGTGTCTTGACGTGGCAAATGATCAGATCACGCACTTTCGAAAAAGCATTGAACATTTCCGCGCCGAAAAGCGCGCGCTGATGCAACAACTCCTCACCGGTAAGCGCAGGGTCAAACTATGAACCAGCATTTGCGCCCGCGCACGGATGAGGAAGCCCAAGCCCATATTCCAGCGCTGACGCTGTTGCAAAAGCTCGGTTGGAGCTATCTCTCACCTGCCGAATGTCTGAATTTGCGCGGCACCGAGCGCGCGGTGTTGATGGAACCTGTGCTGCGGCAATATCTTGGCCACTTAAAGTTCGACTATCGAGGCACGCTGTATCCGCTCTCCAGCGGCGGCGTTGCACAGGTGCTCAAGGCGCTGAATTCCATCGGCCTGAATGAGGGGCTGCTCGCCGCCAATGAACGGGTTTTGAAGCTGCTGCTGCTGGGCATCAGCATCACTGAATTCATGCCGGACGGCCATAAGCACAGCCCGCAAATTCGCTTTCTGGGCGAGCAGAATATCCTGCACGTGACCGAAGAACTCTCTGTGGAGCGGGAAGGCTCATACGGCCATTTCCGCCCGGACATTGTGCTTTACGTCAATGGTATCCCGCTCAGCGTGATTGAAGCCAAGCGGCCTTTGGGCAGCAATGTGCAAAAGGATATGGTGCAGGAGGGCATTTCCCAGCATCTACGCAACCAGAAATCTGACGGCATTCCCGCGCTCTATGCCTATGCGCAATTGTTGTTCTCGATCTCGGGGCAAAGCGGCAAATATGGCACCACCGCCACGCCGATGAAGTTCTGGTCTGATTGGCGCGAAGAGGAGATTGCTGCGACGTCAATCGAAGCGCTGGTCAATCAACGGCTTACCTCTGAACAGCACCGGGCTTTATTTGCCGAGCGCGCGGCCTCTGTGCGGAACTTCTTCGATGGTCTATGGGCGAGCGAAGTTGCAACCACGGCGCAAGACCGCTTGCTGTTTAGCTTGCTGCGGCCGGACCGGCTGCTGGAGTTCGTCAAATACTTCCTGCTGTTTCACAGTAAGGACGGCAAAATCGCCGCCCGTTATCAGCAGGTGTTTGGCGTCAAGGCCATGATCAAACGCATGGAGACGCATAACCGCGACGGTGGCCGCGAGGGCGGCGTGATCTGGCACACCACCGGCTCCGGCAAATCGCTCACCATGCTGTTTTTGCTGAAGGCGCTGGTGATCGACGAAAACCTCTCGCGCTGCCGGATTATCGTGGTCAATGACCGCACAGATTTGGAGCGCCAGCTCTCGACCACCTTTATGCAGGGCGGGGCTTTTGGTTCGGCTGTCGCCACCAAGAAAGAGGGCGAGTCGTCCAAGGCGAAATCCGGGCTTGATCTGGCGCAGCGCATTGGTTCGGGCACCGAGCGGATCATGTTTACGCTGTTGCAGAAGTTCAACGCCGCGACCAAACTCAAGGAGTGCTTCAACGCCTCTGCGGACATTATTGTGCTGGTTGATGAAGGCCATCGCAGTCATGGCGGCGAGAACCATGAAAGGATGCGCAAGGCGCTGCCCAACGCGGCCTTTGTCGCCTTCACCGGCACGCCCTTGCTCAAAGACGCTAAGACACAGAACAAGTTCGGCCCGATCCTGCACGCCTACACCATGCGCCGCGCGGTTCAGGATGGCACGGTGACGCCGCTGCTCTATGAAGAGCGGATGCCGATTGTCGATGTTAATCAGGAGGCGATTGATAACTGGTTCGAAAAGCGGACGGAGGGGCTGAGCGACGAGCAGAAAGCCAACCTCAAAAAGAAGTTCTCAACCCGTGGCAGCATTTACGGCGCGGGCAACCGCATCGATTTGATTGCCTTCGACATCGCCACGCATTTCTCACGCAACTGGAAAGACCTCGGGCTAAAAGGCCAACTGGCCACTGACAGCAAGCGCGCCGCTATTCGCTATAAGCAGGCGCTTGACGCCACCGGACTTGTCACGAGTGCAGTTGTGATCTCAGCGCCCGACACCCGCGAGGGCCATGACGACATTGACGAAAGCAAGACGCCAGAAGTTCAGAAGTGGTGGAAGGACAATGTCGGCGACAAGGCAGAGAGCTATGAGGCCGACATCATCGACGCATTTGGCACCAGCGGCGCGCCGGACATTCTGATTGTTGTCGACAAGCTGCTCACCGGCTTCGATGAGCCGCTGAACTCGGTGCTCTACATCGACAAATACCTGCGCGACCATAATTTGCTTCAGGCGATAGCCCGGGTGAACAGGCTCCATGAGAACAAGAAATATGGCTACCTCGTCGATTATCGCGGCATCCTGAAAGAGTTGGATACGTCGCTACAGGATTATCAAGACCTTGCTGACAAAACGCAGGGCGGTTTCGACATTGATGACCTTGAGGGCACCTATTCCAACGTCTCAACCGAATATAAACGGCTGCCAGCTTTGCACTCTGCGGTTCAGGGCATCTTCTCCAGCGTCAAGAATAAGGCCGACCGTGAAGCCTACAGGCGCGTGTTGACACCGGACACGCAGCTTGGCGTTGACGGCTTGAGCTTCGATCAAAACCAAAAGGTGCGCGAAGACTTTTATGCGGCGCTGACAGAATTTGGCATGTGCCTGAAAATCGCTCTGTCATCGCGGGCCTTCTTCGAAGATAGCGCTTTCAATGATGCGACCATTACCACCTACAAGAAAGACCTGAAGTTCTGGACCGATCTGCGTATTCAAGCCAAGCTCGACTCAGCTGAGACTATCGATTTCTCGGCCTATGAAAAGCAAATCCAGAACCTTGTCGACAAGCAGGTGGTGGGTGTTTCTGTAAAAGAGCCACAAGGTCTGATTGACATCACCGGCTTTGCCGAGGGCGAGCAAGCCCCAGGCGGTGTTGAGGATCGCTCAAAATGGAACGATGATAAGACCCGCGCTGAAACCGATGTGATCAAGACACGGTTGACCAAAACCATCGAACAGTCTCTGGGTGATGACCCTTATTCGCAAACGGTTTTCTCCGACCTGCTGCGCAAGGCAATCAAAGAAGCCGAGGCCCTGTTTGATCATCCGCACAAGCAGTTCATTCTGTTTCAGGAGCTTGAAGAGCAGGTCAAAGCACGAGCCAATCCAGGTGTGCCTGACAAGTTCGGCGACAATGCCCACGCCAAGGCCTACTTCGGGCTGTTTCCGCTGGTGCTTGGCGAAGAAAATGCGCGGGGCAGGGGCGAGGTTTGGCTGGTTGAGGAAGCCTTCCATATCGACAAGATCGTCAACGACGCAGTGGCCACGCATTCGATCAATCCCGCCAACATCGAAGCTGAAATCCGCACCAAGCTTCTGCCGCGCTATTACATTACACTTGGCGGATTAGACTCAGCGAGCAAGATCGTTGACCGGATCGTCGAAGTGGTTCGGCTTGGGGTTCATCGTGGCACGCTCTGACCAGTCGCAAATGACCTTGCATTATGGCGATGCGCAAATCCCATACATCGTGCGGGTGAATTCAAACCGCAAAGCCAAGGTCGAAATCAACGTGTTGCCGGAAGGTGCAGTTGAGGTTGAAGCGCCAGAGGAGGCCACGCAAGCCGACATTGCCAAAGCCGTCCATAAGCGAGCGCGTTGGATCGTCAACCATGTGACGGACGCTCGCAGGCGTTTTGAGCACGTGCTGCCAAGGCAGTATGTCAGCGGCGAACAGATTTTATATCTTGGTCGCCGCTATAGTCTGAAAGTTCAGCAAGTGGCGCGTGTCGACCGCTCGGTTAAGCTCAAGGGAAGCCTGCTGATGGTGTTGACGCCAGCAACAGATCCAGAAGCGGTGAGAGCCAAGGTTCGCGCCTGGATGCGGATGCGAGCGCGGGAATATATTGCCCAGCGTCTTTCCGTGGTTTGCAAATCACTGCCTTGGCCGCAATCCGTGCCGGGGTTCCGGCTTCAAGAGATGAAAACCCAGTGG
>JAYVYB010000154.1:0-6045 GCA_043784625.1 Methylovirgula sp.
AAGCAGGCCGCCCGCAACGGGATGGGCGGAGATGCCGCCAAGTCCAAAGGCGGGATGGACAGTCCGGCGGGGATGCGGCAAGCGGCGTCCGGCGCGGCAAGGCTGATGGCAGCCGATGATGGCCCGCGCCTCGCAGCATTGGCATTTGAGGGCTGGGACACCCATCAGAACGAGGGCGGCGCAACGGGTCGGCTGTTTCAGCTGCTCGGTGGCTTGGACGGCGCATTTGAAGAGTTTGAAAAAGGGCTTGGCGACAAGTGGAAAGACACCGCGATTTTGGTGATGACAGAATTTGGCCGAACGGCACAGATCAACGGCACCATAGGCACCGATCATGGCACGGGCACTGTGGCGTTCTTGGTGGGCGGGGCCATCAAAGGCGGGCGGGTGATTGCTGACTGGCCGGGTTTAAAATCAAGCCAACTGTATGAAAGCCGCGACCTGATGCCGACCACAGATTTGCGCAGCGTGTTAAAAGGCGTGTTGCGCGATCAGTTCGGATTAAGCGCGGCAATTCTCAGCGACAAGATATTTCCGGACTCGGAGGCTGTGAAACCTATGCAAGGATTGATTGTCAGCTAAGTGAAAAACGCGGCTCTTGCGGCGGCAAAAGCCGATAGACATGAAAATGTCCGCGCGGGGTGGTTTATCCTTGGTAGGGCCAAAGTTCCACACCCTAGGGATACGTGATGAAAGACAATGTTTCAAAACCGGTGGTTGCGGTTAAGCCGCCGCTGAACAAAACGGAATTCATCGCGCTTATGGCGGCGCTTATGGCGATAAATGCCTTGGCGATAGACATTATGCTTCCGGCGCTGCCTGCTATGGGCGAGGCGCTTAATGTCGCAAGTTCCAACAAACGGCAGTGGGTGATTGGCGCTTATGTGCTCGGATTTGGTATTGCGCAGCTGATTGTCGGGCCGCTGTCGGACCGGTTTGGCCGCAAAGTGCCGCTGCTCGCCGGTGTCGCGCTGTATATTGTCGCGGCATTTTCCGCCATTGAGGCTACAAGCTTCGAGACGCTGCTGTTTATGCGGTTTGTCCAGGGTGTTGGTGCGTCCGGCACCCGGGTCATTACCATGTCGGTGATTCGAGACCTGTATCAGGGCAGCGCCATGGCCGAGATCACCTCGCTGGTGTTTATGGTGTTCATGGTGGTGCCGATTTTGGCACCGAATATCGGCCAGTTGATTTTGCTTAAAGGAAGCTGGTTTTATATTTTTGGCTTCATGGGCGCGCTGGCTTCGGTTTTGCTGGTTTGGGCCAGCCTGCGGCTGCCAGAAACGCTGCACCCGGAATACCGCCGACCCTTTTCATTCTCGGCGGTGACGCAGGGTTTTGGCGTGGTGTTCGGCAATCGCGTTGCGCTGTTTTACGGGCTGACAGGGATGTTTGTTCTGGGCGGATTGTTCGGGTTTATCACCTCGGCGCAGCAGATTTATGTTGATCTTTATGGTCTCGGGGCTTTGTTTCCGGTGGCATTTGCCAGCACAGCTGCGGTGATGTCATTTTCGTCGTTTGTAAATTCCAAAATCGTATCGCGCTTCGGCATGCGGGCCGTGACCAGTGTGGCGCTGTTCGCCTATGTGTTTTTTGCGGTGGTCCTGCTGATTTCCAGCGGCTTTGGTTTGCCACCTTTGTGGCTGCTGTTTATCTGTATCACCGGACTTATGTGTTGTTTTGGCTGGGTGGGGTCAAACACAAACGCGCTTTCGATGGAGCCGTTGGGTGAGGTGGCCGGGACGGCGTCTTCCGTGTTCGGGTTTATGCAGACAGCGGGCTCGGCGCTGTTGGGGAGCTTTATAGGCCAGAGTTTTGATGGCTCGGTCAGGCCCTTGGCGATGGGCTATCTGCTTTTCGGGCTGTTGGCGCTCGGGTGCATGTGGATTGCGTCCGGTGGCAAGTTGTTTGGTCGCGACAAATACGGAAGCGCGTCATAAAAAAAGGGTCAGCGCGAGCCGACCCTTTAAACATTTGCAACAAACCAAAATTACATCTTTTTGGCGGCCATTTTGCACTCTTCACGGAACTTCTTGCGTTCCTTGCCATGCAAGCCCTTTGCATCAGCATCTGCCGAGCACTTCTTGGAAATGGCTTCCTTGTTCATGTCCATAGCCGGTGCCATTGGCTTGGCAGGAGCGGCCATAGCTGGCTTTGCCGGAGTGGTAGCAGGCGCAGGAACTGGCGAAGCGGCCATAGCGACGCCGGCAAACGCAATCATGCCGACAAATGCGAAAGAAGTTGAGAGTTTCATTGATCAAACTTTCTAAATAAAAGAGGTGCCTGCAAAACAGGCAAGGGCACAAATGCCATAGGGAGACTGAACCCAATATGAACACTGCAACCCTATACTAATGCGCTGAAATGAGATCGACAAGCGCCGGCGCGTGGCAGGCTTGTGAACAGCGCGATTTTGGTAAACAGCTTCACCTGAAGGTCAGGCGCCCTTCGACGGCGCTCTGGACGGTGCCAAGCTTGGTCACTTCATCGATGACGTCGTTGGCCATCAGGCGATCACCGGAGTCCGGGCCGGCACCGGTGCCCAGCATGGTGTAGCCGTCGCCGCCCTTGAGCAGGAAATCATTGGTGGCGAGTTTGTACGTTTTGGTTTCGTCGAGCGGCTGACCATTGACTTCAACAGATTGAATGCGTTGACCGCCCGGTGCGGCGCGATTGGCAATGACTTTAAAGCCCGAAATCTGCGGAAAGCGCCCGGCGGGCTTATCGCCTTGCGACAGGCCGTGCTCAAGTGCCGCGAGCAGGGTTTTGCCGGAAATTGAGCTGACAACAGTACGGTTGCCGAATGGCATCTCGGAGAGAATATCGCGGCGGGTGAGTTTAGAGCCGCTCGTGTAGGTTTTGTCGCCGCGGATACCTCCGCCATTGGTCAGAGCGACGTCCGCGCCCACGGCATGTCGCAGCGCATCGGCAACCAGATTTCCGAAAGCGGTTTCCTGGGTGCGGACGCTGGCCTCGCGGGTGTCCAGATCAACACCAAGGGTTGCAATTTCCACATCCAACTCTTTGGACAGTTTGCCCTCGTAGACTTTGACTTTTTCCAGCATATCCGCATCCGGCGTGACACTGGCGCTGTCAATGATGCGGATGTTTGGCCACCAATTCAACGAACGCTTTTCGGCAGTGACTTTGAGCCGCATTTCAAGATCTAGCACCACGATGTGGCGGGCCTCCTCCTCTGACTCAGCGGTCAGTGTGCGTCCGTCAAAATTAAGCGAGAGATCGTGATTATGGCCGGAAATGATGATGTCGTAGGCACGGGTGGCAACCAGCGCGGCGATCGTGGTTTTGGTGGCGTGAACAACCGCAAGGGTGAGGTCAGCGCCTTGCTTGCGCAGGTTTTTCGCTGTTTGGGTCAATGTCTCGACAGTTTCCGTAAATTTCAGGTCACCGGGCGACGATACCGTGGGCGTGACATCTAAAGTTGCGCCGCTGATGCCGATGTGAACGCCTGCGACATCCAGCATGAGGGAGTCGACGAAACCGGGAACCTCGCCACCGCTGGGCATCCGCAAATTTGCCGCCACAAGCGGGAAGTGTGCGTCGGACATGCGCTTCAAAAAAATGTCCTTGCCGAAATCAAACTCGTGGTTGCCGGGCACAAAAATGTCGGGTCGCAAAGTGTTGAGCAAATCGAGCATGGCCGCGCCCTGATCGAAGCCGGACAGTAAGCTGGGGGACAGCGCATCTCCCCCATGCGTGAACAATGTTGTGTTGCCGCTCAAGCGCTCGTTGCGCAAAACAGTGGCAAGCCGGGCGAGGCCGCCGCGCCCTTTTTCCTCGCTGATTTTATAGAGGTCATTGGTGAGCACAAAGCTCATGCGGGCCGGTTCTTCGGCATGGACAACACCGGCCAAAGGCGCGGCGGCTATGGCAGCTAAGCTGCTGGCGATAAGGCTGCGGCGATTTATATGGGACATGACGGCTCCTGAGCGAATTACAGACGATCCGCGGACGGTCTAAAGATGCATTTGAATCGTATTTTAGTTAAAGCAGCATCATAATTGTGAGAGCGTATCCTGACCATGACAGATTTGACGAAAGTAGCCGCACCCGCCGCGACAAAGGCCATCGGACCGCTGCCCGCAGGGCATCCGGGTTTCAAAATGGGCAAAATCGGTGTTTTGCTAATGAATTTGGGAACACCGGATGGCACCGACTATTGGAATATGCGCAAATATCTCAAGGAATTTCTGTCGGACAGGCGGGTGATTGAGACGTCACGGTTGATATGGTGGCCGGTGCTCAATTTGATCATTTTATCGATCCGGCCCGGGCGCAAGGGCAAGGACTACGCCTCAATCTGGAATAAGGAACGCGATGAAAGCCCGCTGAAAACGGTGACGCGGGCGCAAATGGAAGGTTTGGCAGCAAAGATCACTAGGGAAGAATTCGGCGCCAAGGCAGACAAGATTATTGTCGATTGGGCAATGCGTTACGGTAACCCTTCGGTGAAGGAACGGCTGCTGGCGTTGCAGGCGCAGGGCTGTGACCGGATATTGCTGGTGCCGCTCTATCCGCAATATTCCGCAGCGACCAGCGCGACCGCCTGCGACAAAGCCTTTGAAGCTTTGATGCAAATGCGGTGGCAGCCGACCATCCGGGTGGCGCATCCTTATTTTGACGAACCGGCTTACATCGCCGCTTTGGCACAATCGGTAACGGAGGGACTGGCGAAATTGGACTTCGAGCCAGAAGTGATTCTGGCGTCGTTCCATGGCGTGCCGAAAGAGTATCTCGATAAGGGTGACCCGTATCACTGCCATTGTGCCAAAACGGCGCGGCTGCTGCGCCAAGCGCTGGGTATGAGCAAAGAGAAGTTGCTGCTGACATTTCAATCGCGCTTCGGGCCGGCCAAGTGGCTGCAGCCCTACACGGACAAAACAGTGATTGAATTGGCAAAATCCGGCGTAAAATCGCTCGCGGTGATAACGCCGGGGTTTTCGGCAGACTGCTTGGAGACTATTGAGGAAATCGGCGTAGAAAATGCCGAGTATTTTTTGCACAATGGTGGCGAGAAATTCGCCCGCATTGATTGCCTGAACGCGAGCGAAGGCGGAATCTCTACTATTGTTGATCTGGTAAAACGGGAACTTTCCGGCTGGGAGTAGCGGATTGCTTCCAGACGGCGCAGGTATTACGGCCAGATTTTTTGGCTTGATACATAGCCGAATCCGCCATCCTTAGTGCGGCATTTGGCGATCTGACGCGCGCATTTAACAGAGCTATGCCAATCGAGGCCGAGACGTAGCCTTCGGCGTTTTCCGCGCCGAGCGCAATGGCAGGTTTGAGGCACTCAATAAGCCGCTCCGCCGCCAAAATCGCACCGGCTTCGTTTTTGACATTGCGGCAAACCACCGCAAATTCGTCGCCGCCAATACGGGCGATGTAATCGTTGGTGCGTAAATTCGCGACAAAACGCTCGGCTATGTCGGTTAGAACCTTGTCACCAGCGGCATGGCCGTGGCTGTCGTTGATCGATTTAAAGTTATCCAGGTCGATAAACAAAATGGCCACGCGCTCTTGGCTGATGACGTCTTCCGCAAAAAGGTCATTCATGTAGCGGCTGAGGTCGGCGCGATTGGCAAGACCTGTAAGATGATCGGTGATGGACACTTGGCGAAGGTTATGTTCGGCTTTCTTCAACAGGGTGACGTCGCTCATGGCGCAGAACAACCATTTTTTCCGCTCGGCTGTAGCGCTCACGCTTTCTGGGGAGCGGGCGGCGGCGGAAAACAACACGTCCATTTCGACACCGGACTTACACTTCAAGCGCAAGGCTATGTCCCGCACGTGCCCCGTGTTCAACAACAGCGGCATAATTTGTGTGGTCAAAGTGACGGCACTGCGGGCGTCAAGAAACTTGGTGAGAGGCGCGTCGATGATCTCATTGCGACGGTAACCGGTGGTTTCCAGCAAAAAGGTACTGGTATGGGTGATGTGGCCTTCCATGCTGAGGGTGAGCATGAGCGTGGGCGTGGTGTTGTAAATCTCGCTCAAGGCTTCATGGGTGCGCTGCAGCCTGCG
>JAYVYB010000155.1:0-3765 GCA_043784625.1 Methylovirgula sp.
GGACCCGAACAAACCCGGCGTCGGCACAAACCGCTATGCTTATTCCGGCAACGACCCGGTGAATAAGAGCGATCCGAACGGGCATTGCGATTTCTGCAACATGCTGAGCAATATTTTTGGCGGTGGGGGCAGCAATGGCGGCTCTGCGCAGCAAGCCACCGAGCAATTTAAGGAATTGGCAGCTGAAAGAACGAAACAGGCCGCGATTGATACGGGAAAAGCCCTTGCCGGAATCGGTCTCGCGGTAACGCCAGTCGGACATGCGCTGGAAGCAAAAGAGGCCTATCAAGACGGTAGTTATGGCGCAGCGGCGTTCCACGGCGGATTGGCGGCAGTCGGCTTAATACCCGGCGCAAGAGCTGGTGAGATTGCCGGAAAAGCAATCGTCAAAGTTGGTGAGGAGGCTGTAGAAAATACCGCAAAATATTTGTTCCGTAGAGGTGCATATGACACCAAAGAATTGCTAAAATCCCAAGCAAGAGGCGCCGAAAACGTAATTGGCGTGCATGGAGTTTCGGTAAGCACAAATCCTGTTGCCAAAACCGGCCAAACCGTAAGATGTGCGACATGCAGTGAAGTTGAGGCAGCAGGATTCAAATTCACCAAAACAGGTAACGATCCGAATCACTATACTGTTGAGTTACCAAAGCCTGTTACTCCTGAAATAGTTAGGATTTGGAATGAAATCTTCAAATAATATTCTAGATTACTTCGCTGAGAATCCAGGTCGGTGCCAAATAGACGTTGCTGGCATACTTCCATTTGAATTTTCCGACGGCCCTGAACGTGGGTTGGCTATTTTCGCTGATGGTCAAGCCGTAAAATTTTCGTTGATTGGGGAGTCAAGGTTTAGGATGTTTAGAGCGTTCGAACTGCATCCTATCGTCGGGGACTGGTCGATAGCGCTTCAAGCGTGGAAACTACAGTCAACGGGTCTGAAGAATGATAGGATAATTTTACCAAGTCATACTGCGGAAATATTTGATAGAATCGAACATGACGCGAGCAAGGCGCTTGCAATTGGACATTATGTGGGTGTTGGATCACCTTATCTCGAGTGGCTTACCATCGCCAAAATTTCGCCAAGTCAGAAACATACACTAAATAGGCAGGCTCAGAACGGAACCGGTTTTTTGTTTGCACATAATATTATACGTCAAAATCGCCAAGAATCAGTTTTATAAATTTCTTATACATGCATCACTCTGCTCTTTGACATTTGAATAACCTCGCCGCCCCATGCGCCGACGGCTGCGGGGAATTTAACCTTTACCCATGGCCTGAACGGCAACCGCATCAGCCGCAGCCGCGCAGGCACCGGCTCGGTTCAAACCATCACATTAACCGCCCTTCGAATATTGTTGAAGGCGGCTTTGGAGTTGATTTCAAATATGCCCCTGACGGCTCGCGGTTCAGCAAAACTGTGGCAGGGTAGACGACATTTTATCTTGGCGCGGAAATATGGTTCCACAGCGCTGTGCCTGCGCCTGCGGTGATTATCAGTGCCAAACCGCAGAGGCTTACAGCATCTGGAACGTGGTTAAAAATGAGCCAGCCGAGCAGGGCCGCCCAAACCAGATGTAGATAGTTGACCGGCGTGAGAAGCGACGCGGGCGCCAGGCGATATGCCGAAGTGAACAGAAAGTGTCCGCCAAAAACAAAAGCTCCCATAGAGATGAAAAGCACCGCGTCCAATCCTGAAAGGGTCGGCGTTTGCCAATTCCAAGGCAGAATTGCCACGAAAAGTATTGAGCCGGCCAGAGCGGTATAAAACAGCATCGCCTCGGTGCTTTCGGTTTTGGCGAGCAAGCGCGAGAGCAGGTGATAAATTATTGTAGCTGCTGCACAAAACAGCGCATAGATGATGCCGCTCGTTGAAAGGCCGCTTCCGGGCCTTGCTATTAACAAAAGGCCGGTAAAACCGAAAGCGGTGGCAATCCAGCCCGAGATTTTCACTTTCTCTCCGAGCAGTGGCCCAGAAAGTAGCAAAACTCCGAACGGAGCGAGGTAAATTATTGCCGTGGTTTCCGCTACCGGCATCGCCTTCAGGGCTAGTCCAGCAAAAAGCGAGGCGAAAGCAAGAGAAATGGCCCTAAGCCAAACGAGCTTTTTGCGCCTGATGACAAACAGCGCCCGCCTAAACTTGGGCGCAAAAAACACAACCAATATGATCAAATTGACGAGGTAGCGAGCTGCAACCACCAAGGGCACATTATATCGCATGGACAAATATTTGGTGGTTGAGTCCATGCAGGCAAACACCAGCACAGCTGCGGCAACCAGCAATATCGCCGGTAAAGTTCGTTGTGGTGCTTGGGTAGGAGGCGTCTGAGGCCTTTGAACCGTTGTGCTCATAATGGTGCGCTATCGGAGGAAGAGCGCATCGGCTTTGACGCAAGCCAGATATGGTGTTTTGCACCACTTTTACCTCTATGGCCACGAACGGACACTTCTTCTACGCCAAATCCTGCGCCGAGCAGTATTTTGGTAAATTTGTCATCCGGGCGGGCTGACCATATTGCGGCTAAACCGCCAGGCACAAGGGCATTGAAGACGTGTTTAACGCCTTTTGAGTTGTATAGCCTGTCGTTTTTAGGATGAGTCAAACCATCGGGGCCGTTGTCAACATCCAGTAAAATAGCGTGAAACTGGTTTTTTGCTTCGCGTATCAAGTTGAAAACATCAATAGTCTGAGTCCGGACACGCGGGTCATCCATACACTCGCCAAAAATAGGCTTTAACTGGTGCTGAGCCCACGTCACCACTGCGGGCACAAGTTCAGCGACAGTGATCTTCGCCTCTGAACTATAGGCCGCCAGCGCGGCGCGCAGTGTGAATCCCATACCGAGACCGCCGATTAGAATTTGAGGACTCTGCACGTTCTTCAATTTTGTAGCTGTCAGAGTGGCCAGCGCCTCCTCGGAGCCACTCAGGCGGGAGTTCATCAGTTCGTTTGCGCCAAGCATAATGGAATATTCGAGACCGCGTTGCATAAGGCGCAATTCGCCGCCAACATCGGGAATGACGGCGCGATCCAACAGCTTCCAAGGGATCATGAATATCTTTGCTCGTTTTGCGGTTTACGCTTTGCGGCCGAGGCGGCGCTTCAAATTACGGCTTCATTTTTCGCTGCGCCAGAATTCGGGCGGCTGGTTCGTTTCATTTTGCGCAGGAGAGTGGCTGGGGGACCTGGATTCGAACCCAGTTCACATTAAGTCATTGAATTTACTTATAACATTGATATTGCTTGCTGTTTAAGAAGAAAGTGCTACGTCTATGTACTACGACTCGACCTTTTTTGAAAGTATCTTATGACCAGAAATTTAACTCGTCGAGGTGCTGTTTGGTATGCAAGAATCGCTGTTCCAAGCGATCTGGTCAACGCATTGAACAAAGCCGAAGTTTGGCGGTCATTGAAGACAAAAGACAAAAAAGAAGCAGCGCGGCGTAGAAATGTAACGATCGAAGCCATTCACCAAGAATGGGATATCGAACGGAAAAAACGAACGCTCGACGAGAATGATATTCAACATGCAATCTGGGACCGTTACAATCAGCTGCTGGACGCTGATTCAACCTTCAGAACGTCTTTGCCAGATGAAGACGAGTTAAGTGCTATATGGCGTCAACTTGCTGAGGAGTTTGGTGAGGATGACATAAGCGCGTTCCGAATTTTTGAAATTGTCCAGAATATGTTCGATGATAATCGTGCTGAAAGGATAGAGCGACAAAAATTACTGAAATTTGAAGCGTCGCGCGGAAAGA
>JAYVYB010000156.1:0-6787 GCA_043784625.1 Methylovirgula sp.
AGAACAACCACTGCGGCAAGTTCAAGGGCGGCATAGCGATCTTTTACAGTTTCAACTGCCACAGCAAAGATGCACACCAACAGCCATGGCCATGACAAAAATTGCAGGACTTTTACCACCTGATTGGCCGCTGTGCTGCCGCCAAGGAGCGTGAAAAGCTGCGTAACTTCAGATGAGTGTAACAAGATGGGCAGAACTAAAATTGCCCCGCCATAAGCGATTTGAACGAAAAGCGGTGTGCCGTCTCTCAGATCTCCCGAGAAATGGGCCAGAGAGATTATCAAAAATCCACTGAGAAAAACAAATGGCGAAAGCAGCCAGATGCCGACAACGGTCAGCGCCAGACAAAGATAGGCCAGAGCGAAAACTAACCACTGCCCGATGCTGCGCGTGTTGTAGAGGTTCCTTGCAAAAATTGTGTCCAGTGCGCCATGTGGAACCCCAAGCGCAACAATAAGCACAGCGATTACAATAAGTTCAGCTTGGGCATCGAGCCGCGCGAACAGCATCGAACAAAAGGCCGTAGCAAAAGCGAGCACACTGAAGATAATGCCTTGCAGCCGTATGGACGTCATTGCGGTGCCTTTTGAGTGCGAGTTGAGCCTGCCCCAAAAACGATTTTCAATATTTCGCTGATAAATGGCTTTGTCGGCAGCGCCCGAACGATGGCGACGTAATCAAAAAACGTCCCGTTGTCGTTGAGAAACCGGATCAGCCGCGATGCCTTTGCATTTTTAAACACTGATACGAACAAAAGCGGTGCCATTTCAGGACGCCTCTTGAGAACCCGCAAGAACAGGTTGTCCATCCACCTCAACAAAGCAGGATCACGGCCGTGAGGCACCGGAGGCGCGCCTTTGGCCAGTTGGGCGGCACACAGCACGGCCCAGCGTTGTATGCGCTGAAATGCATAGCCGGTGCTGGCGCGCGCCGCCCCCGCGTGCAGTCCTACGCGAACATAACTCTCTTCGCGGGTGTCTACGTATTTTGGATTGCCCATAGGCAGGATGCCATGTTCTGAGCGCGCTGTGCGAAAACGTTCCCCCTTCACACAGGCTTCGACGGCGCTCTTACATTCAGCTTGAAGGCTTTCGCGGCTCATGGGCCCAGGAGAGAACACTGTCATTTCCACCAATGCCCGCCGTTTGGACATGGGCAAAACATAGAGGAATTTTACCATCCCGGTGCAACCCTGAGAGAAATCCATCAAATCTGCAATTGTAGGATCATAAACATCAGCATCACATTCAACTTCTTCTCCGTAAAAAGACTGCCACATTTGAGTGTCGGAGGCTTTGAGATGCGGGTCGGGGCGGGTGTCGACGATCATTCGCGCTTGAAAATTGCCCCTATCGGTTGGGACACTCCAGCCATCTGCGTTTTTTTGCGGCTGACCAAGAACTGTGGCTTGTTTGAGAAGCCGCATTTTGGAGCTGGCAGCTAGGGTTGTCTCGGCTTCACGATAAAATATGTGTGACGGCAGCAGTTGGTAGGGCGCAGTTTGGCAGTCCAGCACAGTGACATCGTCAGGTGACCGGACCCGTATTTTGGTCCAGTGATGTTGAACCATAGCATCGAAGTCCAGCTCCGGATTGCGCCAGAAACACCATGTTCTGTCGTTATGATAAGCGCTTCGGCTTTCGAGGACTAAAGTAGTCGGCGCATCAGACTTTAATTGCGCCAGCCGCATCGCTAGCGATAATCCAGCGCAGCCTCCGCCGATAATAATGAGGTCAACCGTTGTCTCCGCGCGTGTTGTGCTATCCATTGAGCGGCATTTCTGCAGCGTGTGCAAACGGAAAACCCTGTAAAGCTTTATGAAGATTTACATCGTGCGGTGCCACAACCCGCCAGAAAGCGGGTGTTACAACATTGGAAACCAGTGAACTTACCGTTATTACGGCCTTTGCTCCGTTGGAAACCACCGTTCGGTTTTTCCAATAAACATAACCAGCTCTTTTAAGCTTGAGCCCGATCTCGCGGTAAACTTTTGCGGCAACAATAATCCCGCTTCGCGCGCCAAGCGGGAGGAACGCCAGGCCCGCCATTCCGCTTGCGTAAAAGCTTTCAGCCAGGCTCAAAAGTATGGTCAACGCCTGTTCTACTTTGGCCGCTACCTCCGGAGTAGGCAAGATGAGATCTTCGGGGCTTAATTCCCCGATGAGGCTTGCCGGAAGGTATATTCTGCCCATGGCAGCGTCCTCCGCCACATCCCGGCAGATATTGGTGATTTGCATAGCGATGCCAAGGTCGATTGCGTGAGGAAGTGCGGCTTCGCTTCGCACATCAAGCACTGCGCACATCATTATGCCGACAGTCCCTGCAACCCTATAGCAATACCGCAGCAACGCGGCCTCGTCGGCTATGCGGACAGTTTCGAGGTCAGAATTCACACCGTTTATCAACTCGATAACAGCGTCCGGACTGATGCTGCATTCCTTAATCAGACTAATAGCATCCTCAACAAGCGCATCATCGGACTTTCCCGCCAATAAGGCCGCCTTCACTTTATTCAGTGAAGCTTGCGCAGCGTCCGCCGATGCGGCCTCATCGACCAGATCATCAAGATACCTGCAAAATCTATAGAGCCGCGCCGCACGCCGAGCGTGAACCGCACCCAGCAACTGACTGGCCCAGTAAAAACTTTTGCCCTTAGCGGCTAATAATGCCTGCGCTTGCTGATGGTCTGCGTGTGCTTGATTGCTGAGTGCCGGGTTCATCGAGCGTTGGCCGCAGGAATAAGAGCATCGATCACCTTTGCCGAACACAACACGCCAGGGAGGCCAGCGCCAGGGTGGGTACCTGCTCCGGTTAGGTACAGGTTCTTGATACCTTCTGCCCGGTTGTGGAACCGAAACCATGCCGATTGACGAAAGAGGGGGGCAACAGAAAATCCTGCTCCATTGACGCTCAGATAGTCATTTTTGAAGTTTTGCGGCGTCATGTAGAAGGCTGCCGTTATGGACGATTTGAGGCCTGGCAGTATCGTTTCATCGAGCGCAGCCACGATGCGTTCTTGCAACTTAGGGCCTTCCACCTCCCAGTTTATGTTTCCGAGTAAATTAGGCACCGGGCACAAAACGTAAAAGCTATCGCATCCGTGTGGCGCAAAGCTCGTGTCGGTCGCTGTTGGACGATGCAGATACAGCGAAAAATCTTGCGCCAAAATTTTTTGATTGAAGATGTCTTCAAGCAACTCGCGATAGCGATCACCCATCCATATGGTGTGATGCGCAACATCCGGGTACGTGTGCGTTGTGCCGAAGAAAATCACAAACAGGCCCATGGAATAGTGTGCCGCTCCCAGCTTGAGCTTAATGGCGGCGGGTTGATGCTCACTGCCGATCATATGTTTGTAAACATGCGCAGGGTCAGCATTGGAAACAACAACGTCCGCAGTATGAACGGTTCCGTCTTCTAATGTCAGCCCGATGGCAGCGCCGTCTTTCACAGCAATTTGTGAAACTGTGGTATTAAGTTGCAGCGAAATGCCGTGTCTCTCCATCAGTTCCTTGAGCGCCCGCGTAATTGCACCTGTACCACCCATAGCAAAGTGAACCCCGTAGGCCCGCTCGAGATAGTGGATGAGGCCGTAGATGCTCGTGGTGTCAAACGGATTGCCGCCGACCAGCAGAGGCTGGATGGAAAATGCCTGCCTTAATTTCGGGTTTTTCATGTATTTTGAGACGAGTTGCCACACAGTTCTGTAACTCTGCAATCGGATCAGACTTGGAATCTGCTGCAACATCGTCGCGAAGCGATCAAAAGGCTTT
Organism: Methylovirgula sp.; assembly: GCA_043784625.1. GTDB lineage: Bacteria > Pseudomonadota > Alphaproteobacteria > Rhizobiales > Beijerinckiaceae > JANXSV01. The sequence goes on from JAYVYB010000156.1 coordinate 3,774, forward strand.
GCCGATAATTGCGTAAACGCTACATCGAAAATGCGTTTTGAGTGGTCAAGGAGTGCCAGATAGCCTTTTTTATCCAGCGGCTCTATGCGCTCAATTTCTGCCAAGGTTTGTTCGATCGTGCCTCCATAATCGAACGTATCGCCATCGGCAAAACGAAAGCGATACCATGGTGTCAGCGGCACCAACGTAACGTGGTCAGACATCTTCTCACCAAAAAGGGAGAAAAGTTCTTCTAACAGGAAGGGTGCCGTGATGACTGTGGGCCCCGCGTCATGACGAAATCCGCGGTGCTCAAAAACCTGCGCACGGCCTCCCACCTGCGGACATCTATCATATACAGTTACAGCGTAGCCCTTTGCCCGCAGCCTTAAAGCTGCGGCAATGCCGCCGAAGCCCGCTCCGATAACAAGAGCCGTCTTGGTGTTTTCCATATTCAGGACTGCCCGCATAGTTTGAGAGCCATGTCCTTTAAAAGTACGCCCGCCCCGTTCGGGAGCGAGTCAGCCATTTGTGCCGCAACTTTGAGATGTGCGATGCCTGCAGCGCGGGCAAGATGCTCTGCGTTGTTGCCAGCGCTATTTGCGCGCAAGACCAGCACTGCATTGGCGCAGAGAGGATGGCCGGCGCGGGCGATGTCACTATCGACATCTGCAATGTCGTCCATAATCTGGTAGCCTAGGGCGAAAGAATTTGCAGCCTCAACTGCCCGGCGCATGTGGTCGAGCCGTCCGGCGGCCGTGAAAACAAGCTCAAAAGGCAAACTGAGCAATGCTCCAGACTTTGCAGCGGCAACAGCTTCATATTCGTCGAAGTTAGGTGCTACAGGCGAGGCGCTAACTTCTGCGCACTGCCCGTGGATCAGCTTGGAAACGCATTTATGCGCCAAACTGAGTAACAATGGCATTTTTTGAACGCTGGCAAGTGTGGCAAGCGCGCAATAGGCGGCAGAGAGCAGCAAGTCTCCCGCACAAATCGCGACGTTTGTGCCGTGGAGTGCCCAGACAGATTGCTGCCCGCGTCTCTGAAGGGCTTTGTCCTGAATATCATCGTGCACCAACGACGCGTTGTGAATGAGTTCAACAGCGGAAGCGATTGCAACGGCATCTTGCGCACTCAGCTGCATGCACCGCGCCGCGTGGAGGGCCAGACGCGCCCTGATTCTCTGTCCGCCGGATGCAATGTGATAAGCAGCCGCCTGGTGAGCGGCGGATTTTTGGGCGGCTAAGCCACCATCTAACACTCTTACCATCGTTGCTTCGACTTCAGCCAGGAGTGTGTCCAAGCTAGAGGAGCTCACGCGTTGATCACCCTGATAAAGTTTCGGAAGCTCCGAAACGAGCTTTTTTGCCGCTTGAGCGTGCATTGTCCCCTCCGGATCCCCCTTCTTTTTAGCAACTTGCCAAATGAGGATTTGCTAGTTCCAACGACCGATCCGAGGAGCATGCAGCTGGTCTTAGCAGCGGATGCACCTCAGATTATTGTTAAATTTACTTGGCTGTTGCGTTGTCAGTTTCGCTAACCGCGACGCTCCAGATGATGACACCGAACCCGATCTTGTTGAGAACGTCGGCAAGGTTATAGATGACGTTTAGCGCCTTCATGCTGTCCGCCGGGTTTGCGCCCGTCAGGTATCCGAAGAAGTAACCGATCGGATAGATCGCCCAACCAAAGGTTACGATCAAGCGCATCAACCGAAATGCAGCCTGCACGGATGCCGGTGCCTTTGCGGCATTGATTTTGCCTGCTTCGCCTGCAAAAATTTCGTACAAAATGAATGCCCAACCGAGCATACCGACAATGAATGCGGGCCAAACACCGACATAACCTGCCTCGCCGACATAGCCGCCGATGAGCATTACCAATGTACCGATCATCAAGCGCCAGAACACGCCGCCGGGCACCTTTGTGATGGCGGACAAGATCAGGTAGAATTCGATCATGAGCAACGGTACTGTGATCAGCCAGTCAATGTAGCGAAACACTGTTGGGGTTGAACCAGTCGTAACCCAGACATCGCGCATGTAAAAGTAGTGTACCGCTGCAACCAGCGTCACCAAGCCTGACACAGTCAAAGACGTCTTCCATTTTCCAGAAACACGCTGTGTTTCAAGAAAAAAGAACGCTGTTGATGCCACAAGTGCCATCGATATGAACCAAAACGATATACCTACGAAGTCTTTTGGGTCTAAGGCGGCCCCTGCCGCAAATGCGGGACTTACGGTAAGCGCTGAAAACATTCCGGAGACCGCCGAAATGCTTGCTATGTATTTTTTCATGTTAATCCTCATGCCATCCCCGCAATTAACGTTGTATTGTTGTAGTCTACCTACTTGAAGTAGCCTTTTTTTCAGATTTAAACCAGTGTTAGCCTGCATGATTTCTTTCGTGCGTCAGATTGTCGCAATCTTTGCCGCATCGTGTTGGTGCCAAAAATGGAAGTACCTGGTTTTCGTTTCTGTCCGCGTGCCCGCTTAAATTTTTTTGTGAAAATTCGGAGCGCTTTTCTGGAAAATATGATCAGGTCGGGGCGCACCATGCGGCGGAATATTGCGGAACAGCAATCAACTGAGTTGGGTTGTCTGGAGTTTGATGTTTTCCAGCCGAGCCAACCGGCGATTTGTGGAGACACAACTGGAACTCTTGTTTGACTCGAGGCGACGCTGTGCAGGACATGCGCCTGTTTGAAAATGAGCGCCATCTGAGCCTCGGTAAACTTGATGGCGTTGGCGGCCTCTCCTCGTACGCCAACTGATTTAAATCGGAAAGTCCCAGATTAAAACGGAATGATTTAGACATCGAAGGTCAAGCGTTCCAAGCTTCTTTCCTCGAATTCATGAGCGGTCGGACCCGCGATGGTCAAAGATTATGCCACTCCCCAACAACGATAATCCTGCGACAGGGAATTCGGTGAGGAAAGAGGTGGCTCGGTTTATCTGAACAACTTCGGGGCTATTCGTAAGTGGAATTCTGCCTCATTTATGCTGCCGCCAAGATTGGCGACATTGCATTGAAGT
>JAYVYB010000157.1:0-2951 GCA_043784625.1 Methylovirgula sp.
AGCCGGGATTTCGCATCTGGTCACAGGACACACGCTTGACGATCAGGCCGAGACCATTCTTCTGCGATTTTTGCGGGGGTCGGGTCCGGCAGGGCTGATCGGTATGCAAATGAGGGCGGAAACTAACGGCATTGTTTTGCATCGTCCGTTGCTGAATGTTGCAAAATCCCGGCTCATCGCAACCTGCCAAGAGCGGGGCTGGACCTATGTTGCCGACCCGTCCAATGAAAACCCGCGCTTTACGCGGGTGCGTTTGCGGCGCCTGATGCCGGAACTGGCGAAAGAGGGGTTGAGCAAGGCGCGGCTTGTCACCTTAGGGCGGCGGATGGGGCAGGCGGAAAAAGCCATCGAAGCGCAAGTTGGAGCGGTGTGGGCGAAGGCGCTGGTCGGGCTGGACGAGACCGCTGTGGCGTTGAAGGCGGAAGAGCTGGCGGGGCAACCGGAGCTGATTGTGGAACGGGTTTTACAAAAGGGACTGGTGCACATTGGCGGAGCGCGGCACATCCGGCTGGAGCGGCTGGAAAGTTTGACAGTTTTGTTGCAAGCCGCTTTGCACAACCAAGTGGCTTTTCGACGCAGCTTAGCCGGGTGCTTGATCGACTTTAACGGGCAAAAACAGTTAAAAATCGTGCTTGCCCCGCCCAGAGCAGGGAAAACCGCGCTTGAGCAGTAACCACGCTGCCATAATCTGACCGCAAGGAATTGGCAATCTACGTTGGTTAAGCTAGATTTTGTTTTTTAGAAGACGTCCGGCCTTGGCAATCAGGGGCTTCGTTCTTAGATGATACGTACGAGTGAAAGTCATTTGACGGAGCCGAGTTTGGCGAGCCGCCGAATGTTAAAAATCTTGCAGGTTTTTCAATGAACCAGAATATCCGGAATATTGGCCTTTGGGTGCTGATCGGCATGTTGGTGCTGGCGCTCTTTACCGTTTTTCAAAATTCGGGACAAAGGTCTTCCAGCCAAGAAATTCCCTACAGCCAGTTGCTGACTGACGTGGATGCCGGGCACGTGCGCGATGTAACCATTGCGGGCCAGGACATCTCCGGTCATTTTCAGGACGGGCGTGTCTTTACAACCTTTGCGCCGCCACAGACGGCGTCTTTGACTGACAAGCTTTATGCCAAAAATGTTTCGATCACGGCAAAGTCCCCGTCTGAAGGCGGTTCGTGGTTGGTTTACATTTTGGGCAATGCTTTGCCTATTCTGGCGCTGATCGGCTTTTGGGTGTTCATGTCGCGTCAGATGCAGGGCGGCGGCAACAAGGCAATGGGCTTCGGCAAATCCAAGGCCAAGCTGCTGACCGAAGCGCATGGCCGCGTGACGTTTGACGATGTTGCCGGCATCGATGAAGCCAAAGAAGATTTGCAGGAAGTGGTTGAGTTTTTGCGGGATCCGCAGAAGTTCCAGCGCTTGGGCGGACGTATTCCGCGCGGCGTGTTGCTGATAGGCCCTCCCGGCACCGGTAAAACATTGACAGCGCGCGCGGTTGCGGGCGAGGCCAATGTGCCGTTTTTCACCATCTCGGGTTCGGACTTTGTGGAAATGTTTGTCGGCGTCGGTGCGAGCCGTGTCCGCGATATGTTTGAACAGGCCAAAAAGAACGCGCCTTGCATTATCTTCATCGACGAAATCGATGCGGTCGGGCGTCATCGCGGTGCCGGTCTTGGCGGCGGCAATGACGAGCGCGAGCAGACATTGAACCAGTTGCTGGTTGAGATGGACGGCTTTGAGCAGAACGAAGGCATTATAATCATTGCGGCGACAAACCGCGCTGACGTGCTTGACCCGGCGCTGTTGCGTCCGGGCCGGTTTGACCGTCAGATCATGGTGCCAAACCCCGATGTTATCGGCCGTGAAAAGATTTTGCGTGTTCATGCCCGCAAAGTTCCGATGGCTCCTGATGTCAACCTCAAGACTTTGGCACGCGGTACGCCGGGGTTTTCGGGTGCGGACCTGATGAACCTGATCAATGAAGGCGCATTGCTGGCGGCGCGGCGCAACAAGCGCGTGGTCACCATGGCCGAATTTGAGGATGCCAAAGACAAGGTGATGATGGGCGCGGAACGCAAGTCTGCCGCGCGCACCGAAGAAACCAACAAGCTCGTGGCCTATCATGAAGCCGGTCATGCGATTGTTTCGCTGCATGTGCCGAAAATTGATCCGCTGCATAAGGTGACCATTATTCCGCGCGGCGCTGCTGGCGGCTTGACCATGATGCTGCCAGAAGAAAACCGCATCGGCTACACCATTCAATATTGCCTTTCAAACCTGGCCATGACGTTTGGCGGGCGCGAGGCGGAATTGCTGGTGTTTGGTACCGACATGGTTTCCAACGGCGCATCCGGCGACATTCAACAGGCGACACGATTGGCGCGCGCCATGGTGACGCAATGGGGCATGTCGGAAAAGCTGGGCCGCGTGCGGTATGCCGCCAACAATCAAGAGGTGTTTTTGGGCCATTCTGTCTCGCAGAGCCAGAATATGTCTGAGGAAACCGCTAACCTGATTGATGCGGAAGTGCGGCGTTTGATTGAAGATGGCGAGCAGACCGCGCGCCGGATTCTGTCTGAAAATGCGCATGAGCTGCATATGTTGGCAAACGCCCTGCTTGAGCATGAAACGTTGACCGGCGATGAAGTGCGCGACCTGCTGGCTGGCAAGAAGATTGTACGCGATGTTGATGACGGCCCGTCTGCCGGTGTGCGCTCGTCGCCCATTCCGACGACGCCTCCCGGCGGCCGCCCGGCAACCGACGGACTTGAGCCACAGCCAACCGTTTAAGACAAACGCGGCAGCAATACAATTTAAGGGCGGTTTTGGAGCTTCCAGAACCGCCCTTGTTTTTGGCAACAGCGCATTCACATCTTCGCCGCTTGAAGCTGTTGGCGGGTCTCAAGGCCTTTGCTTCTGCAAGTGCCATATTCAAATGCCGTATCCAAGTCTTGCTC
>JAYVYB010000158.1:0-9560 GCA_043784625.1 Methylovirgula sp.
GACGATGCCACAGCTTGCAAAGTAACAAGTGTCGGAATATTTGGTGGCACTAATTCATGTGGAAAGTTCGGCATCCTCGGCGTCGTCTTGCAAGCGGGCCCTACCTGGATAGTCTCAACCGAATCGACGAACTTTCGAATCAACGCTCCTGAGTATTTAACTCCAGAAGCAGTTCTTTTGCAAAAATCTGACGCGATCAGGCGTTTCTGGAACATTCCCGATGGATTTATTCCCCAATATTTGAGCACAGATCTCCGAACTCTTATTGTGAGCCTTCAAATCATAACTGAGTCTGGAACCAAACTACCCGAGCTGTTTCTTCGCATTCAAGAAAATGGCCGCTTGCAATTTATCGACCCGCTGAAAGACACAAAAGGGCTCTTGTCCCTGTCGTCGCAACCAACCCAGGCAATCAAAGATCTCGATGGCTCAATGCTAGAACTCGTTCTACCTAAACGCTGTCATTAGGTATCTAGCGATCAAGATCAGAACACTAGAAAAAAGCCAACCAGCATTGCTTAAAGCTTAGGTTTGTGGATGACTAGCAGGTATTCGAGTTTTTATACTTGATAGCTTGAACACCCAAAAAAAGTGAAAATGTAGACGTGTAAATATCAGTGGATTTGGAGTCTACACGAGTGAAGCCTAAGCATGAATCGACCATATTGCTCCCGCGCTTCTTGGCTTTGCCTCTTGGACTGAAATATCTGAACTTGATCAACCCACAGATGCTTTTCATGACAGATAGCATGAAACTTTGAGATACATTGAAAAAAAACAGCCGCCATTCTGGGCCGCAACGGCGTCGGCAAATCATCGTTGTTGCGCGCGATCATCGGCCATCAGAAGGTCTCCGCCGGGCAAATTTCCTGGAATGGTGCCAAGCTTAACGCGCTGACGCCCTATGATCGGGTGCGGCTTGGGGTGGCCTATGTGCCGCAGGGGCGCGAGATTTTTCCGCTGCTCTCGGTCAAGGAAAATCTCGAAACCGGATTTGCGCCGCTAAAGCGCGCGGAGCGCTACATTCCCGATGATGTGTTTGATCTGTTTCCGGTGTTGAAGGAGATGTTGCACCGGCGCGGCGGTGATCTTTCCGGCGGCCAGCAGCAACAGCTCGCCATTGGCCGCGCTCTGGTCACCCGCCCGACATTGCTGCTGATGGATGAACCCACCGAGGGCATCCAACCCTCGATTATCAAACAGATTGGATTTGCCATTAACACCTTGCGCCAGCGCGGCAATATGGCGATTGTTCTGGTCGAGCAATATTTCGATTTTGCCCGTGACCTTTGCGACACATATGCAGTGCTGGATCGCGGGCAAGTGGCCATGGCGGGCACACGCGCAGACATGGTTGAGGCGGACGTTCGCAAGCTTATTTCAGTTTAGTGCAAATCTTCGCGCTGGAGCTGTTCGGGAACCGTGCATTTCCAAGCGCGTTCCTCTTCAATCCTGTGCCGCAACGCGTCGGCGGCAACCGGCTCGCCATGTGTGATGTAAGTCATGCGCGGCGGCAGCTCAAATCCCCTGAGCCAGCGCATAATCTCGTCAGCATCGGCATGGGCTGAAAGCATAGGCAGATTGAGAACTTCTGCGCGCACCGGAATATACTGCCCGTGAATTTTCACATCTTTCGCACCCGCCATCATCGCCGCGCCGCGCGTTCCGGCCGTCTGGAAGCCCGAAAACAGAATTGTGTTTTTCGGGTCGGGTGCGTAACGCACCAGATGATGAAGCACACGCCCTCCGGTAGCCATGCCGCTGGCCGAAATGATCACTTTCGGGGTCGGGTCCTGGTTCAACGCGATCGACTCTTCGACACTGCGCACATAGCGCGCCACACCCGTAGCCAGCGTGCATTGCCGCGCGGAAAGGCGGATGTCGGCAGGGTGACGGCACAGAATATGGCTGGCATCGACCGCCATCGGACTGTTGAGGTAAACCGGAACATTTGCCAATTTGCCTTTGTCCTTGAGGCCCTGAAGGTGAAACAACAGAGACTGCGCCCGCCCCACAGCAAAGGCCGGAATGATCACGGTGCCGCCGCGTGAAACCGTGCGCGAAACTATGGCCTCCAGCGCCACTTCGGGGTCTATCCTGTCATGCAACCTATCGCCATAGGTGGATTCGATCAGCAGAAAGTCAGCGTGTTTGATCGATGTCGGATCAAGCATAATCGGATCATCATAGCGCCCCAGATCGCCTGAAAACACCACGCGCTTGCCGCCCCAATCCAGCTCTATGCTGGCCGCGCCAAGAATATGGCCGGAGCGCCGCAAGGTGACGCGCGCGCCACATGGCAATTCTTCAGCCCTGTCAAAAGCGATCGGCGCGAACTGTTTGAGCGCCCGCTCGGCGTCTTCAACCGTGTAAAGCGGCAAAGACGGATTGTGTTTCGAGATGCGATGCCGGTTTTCAAGATCTGCATCAACTTCCTGCAAATGCGCGCTGTCGTTGAGCATGATTTCGCAATATTCCAGCGTGGCATCCGAGCAATATACCTTGCCTTTGAAACCGTCACGCACAAGCGCAGGCAAATAGCCGGAGTGATCGATATGGGCATGTGTGAGGATAATGGCGTCTATCGAGGCCGGCGGCACCGGAAAGCGCGCCCAATTGCGCAAGCGTAATTGTTTTACGCCTTGAAACAGGCCACAATCAATCAACAGGCGCTTGCCATCATGTTCGAGCAAATAACGCGAGCCCGTAACGGTGCCAACAGCGCCCAAAAACTGCAACGACAGAGACATGATTTCCCCCTGACTTACCGTAGCTTTGCGCTGTCAGGGTGCCGCGTCAAGAAAAACCGGTATTTTCCCGCCCTCCGCCGCTCCGGCACAAATTTTGCCTTGCGACCTATGAACGTTCAACCCATTCTGCGTTGCAGAACCGGAGTTTCATGCTGGACCAAATTGCCAAAGCCAAACTTCCACCGCCCCTGCATGTGTCAGGGCGGGTGCAAGCGCGTTTTGCTCTGGGCCATCGTGGCAGCCGCATTGCCGATTTATTTGAAAGCGGCGGCTTTCGCGTCAAATTCCCGCATAAAACCGATGAAACCTGTGAAGCTATTTTGGTAAACACCGGCGGCGGCATGACCGGCGGCGACGCGCTTGATGTGCACATCAGGGTTGATGCCGGCGCTTCAGCGCTGGTGGCCAGTCAAAGTGCTGAAAAAATATACCGCTCCAGCGGCAGCACCGCGCAAATCTGCACAAATATTGAGCTTTCAGAGAAGTCCCGTTTTTGCTGGGTGCCGCAGGAGACCATTTTGTTTTCCGGCGCGCGCGTAGCCCGCGAGCTTTGCGTGGAACTGCCCGATTCAGCGACGTTTCTTGCCGCCGAAAGTGTGGTGTTTGGCCGCTCTGCCAGTGGCGAGAGCTTGGGCGACGGTTATTTTTCTGATCGCTGGCGCATCCGGCGGGGCGGCCGATTGGTTTTTGCCGAAAACACCCGTCTGGAGGGTGAACTCAGCGCGTTGCTCGCCCGCACCGCAATTGCCAATGGCGCACGCGCCACGGCAACCATGGTGCTGATGTGCCCGGAGGCCGAAGAGCGGCTTGAGCCCGCCCGCGATGCCTTGGCTGATGATGCCGCCACTTGCGCTTTATCGGCTTGGAATGGCATGTTGGTGGCGCGCCTGCTCTCGCGGGATGCGCAGTCCCTACGCGCGGCGTTGGGCAGGCTCATCTCACATTTGCGCGGCGCGCCCATGCCAAGGGTTTGGCAATGTTGAGTTTGGCAATGTTAACGCCTGTGGCTAAGCTAAAACGGACACAATCATGAATCTTACACCCCGTGAAAAAGACAAGCTTCTGATCAGCATGGCGGCCATGGTGGCGCGAAACCGGCAGGCGCGCGGCGTCAAGCTCAACCACCCCGAAGCCATAGCCCTCATCACCGATTATGTGGTGGAGGGCGCGCGCGACGGAAAAACCGTGGCGCAACTGATGCAGGAAGGCGCGCGGGTGATCAGTGCCGCGCAGTGCATGCCCGGCATCGCCGAAATGATCCATGATGTGCAGGTGGAGGCCACCTTCCCCGATGGCACCAAGCTGGTCACCGTGCATGAGCCTATTCGCTAAAGGAGAACCCATGAAACTGCACCCAACTTTGGCGCTCGCCGCCTTCGCGCTGATGTCAACTCCGGCCTTCGCCCATGTCGGGAAGATGGCCGCCGGATTTGACAGCGGCTCCGCCTTCGCCGCAGGTTTGGCGCATCCGCTGACGGGCGCGGATCATCTGCTGGCGATGGCAGCTGTCGGGGTCTGGGCGGGGCTTTGCGGGGGCAAAGCCCGTTGGGTTTGGCCTCTCGCCTTTGTTACGTCAATGATCGCGGGCGGCGCGCTGGCAATGGCCGGTTTTGCCCTGCCGATGGTTGAGCAGGGCATTTTGGCCTCTGTTCTGGCGCTCGGCCTCGCTCTGAGCTTGGGTTTTAAAGCGCCATTGAGCCTTGGCGCGGGCCTCATCGCACTCGCCGGGCTTTGCCACGGTTTCGCACACGGCGCTGAGGCCCCCATCAGCGGCAGCGGCGCGGTTTATGTGGCCGGGTTTGTGCTGGCTACGGCTTCGCTTCATGCCGTGGGATTGAGCTTGGCAAGTTCCCCGCGCCTCGCCCGTTTTGCCGGCCTCGCCACGCTAATAAGCGGCGCGGCTCTCGGCTTGGGGGCGTCGCTATGATCCCCGGCGAAATCATCTCTCCCAAAGGCGATATCGAACTCAACGCGGGCCGCGAAAAATGTGTGGTGCAAGTGTCAAATTCCGGCGACAGGCCGATTCAGGTTGGCTCGCATTATCATTTCTTCGAGACCAACGCGGCGCTGAAATTTGACCGCGCCGCCGCCAAAGGCTTCCGGCTCGACATTGCCGCCGGAACCGCCGTGCGCTTCGAGCCGGGCCAAACCCGCGAAGTGCGCCTCGTGGCGTTGCAGGGCAAACGCGAGATTTACGGATTTCGGAAAATTGTGATGGGGAAGCTGTAAGCTTTTTTAGGGGTAATACGAATGGCCAATCCAACAAAACAGCGTGTCCTCGATAAGATTTCTGAATTTGATTCGTTAGGAAGGCAAGGTTTTCTAAAAAAATACGCCAATAACCGACCTTCGAAAGAATGGGTAATTCTACGGGATGGGAAAATTTATGATGCCAAGGCCATTTGGGCTGCCGCTCACAATCCGCCAATTTCACCTTCTCAATTCCACTACAATGATGCGAAGTCCGGCATGCAAAGGCTCGGGTTTGAAGTCGTGAGCAAATTTTCTGATTTTGATGCAGCAGTTCAAAAGGCACTAAAACTCGACAATAAAACCAGATTGGAGAGGCTAGCAAAGGCTCCGAAGAAACCAAAGAAAATCCAGAAAACCTTCGATATTTTTATTCGGAGTGCTCTTGTCGTGGCTCAAGCCCTTGTTGTCGCAGCCGGAAAATGTGGAAAGTGCTCAAATCCAGCCCCGTTCGTTCGCAAAACAAACTCAATGCCATATTTGGAGGTCCATCACAAAATTAGACTTGCCGATGGTGGCGACGACACTGTGGAAAATGCAATCGCGTTATGTCACAATTGCCACCGCGAAGCCCACTATGGTTGAAGCAAGTAAGTACCCATAACTGGGCGATGGTTATCCTTATTAAATCAAAAGATTAATACTTGAAGGACTAGCAATGCGCACCACTCTCTCCCGCGCCGCCTATGCGCAAATGTTTGGCCCCACCACCGGCGATAAGGTGCGGCTCGCCGACACCGAGCTGTTCATCAAGGTCGAAAAAGATTTCACCACCTATGGCGAGGAGGTGAAGTTCGGCGGCGGCAAGGTTATCCGCGATGGCATGGGCCAGTCTCAGGTCACAAATGCGGCGGGCGCGGTGGACACCGTCATCACCAATGCGCTGATCGTCGACCATTGGGGCATCGTCAAGGCCGACGTTGGCCTGCGGGCGGGCAAGATTTTCGCCATCGGCAAGGCCGGAAATCCCGACATTCAGGCAAATGTAAACATCATCATCGGCCCGGGCACCGATGTCATCGCCGGCGAGGGCAAAATTCTCACCGCCGGCGGCTTTGACACCCACATTCATTTCATCTGCCCGCAGCAAATTGAAGATGCGCTGATGAGCGGGGTCACCTCGCTGCTTGGCGGCGGCACCGGCCCGTCGGCGGGCACCAGCGCCACAACCTGTACGCCGGGGCCGTGGCACATTGCGCGGATGATTCAGGCGTTCGACGCTTTCCCGGTCAACCTTGGCGTTACCGGCAAAGGCAACGCCTCGCTGCCCGCGCCACTGATCGAAATGGTCAAGGCTGGGGCCTGCGCGCTGAAGCTGCACGAGGATTGGGGAACAACACCCGCCGCCATCGACAATTGCCTGAGCGTCGCCGATGATTTTGATGTGCAGGTTATGCTGCATTCCGACACGCTGAACGAAAGCGGCTTTGTCGAAGACACCATTGCCGCCTTCAAGGGCCGCACCATTCACGCCTTCCACACCGAGGGCGCAGGCGGTGGCCACGCACCCGATATTATGAAGGTTGCCGGGCTTGAAAATGTGCTGCCCAGCTCAACCAATCCGACGCGGCCCTTCACGGTCAACACGCTCGACGAACATCTCGATATGTTGATGGTTTGCCATCATCTTAGCCCAAGCATTTCCGAGGACTTGGCCTTTGCGGAAAGCCGAATTCGCAAAGAAACCATCGCGGCGGAGGATATTCTGCACGATTTAGGCGCGCTTTCGATGATGAGCTCTGACAGCCAAGCCATGGGCCGCATCGGCGAGGTGATCATTCGCACCTGGCAAACCGCCCATAAAATGAAGGTTCAGCGCGGAAGTTTGGCGCAGGATGTCGGCACCGACAGCGACAATTTTCGGGTAAAAAGATACATCGCAAAATACACCATCAACCCCGCCATTGCCCACGGCGTTTCCATGCTGATCGGCTCCGTGGAACCCGGGAAAATGGCCGATCTGGTATTATGGGATCCGGCGTTTTTCGGGGTCAAACCGGCTATGATTATCAAAGGCGGCTCGATTGTGGCCGCGCCGATGGGCGACCCCAATGCCTCCATCCCTACCCCGCAGCCGGTGTATTACCGCCCGATGTTCGGGGCTTTTGGCCGCAACCTCACGGAGTCATCGGTGATCTTCACCTCGCAGGCGGCGATTGATGGCGGCTTACGGGCGCAGCTCGGCACCCAAAAGCACATGGTGGCGGTGGAAAATACGCGCCAAGGCATCACCAAAAAAAGCATGATTCATAACGACGCCACACCAAACATCGAGATCGACGCTGAAACCTATGAGGTGCGCGCCGACGGCGAACTGCTGGTGTGCGAGGCGGCAAAGGTGCTGCCAATGGCGCAGCGCTATTTTATGTTTTAGGATTTACCCCCTCACATCTAGCCGTCCCCTCGCCCCGCCTGCGGGGAGAGGGATAGGGTGAGGGGAATTTGAGAAGTGATAATGAAAGCCACGACCTACATCCCCGCCGCATTGGTCAAACCCTCCGAGATTAAAGACCGCGTGTTGCTTGATCATCATGAGCGCCACCGGCGGCGATTTATGCTCACCTGCGTTTCGGGCGCGGAATTTCTACTCGATCTCGAAACCGCGGTTGCCTTGCGTGGTGGCGACGGGCTCAAACTTGAAGAAGGCGGGGTAATTTTGGTTGAGGCCGCACCGGAGCAGCTTTTAGAGGTGACTTCGCCAAATCCGCTGCGCTTGCTTAAAGCCGCGTGGCACATCGGCAATCGCCATACGCCCTCGGAGCTGACCACCGGCGCGATTTATCTCGCCTATGATCACGTTTTGGAGCAGATGCTGCGCGGGCTGGGCGTCGAGGTAAAAACCGTCACCCGCGCCTTTGACCCCGAGCGCGGCGCATATCATTCGCATGGCTAGCGCGGGGCACTCAAAACTATTCGTGTGGCTGTCACCGTCGTTTCCCGTGGCGTCTTTCGCTTATTCTCACGGCTTGGAGTGGGCGCAAAAAGCTGAACTTGTCACGGGCGAGGCAAGCTTGCAGAGCTGGCTGAGCGACCTGTTAACCCATGGGTCCTGGCATAATGACGCAATTTTTCTCGTGGCCACCTTTGACCGCCTTTTGGCCACATCGCGCCATGATTTGCGCAGTGTTTGGCCGGATATTTGCGGTATCATAGACCTTAATTTGGCGCTATGTGCCTCAAAAGAGCGCTATTCCGAAACTTTGCAACAGGGAAATGCGCTGGTTTTGGCAGCAAAATCGGCTTGGGGCTGTGAGCAGATAAATTTGGTTGATCGCGATATAAGCTATCCCGTTGCTTTGGCTTTACTTTGTATCGGCCATAACCTTGAAAAAAATGATGTTTTAACCGCCTATGGCCTCAGCTTTGTGCAAAATCTAGTGTCGGCCAGCATCCGGCTTGGCATCATTGGCCAAACATCGGGGCAAAACATCATCGCGGCGCTGTTGCCGATTGTTGAACGCGAGGTTGAAAACTGCGCGATTTCAACGCTGGATGACCTTTCAAACGCCGCATTGACCTCGGATTTTGCCTCGATACAGCACGAAACCCAATATACAAGGATATTTCGCTCATGAGTTCATCGCCCGCACCACGCCCGCAAGCTCCCCTGCGAGTCGGAATTGCCGGACCTGTCGGGTCAGGTAAAACCACATTAGTGGAAAAGCTTTGCCAAATATTCCGCGCCAAATATGATATTTGCGTCATTACCAATGATATTTTCACCAAAGAAGATGCGCGCTTGCTGACCCTGGCGCAAGCATTGCCGCGAGAGCGCATCATGGGTGTAGAAACGGGCGGCTGCCCGCACACAGCAATCCGCGAAGATTGCTCGTTAAATCTTGCGGCAATAGAAGAGATGCGCAAAAAATTTCCCCAATTAGAGCTTATACTGCTGGAATCTGGCGGAGATAATCTTGCCGCGACATTTTCGCCAGAGCTCGCCGATGTCAATATCTACGTGATCGACGTGGCGGGGGGCGAGAAAATACCGCGCAAAGGCGGCCCCGGCATCACAAAGTCTGATCTGTTGGTCATCAACAAAACCGACCTCGCCCCCTATGTCGGCGCCAATTTGGACATTATGGAAAGCGACACAAAGTTACAGCGCGGCGCGCGCCCTTACTTTTTCACCAGCTTGCGCAATGGTGTAGGAGCCACGCAAGTAGCTGAATTTATCGAGAAAATTGGTGGCATGCGCGCAGCCTGAGCAAGGCTGGCTGCGAAATAGGTCCAGTCATATCCGGCCACTCCATTTTGCACAGGCGTCACAAATCCGTCAGCCAAATCGCATATCGAGATCGCACCATCTTATTTTGTGCTAACCTCGAGTGCTGAATGTGACCCTTGAAACCGCCCCGCGCCAGGGTAATCCGCCCATTTTTAACGGGGTTCGCTGTTAGAATTTACGCAGCCAATTTCAGTTTCTGGGCGGGTGTCATGCCGCCAATGCCCATGTTGGGGCGTTCGTTATTGTAAGTCCATAGCCATTGTGTTGCGTGGTGCTGTGCCTCCTCAATGCTTTCGATGATGTATTGGTCGAGCCATTCGTGCCGAACCGTT
>JAYVYB010000159.1:0-1752 GCA_043784625.1 Methylovirgula sp.
CAAGCGAGCGCGAAACCTCATAGGCAAAGTCAACGTGGCCGGGGGTGTCCATCAAGTTGAGAATATAGGTCTTGCCGTCGAGCGCCTTATATTCAAGCCGGACGGTTTGCGCTTTGATGGTAATGCCGCGCTCTTTTTCAATATCCATTGAATCGAGCATCTGCTCCTGCATATCGCGCAAGGCCACTGTGCCGGTTTGCTGAATCAGCCGGTCAGCGAGGGTGGATTTGCCATGATCAATATGGGCGACAATGGAAAAATTGCGGATGTTATCAAAGCTATGAGTCGTCATAGCTGCCACATAGCAGGGGCGGGGGGCTTTGTTAAGGGAAGATTGGTTTTCAGCACTGAAAGCGTAAAATTGCCGCGGTTCTTTTGAAAATTGGTTAGATTAGTCGGGCAGAAATCAATATTTCGATGTCAGGTTTTTCGGGGTTTGACGTACTCGATCTTATTTGCACCAAATCGAATGATACTCCTGCATTTCGAAAAGCGTTTACGACCAAATTTTCTCTTTCTGTCATTTGGGAAACATTATTTACAAACACCGCAATTCCGGAAGGCGGTGAAGTTGAGGGACCCATAACCATCGGAGTAATTACTGTCCAACCTGCGAAACTAAAGCAATTAGCTAATTCAGCCTGCACTCTACGTGCATCGGCAACGGCAGCATCATATTCAATATCAACACGACCGGATGAACTGCCTAAGCTGCTTTTTAATTTCGCGATTTGTTCAGGCGTAATATGACGTGGGATGAGGGTGCCCACCTGCTCTAGTAGCTGCTTTGTCTGGCTTTCGAGTTTATCTATTCTTGCTTTTGCTTCGTCGGGAGAGGCGCCGCTTAGCTTAGATTTGTATGCTTCGAGCTGGTCTAACTGAAGTTTATTTCGAGCTTCAAGCGCCTCAAGTTTCGCGGAAAATCGGAAATCAATAATATTCCAGATCACGAAACTTGCTATCAAAATTGCAGCGATAAATGCTATTGGAGCTTGTTTGAAAGCAATCCAAATTTGTTCAATGTTTTTTGTAAGTGATTCCATGAATTTATTTGAGGATGTTGGATAAGTATTGTCCAGCGCTTGCTTAGTTTTCTCAACGGAATTCGCCTCTCGGTCGTTCCACTACCGTTTTGCACAACCTCCGCGGTATTTCGTGTTTTGATCTGGCTTCAATTGCTCACCCCGCCTTTGGCCGTTGCAACGCAATCGCCGCCAGCCCGGCCACAATTAACGCCGCGCCAATCAAGCGCATCGGCGCAAAGCTCTCCCCCAGCACCAGCGCCGCAAAGCTTGCGCCAAAAAACGGCACCAGCAACGTGAACGGTGCCACCGTGCTCGCCGGATACAGCGCCATCAACTTGCCCCAGATGATAAAGCCCAACCATGTTGACAGCGCCACAATGTAAAGCAGCGCCAGCGCCGATAGCATGGTCATATGAGCCAAAGAGGCCATCACCCGCTCCGGCGTTTCAAAAATCAACGACAATGCCAGGGCAGGTAGCGGCGGCACAAGGCTCAGCCACGCCACGCCCGCCAGCGTGCCGCCGCCCGCGCTTGGGCCTGCCTGTTTTAACAGCACATTTCCTGTCGCCCAGCTCAGCGCTGCCGCAAAAACAAGCCCTATTGCCAGCAGCGGAATATCTGTACCGCTCCCCGTTGTGGCGGCAATCACACCCAACCCGACAAACGCCAGCATCGCGCCAAAAATCTGCCGCGCCCCGGGCCTTTCGCCCAAAGTCAGCGTGGCAAT
>JAYVYB010000160.1:0-6886 GCA_043784625.1 Methylovirgula sp.
AACTAATCGATGTTGGAGCATACATCGAACGCACTATCGGATGTCAAACAACAATAAGCCAAAATACCGCTCGGGATTCCCTAAAAGTGTATTTTTTGTGACGCCTGTGGCCTTAATACAACGCGCTTCGCCACATTCCCGGCATGAATCAGCACAAATTGCCCGCAATCGGGTTCAACCCCTCTGCGGAGGCTTGGAATCAAGCTGTAAACTCTGAAGTTCACTTGCAGATCGAGACTTTTTGGGCGTATTTATCGACCAAGCGCAGAACTGGCGATCACTCAAAGCCAATATCAACGAGCGTGCGGGAGGCATTCCATGAAATATATACTACTGCTGATTCCCTGTGTTTTGGCGCTCTCCGTGCCATTCTACAATTCAATTGAGCCGCGATTGCTCGGTTTTCCGTTCTTTTATTGGTTCAACCTGCTGCTGATTCCGCTTTCGGTTGGTTTCATCTACGCGGCGAGCAAAGTGGGAGGTCCGAAGTGATCGACCATCTCAACTGGACTGCAACGATCGTATTCGTTGCCTTTTTTGCGCTTGTCACCGTGATGGGATTCCTAGCCTCAAGCTGGAAAGCGGGCGACCTGACGCAGCTCAATGAATGGGGACTCGGCGGTCGTCAATTCGGCTCGTGGATCACATGGTTCCTGCTTGGCGGCGACCTCTATACCGCCTATACCGTAATCGCCGTCCCCGCACTGGTCTATGCCATTGGTGCCTATGGCTTTTTTGCCGTTCCATACACTGTCATCATTTACCCTCTGATTTTCCTGATCATGCCGCGTATGTGGAACGTCTCTGCCAACAGAGGATACGTGACCGCCGGCGACTTCATTCTTGGCCGCTATGGCAACAAGTGGCTGGAGCTGGCCGTGGCGCTGACCGGCATTCTAGCCACGATGCCCTACATTGCGTTGCAGCTGGTGGGCATGGAAAAGGTAATATCGGCGTTAGGTTTTCAAGGTTCCGGTTGGGCCGAACACGCACCTTTGACTGTCGCCTTCGTTATTCTGGCGCTCTATACGTATAAAAGCGGCCTGCGCGCCCCGGCGATGATCGCTTTTGTTAAAGACATTATGATTTATATCTTCGTGATCGCCGCTGTCATCATCATTCCTTATGAATTGGGCGGTTTTGGAGCCATTTTTGATACGGCTTCGAAGGTTTATGATGCCAAAATCGCGGCAGGCGCGGCGGCATCGCCTCCGGTCAAACTGGCGGCAGGCATTATCCTAACCGATTCGCAGATCATGCCGTTTATGACTTTGGCGCTGGGTTCAGCCATGGCGCTGTTCATGTATCCGCACTCGCTCACGGGTGTTTTGTCTGCAAGTTCTGCAAAAGCAATTCGCCATAACGCCATGACATTGCCTGCATATTCACTGGTTTTGGGCTTGGTGGCGCTGCTTGGAATCATGGCCCACGCTGCAGGCGTTGTCGTAAAAAATCCGCAAGACGTGGTGCCCCAGCTGTTCCTGAAAATGTTCCCGGACTGGTTTGTCGGCTTCTGTTTTGCCGCCATCGCCATCGGCGCCTTGGTGCCTGCAGCAGTTATGTCAATCGGCGCGGCCAATACTTTCACACGCAATGTCTGGCGGCCCTTTGTTAATTCCAACATGTCGGACGCTCAGGAATCCAGCATGGCAAAACTGGTTTCGCTCATTGTTAAAGTGGGGGCGTTGGCGTTTATTTTTTACATCCCGACACAATATGCCATTGATTTTCAATTGCTTGGCGGGGTCATCATGATTCAGATTTTCCCGGCGATCGTCTTTGGCTTGTACACGCGGCGCATCCATGGAACCCCGCTTTTGATTGGCTGGGCGGCAGGCCTTGTCACCGGCATAGTGCTGGCATGGGGGCCGAAATGGGTGCCAACATGGCCGACACCGCTGGGCTTTTCAGTTTACATCGGACTGCTCAGCGTATTGGTGAACTTTCTGGTGTCCATTGTTCTGTCCTTCGTCTTGCCTAACACCGGCGCGGATCAGACCTCGCCGCGTGACTATGAAGACGACGACTCACTTATCGCTCCGCCGTATTTGCATCAGCCAGAGCCCATTCTCTAAACGTAAAGAGCCCCCGTTTCCGGGGGCTTTTGACAAATAGACGACTGTCGATTTGAAGATGAAATTAAACTTGAGTTTCATGACCGGACAGGCCGTAAATTGGCACTCTGAATACATCGACTAAAAATTATACCGCATTTACGCTGCACCCCGTCGAGTCTGGTAGGGCTTGCTTTATTGGGTCGATCCTGTGTCCTTAGATCCAAACCCATGGGAAGAAACGAAGAATTAGGCGTCGGATATTATATTTCCACCGATTTTTGACGGAATACTCGGTGTCATCGCCCGCGCGCTTGCCTACAATTTCCGGAGTGAATAATACTCGCTTTATCAAAAGAGGTTTTTTAGGCTTTTTGTCCAGTTCAACACGCAACAAACACTCAGGTCCGACGCCATTATTGTGATCTTCGTCGGTTAACTTCAGTTTGGGATAGACGTCTTTGAGATAAAATTGATAGCCGGGCACTGTCCAAGCCATCAGAAACATATCGGTCACCCGCATCGGATGATTGCGATAATTGCAATAAAGTTCAAAATTCTTAGGCTGTTGACGCACAATTTGGCGTACGTTGCGAATTATATAGCGACCGGTAACTTTCCAGATTTTTAGATCTTCGCCATGGCTTTTGAAGCTGTCGCGCACAAAAACCGACGTTTCCATAGCATAATCGAGCAATTTACACTCGCCGTAGCCGCGATCGTAGCTGGTCGGGTAATCAAGGCCGTAAAACGATATAAACTCAATATCGTCGGAACGGCCGGCTTCTGCGGCTATGGCCGCCAAACTGGAGAGATCAGAATTGGAATTTTCGACAAAAATGATTTTGTCGAAGACTTCCCCACATATTGACAAGTAAAATCTAAGTGCCGTCTGGTAATCGGCAAGGCGCACCTTAGGGTCAAATCTCGCAAGATTAGGCGCGCCACCGGCGGGTGTAATCGTTGCTGTAAGCAATAGAAGATTGAAGGAAGTCAAAATCAATATCTCATCAAAAAGTGTTCGCCAAAACGGTAACCCGCTTCGCAGTTTATCACAGTTCAAGACGGCAATGCATGAGTAATTGGCAGCCACGCCAGCTCATGAAATCATCGTTAAAAGTGCCTTTCTATTCGCAAATAAACGTGAGAATTTTTTTTGAAAGACCACCCGATTCATTCGGCTGGGCAATTCTGATGTCAGGCGAAGCAAAGCAGCGTCTTTTTTGCCAGATTTTTTTGACATAATCTGGCCAAGGTTTACGGCCGTTCTAATGATTTCAATACGTTAGGCTGAAAAATTTGACTCGCTTTTTCAGGCCAGTTAGGCCAGAGGTCGGCCGATAGCCGAATTTCCGGCCAAAACCTGCCAAACCTACCAGCAGGTGAGCAACCCGAAATCACATGCACATCAGTTGCGAGTTTGCTTTGCGAATCTACCACCAAAAAACAACCGATTTTACAACCGCACAGTTGCGTTGACTTGCGCCTGCAGTCAGTCATTTAATTTGGTCCATTTTACAAGTTACCTCGAAATTTTAAATTCTGCGAAGAGGTCTCCCGCCATGACCAAAACCAAAGATAAAATTGACCTCGCCAAACAGTATCAAGACTATATCGCCTGCCTGAACCACCAAGACTGGAGCAGCCTGCATTTGTTCGTGGATGAAGAGGCGAGCCATAGCGGCCAGCGCTTTGGCCTCAAGGGATACCGGCAGATGTTGGTGCAGGATTTTATAGAAATTCCCGACCTGCACTTTAACATTGCTCTGCTGGTATGCGACCCGCCATTTGTGGCCAGCCGCCTGGCGTTTGACTGTACGCCCAAGGCAATGTTCCTCGGCCTTCCGGTGAACGGCAAAAGGTTGGCGTTCACCGAAAACGTTTTTTACGAATTCAGGCGCGGCAAAATAATCAACGTCTGGTCGGCGATAGACAAAGCAGCAATCGAGCGGCAACTGTAGCATGTTCACACTGGCGAGCCGTGTGTCTGGGGGCATCATTGAACACAATTTCCAGCGCAACTTTATACCTCGCGCCGATGCTGTATAAAGTGACGCACGGCGCAGTTTGGTTACAAAATTGCGGCCACGTATGCTAACCTTTGTGATCTTCAAGAACTTGAAAATTAAAGGTTCATCCGCGCTCAAACATGTGAGCTGTCCTTTGCAAGAGGTGTGAAATGGCGGGCTTTGACGCAATCATGCTGGCACGAATGCAATTCGCATTTACCGTCAGCTTCCATATCATTTTCCCGGTATTTTCGATCGGCCTTGCCAGCTATCTAGCTGTTTTAAACGGCCTGTGGTTGTGGACCAAGAACCCCGTTTATCAGGATCTTTTCAACTACTGGAAAAAGATCTTCGCTGTCGCCTTTGGCATGGGCGTCGTCTCCGGAATTGTGATGAGCTACCAATTCGGCACCAATTGGAGCGTGTTCTCTGACAAAGTTGGTCCGGTGATTGGCCCGCTGATGGGCTATGAAGTGCTATCTGCCTTCTTCCTTGAGGCGGGTTTTCTGGGCGTGATGCTGTTCGGCCTGTCCCGCGTTGGCCCCAAACTGCATATGTTTGCCACCGCCATGGTTGCTGCGGGCACCTTTATGTCAGCGTTCTGGATTATTGCTGTAAACAGCTGGATGCAGACGCCGCAGGGCTACGGCATCAACGCTGTCGGGCAGTACATCACCAAGAGCTGGATGGAAGTGATCTTCACGCCGTCGTTCCCCTATCGGCTGGTGCATATGACCTTGGCGGCATACCTCACCACCGCTTTTGTGGTTGGCGGCGTCGGTGCTTTTCATCTGTTACGCAACAATGCAAACCCCGCGGCCCGGGTCATGTTTTCGATGGCAATGTGGATGGCGGTAATAGTGGCTCCGCTACAAATTTTGGCGGGTGACGCTCATGGCGTTAACACGCTGGAATACCAGCCCGCCAAAATCGCGGCTATGGAAGGCGATTACGAAACCACCTCCGGCACGTCGCTGATCCTGTTCGGTTTGCCCAACTCGCAGACCGGAAAAGTGGACTACGAAGTTTCCATCCCGCATTTGGGCGCGATGATCTTGACGCATGACTGGAACGGCACCGTCAAGGGTGTCAACAGTTTCCCGCCGGAAAATCGTCCTCCGGTTGCTGTGGTGTTCTGGAGCTTCCGCATCATGGTGGCCATTGGTGTTGCCATGCTGGGACTTGGCCTGTGGAGCCTTGTGCTGCGTCGGCGCTCGCAATTGTACACAGCACGCTGGATGCAGCGCTTTGCGGTTGTTATGGGGCCTTCGGGTTTCATCGCCGTGTTGGCTGGCTGGATCACCACTGAGGTCGGCCGCCAGCCCTACACGGTGTTTGGCTTGCTCCGCACGGTTGATTCGGTGTCTCCCATTGCCGCAGCTGGTGTGGGTGCATCGCTCATTGCCTTTATCGTTGTCTATTTCACCCTGTTTGGCGCTGGCCTGTTTTATATTTTGCGCTTGATGAACGCGCCTCCTCACCGTCATGAAGAGGGCCTTGAAGAAGGAGCTCCTATCCGCGCAGGCGGCATCATGCCCGCACCGAATTTGGTGGGCGCGGATGGCCAAATCTTGCCTTCAAGGAGATTCCAATGACACTTGATCTGCCTCTGATCTGGGCTGCGCTTATCGCTTTTGCGGTTCTGGCCTATGTGATTCTGGACGGTTTTGACCTCGGCGTCGGGATTTTATTCCCCTTCGTCAAAGGCGAAGAAAACCGCGATGAAATGATGAACTCTGTCGCCCCCGTGTGGGACGGCAACGAAACGTGGCTGGTGTTGGGCGGCGGCGGGCTATTGGCGGTTTTTCCGCTGGCCTATTCCATCATCATGTCGGCGCTTTATGCCCCGATAATCACCATGCTGCTGGCTCTGGTGTTTCGTGGTGTGGCGTTTGAATTTCGCTGGAAAACGCGTCGCGGCCAGTTTTTGTGGGATTGGGCGTTTGCGGGCGGCTCAACCTTGGCCGCCTTTTCCCAAGGTGTTGCTCTGGGCGCACTGGTACAGGGCATCCCGGTTGCCAATCGCGCCTATGCAGGCGGTTGGTGGGATTGGCTGACCCCCTTTAGCATTCTCACCGGCTTTGCGCTGGTGGCGGGCTATGCGCTGTTAGGGGCCACCTGGATGGTCTGGAAAACCGAAGGACACGTTCAGCGCATGTCTTATCATTTTGCCAAGATTACCGCGCCGTTGACGCTGCTGTTTATTGGCGGCGTCAGCTTGTGGACCCCGTTTTTGAACCCCGTTTACATGACCCGCTGGCTGCACTGGCCAAATATCCTGCTGGCCATTCCGGTTCCGCTGCTGGTTATGCTTGCCGCTTATGCGCTCTACACCGGCATCACCCAAAAACGCGAAGCCACTCCGTTCTTCGCGTCTTTGTCGCTGTTTATTTTGAGCTTCATCGGCTTGGGCATCAGCTTTTTCCCGCATATTGTGCCAAATTCGGTAACGATCTGGGAAGCCGCCGGCCCGGACAACAGTCTGGCATTTCTGTTGGTTGGCGCTGTTGTGTTGGTTCCTATCATCCTTGCTTACACCGCCTATTCCTATTGGGTGTTTCGCGGCAAAGTTAACGCGCAAGGTGAATATCATTGAGCGCCAAGCCCGAACACGAAACCAAAGCCGCCCACTCACTGTTCAGCCGGATAACATGGTTTGTCCTGATCTGGCTGGGCAGCGTGGCGGCTTTGACCGTGGTTGCCTATGGCATCAGGTTGATGATCAAGGGCGGTCTCAAATCTGAAGTGCACCACCAAGTTTTGATAGCTCTTCCATAAAGACTTCCTCTGGCGTTTGGAAGCCCAACACTGCGCGTGGCCTTG
>JAYVYB010000161.1:0-9628 GCA_043784625.1 Methylovirgula sp.
TGGGAATTTTGCGAAATGGATCAAATAGCCCGATGAGCACGACCGCTGCCACAGCCAAAACCGCCGCCAGTGGCAAGGCGATTTTGAGCATTTTGACGCGGGCAGAGTGGGCGTGCGCCCGTGCGAAAGCGTTAGAGTCGCGAGATGCTAAATCTGGAACCTGTCGCAAGCCCGCCGCCTCAATTGCACTCATTTTGCCTTACACCCGCCGCCCGTTAAGCCATTGAACAACCAAGCGTGGCATAGTTAAGGCTTAAAAGTGCATAAAGACCTTAAGTGTGTGCGAAAATATCAGTTTCCGACCAGCCCATCAAATCAAGCTTGGCACGCTGCGGCAAAAAGTTGAAACATGCCTGCGCAATTTCAAACCGACCCTCACGCTTCAACATCTCGTCTAACCGGCTGCGTAACGCGTGGAGGTGCAAAACATCGGACGCGGCATAGGCCATTTGCGCATCGCTCAAGGTTTCAGCACCCCAATCGGATGATTGCTGCTGTTTGGACAAATCGATGCCGAGCAGTTCGCGGGTAAGATCCTTCAGGCCATGGCGGTCGGTGTAAGTGCGCGCCAGTTTGGAGCCAATTTTGGTGCAGTAGACCGGCGCGGCCAGAGTTCCGAAAGCGTTTTGCAGCATGGCAATGTCAAACCTGCCGAAATGAAACAGCTTGGTCACCTTGGTATCGGCCAGCAGTTTTTGCAGGTTTGGCGCTGTTGTTTGCCCTGGAGCGATCTGCACCAGATCCGCGGTGCCATCGCCCTTGGAAAGCTGCACCAGGCAGAGGCGGTCGCGCTTGAGGTGCAGGCCGAGGGTTTCAGTATCGATAGCGACAGCATTGCCAAAGTCCATTCCGGCTGGCAGGTCACCCTTATGCAGACGGATGGTCATAGTTGAACCTTTTAAAAAATAAAACCGCAGCGGTTGCTTTTACAAGCACCGGACTGCGATTTGGGGAATGGTGCCCAGGAAAGGACTCGAACCTTCACGACCTTGCGATCACTAGCACCTGAAGCTAGCGCGTCTACCAATTCCGCCACCTGGGCATTGCGTTGCTCTTACGTGGGCAAGGTGAGCTTTGTCAACGCCTGTCATGCGAAATTTGCGCGCACCCCTGCCCTAAGACGTGACAATAGAGCGACGCAATGGCAAAGCTGGAACATGCAGGAAGTTTTTCACATCTCGCTCGGGCGGCAAGCACGGCAATTGCGGCTCGATACCTTGGTGCGCTTACGCTGGCTCGCCATCATTGGCCAGCTCGGCGCGGTTGCCGGCACGTATTTTGGTTTGCACTTCGCAGTGCCGCTTATTTTGTGCCTGATCGTCATCTTGCTCTCCGTGGTGGCGAACATCGGGCTTCGGCTGCTGTTTCCGCAAAACACCCGATTGAGCGATTTTGCCGCTTTCAGCCTGTTGTCCTATGACGTGGTGCAATTATCATTGCTGTTGTATCTGACAGGCGGCCTGCAAAATCCCTTCGCAATGCTGTTTCTCGCGCCAATCATGATTTCGGCGTCGTCGTTGCCTAAACGCTTCACCTTCGGATTGGTTGGTTTGATGATGTTCTGCGCCAGCATTCTGGCGTTGTGGCACCAGCCATTGCCTTGGTTTGACGCGGAGGCTGTTGAGCTGCCGTTTTTGTATATTGGCGGCATTTGGGTGGCTATCGTGTTGGGGGCTGCGTTTATTAGCATCTACGCCTCGCGCGTGGCCGAAGAGGCGCGGCAATTGGCCGACGCTTTGGCTGCCACCGAGCTGGTTCTGGCGCGTGAACAACACCTGACCCAGTTGGACGGGCTGGCGGCAGCTGCCGCGCATGAGCTGGGCTCGCCACTGGCAACCATAACGCTGGTGATAAAGGAGCTGGGCAATCTCGTTCCCAAAGGCAACGCAATTGCCGAAGACATCGAGCTGCTGCGCCAAGAGGCCATGCGGTGCAAAACGATCTTGAGCAAGTTGACCTCTCTAGGACAGGAGGGCGCGGGGTTGCTGGAAGAAATCACGCTCGAACATTTGCTGGAGGACGTGGTAGCACCGCAGCGCGATTTTGGCGTAAAAGTTAAAATCACCACCTTTGGCGATCAACCAATGCCAATTTGCCGGAAGAATGCCGGAGTGACTTACGGCTTGGGCAACCTCATTGAAAACGCCATTGATTTTGCAAACAGCAGTGTGGCCGTCGTGGCTGTTTGGAATGCGCAGAGCGTCACCGTTCAAATCAAAGATGACGGCCCCGGTTTTTCTCCCGATGTGCTCAACCGCGTTGGAGAACCCTATATCTCCACCCGAAATCCGGACCGGCGCGCAAAAAATTCTGAGGGCGATGGCTTAGGACTTGGCCTGTTTATTGCCAAGTCCCTGTTGGAGCGATCTGGGGCGCATGTGGCTGTCTCGAACCGGGCTGCGCCAAACTCCGGAGCACAAGTGGAAATTATTTGGCCACGCGCTATGTTCGATATCACTGAAAAACCAACCCGACGCGACCAAACATCCAACAAGCACTTACTGGCGACTGCACCAGCCAGCGACTTATGGTAGACTGGTGATAACAAACGGAAAAAGTGATGCAAATTCCATCCTCTGAGGCTCCCGAAGACCGCACTTTGCTTATCGTTGACGATGACAAGCCATTCCTTGGCCGCTTGATCCGCGCCATGGAAACGCGCGGATTCAGCGTATCCTCGGCGGAGACTGTCGAGGCTGGCAAGGCCCAGATCATCGCCAAGGCTCCGGCCTTTGCCATCATTGACATGCGCCTGTCGGACGGAAATGGCCTTGACGTGATCTCGGAGCTTAAATCGCGGCGCCCCGACGCGCGCGGGATTATTCTCACCGGATACGGCAATATTGCTTCTGCCGTGACGGCGGTAAAGCTTGGTGCGTTCGATTATCTGGCTAAGCCCGCTGACGCTGATGAGATTTACGCCGCGCTGATGGCAACAAAATTCGACAAGACCGACTTGCCTGAGAACCCGATGTCGGCAGATAGGGTCCGCTGGGAGCACATTCAGCGCATCTACGAACTGTGTCAGCACAATGTGTCTGAAACTGCCCGCCGTCTCAATATGCACCGGCGTACGCTGCAGCGGATTTTGGCCAAGCGCGCACCCCGATAAGGCGATCGGGGTCGCCACGGACACATTGAGCAGGGCCAGCGCAAATCGCGGCCCTCGCGCGAATCGAAAATACCGCGTTCCACTTGCCCAACCATGCTAGTTTAAAAACTGGGCGCGTTTGGCACGTCAATTCGGATTGCCAGCCCGTCCGCCCGGGGTTTGCGCTTTGACGAATGCAAAATTGATTCTGGACAAAATCCGCCTTCTCGAAGCTGAACTTGCGGCAGAAATGGCCGTGATTAGCGCTGATCTGAAATTTGGCGTGCAGAAGGGCACCATTGTTTTTGAAGCCGAAATGCTACGACGCCACAAGGAGATGCGGGTCAAATTGTGGCCCTATCTGCGTTCGGCAGGGATTTTGATGTTTCTCACTGCGCCGTTTATTTATGGACTGATGTTGCCGCTGGTTTTGCTGGATATTTTTGTCACGATTTATCAACGCATCTGCTTTCCCGTATATGGGATAAGTCCGGTTTTACGTTCCGATTATGTGGTTTTTGACCGAAGGCATCTGGCTTACCTCAATCTTTTAGAGAAGATCAATTGCGGCTATTGCTCATATGGCAACGGCGTTCTTGGCTATGCCAGTGAGATTGCCGCCCGCACCGAGCAATATTGGTGCCCAATCAAACACGCGCGCCGGATGCGCAATATCCACGCCCACTATCGTGATTTTGCCGAATTCGGCGATGCCGATGCCTACCACCAAAACCTCGCCAAGCTGCGGGCAAAGCTGCAGCAAGACGCGAAGCTGTGAGGCTAAGCGCTTAGGCTTCCGGTTGTGTCGGCGTTTCGCGCAGTGCGTCGGCCAAAGCCTGTAAATCAGGCGGCAGCGGGCTTTCAAACAGCAACTCTTCGCCGGTAATTGGATGTTCGAAACCGAGCAACCCGGCGTGAAGCGCCTGACGTTTCAGGGCTGCCAAAGTGGCCTGTGCTGCCGGGGAAAGCTTGCTGGCTTTTGTTTTAAAGCCGAGACCATAGGTTTGGTCGCCGAGAAGCGGATGACCGATATAGGCCATATGTACGCGGATTTGGTGGGTTCGCCCGGTTTCAAGCGCGCAGGTGATCAGGCTTGCCGCAGCGGTACGCTGACTTTCGCCGTAAAACTCATCGAGAGTCCAATGCGTGACCGCCTCGCGCGAGTCGGGCTTGCGCACCACTGCCATTTTTTCACGCATGTGCGGATGACGGTTAAGCGGCGCATCGACTGTGCCTTGCGGGCGATCCATGCCGCCCCAAACAAAAGCCTGATATTCCCGCCGTAACGAGCCGGTGCGGCCATGGTCGGCAAACAACGCCGAAAGGCCCTGATGCGTGGCATCATCTTTGGCCACAACCAGAAGTCCGGAGGTATCTTTGTCTAACCGATGGACGATGCCGGGGCGCTTGACCCCGCCCACACCCGACAGACTTGCGCCGCAGTGAGCGATAAGCGCGTTGACCAGAGTGCCGGTTTCATGGCCGGCCGCCGGGTGAACAACTAGCCCCGCCGGTTTGTCTAAAACCAGCAGATGACTGTCTTCAAAAACGATATTGAGCGCGATGTCCTCGCCCAGCGGTGTCGGCGGTGCGGCATCGGGAACATCAACGGTCAGCACATAGCCGGAATGCACCTTGGTGGCAGGATCTTCGGCTATTTTGTCATTGACCGAGACATGTCCGTTTTGGATCAGGGTTTTGATGCGAGAGCGCGATAACAAAACCTGAGCGGCCTCGAAATAATCGGCCAGCGCCTTGTCAAGACGTGTGGAGTTGGCCGACTCCGGCATTTCATAACGGAAATAGCCTTCGGCATTCGGGCCTATCGGTGCCGCGGGGCGCTTGACGATTTCGACAATATCTTCGTCGTCATTGAGACCGAGACGGTTGATCAGCGCCTGTGCGCGGCGTTTGGCATGTTGGTTCATATGCGGTGCCTTAGCATGACAGTTTGATATTTGCACGTTCGGGATATTTGACTTCGACCAAAAAAGAGAATTTGGCCCTTTATACAACTTTTAGGTGTATTTTTAATATTTAGCGCTTAATTCTACTTATGATTGTTTATTGAGGGAGTCGGACATGAAAACTTGCTTGAGTGAGACGTTGATCAAACTATGCGCGTTCAGTGTTTTTGCCTTGGGGCTTGTGAGTCTGACAAGCAAAACAACATGCGCGATTGAGGCTCCAGCGGTGAAAGCCGGAGAAACCGCAGGGTTTCGCAATATGGGCGATACCTCTCCCGTAAAAGCCATCGAAGGTGCAGGATTTCGCAATATGAGCGGTGCAGATACCGCCAAGTCAGTCGCTCCTGAAAATTCAGGCGTGCCTCAGACCCCGATCATACACCCGCCGGTAACCTTCACCGGTGCAAACACGCCCGGTTTTATCGTTCCCAAAACTACCACAATCGGGTTCGTGACGCCGGACGCCAATGCCCATGACTTAAACCCGGTGATATCCGACACTCCGCATGCGCTGCCCAACACGCCATGGGCCCCCGCCACGGGAATGCCGCTGACATTGGTTACTCTTGACGCATCGACCTCTGGGCCGAACCAAACCGGCGGAGCGCCGGCTGGTCCATTTTCTAAGGTCACTAGCGCTCCAGATGAACGCATTCGTGCAGAAATTCACGCCTTAGATCTGTATTAGTTTCCAGCTCGCCATAAAAAATCGTATTGACCATGCGTCCTTGGTGCGAGCTTTTAATGCCGCGATGGGTCTTGCACATATGCACCGCGCTGATGCGAACCGCGAGCCCGCGCGGCGCGGTTTTTTCCACAAGGAACTTTGAAATTTGCTGGGCAAGTTCCTCTTGAATTTGCAAGCGCGCGGCAAAGTAATCAACAATGCGGTCATATTTAGACAGCCCGATAATTTTACCTTCAGAACTTGGTAAAATGCCAATAAAGGCATTGCCGTAAATCGGCATCAGGTGATGCGCGCACATGGAGCGCAGCTCTATCGGCCCGGTGACGATAAGACTGCCGTAAGAGTCAACGTTATCAAATTCTGTGATGCTCGGCGGCGCAACGAAGCGCCCGCGCAAAATCTCCTGAACATACATTTTTGCAACCCGGCCCGGTGTATCGCGGGTATTATGATCGGCGTGATGGTCAATACGCAATATATCGAACAGCTCTTCGAGCTTTTCGGCTGCGGCCGCCATCATTGTTGTTTGCTCAATAGCGCTTAGTGGCCGCTCCAAAGCTATATTTGAGCGTGTGGATGGCCCTGATGTATAGAGTGGCGAGTTCATGACATGCCCTTTCACAACGTAGGTCGTATCTGGTAAAACTTTTCACATACGCACGCCCCGGTAGACGCAGCCCTCGGCATCTCCTTCGCAGCCACGCCGAACCAAAACCCGATTCAGCCCCGGGACTTCGTTATGCAGTTTTTGCCAAATCCAGCGCGCCACATTTTCAAGGCTGGGAATTTCCAGACCTTCGATGTTGTTGAGATAGGTATGGTCGAGTTTGCCACGCAAAGTGTTTAAACGCTCTTCGACCTCATAAAGGTTTGCCGCCCACCCATAAACCGGGTCCGGCTCACCCTGCATGTAGATTTGAACGCGAAAAGAGTGGCCGTGCAGGCCCGAAAACGGCTGCAGCTGATGAGCTGCCTCGAAAGTGAATTCTTTAAAAGTTTCCATGTCTTTGGCCTCCTTGGGACAAGGTAGCGCTTAAAAACATGTCTGAAGCCAGACCAGCCAAATGTGGCTGCACTTTCCCGGATGTTCCGGACACTAAAGTCTTGTGACGCAGACATACTTAAAACACAACTTATAGTTTAAATTTATTCGTTACACTTTATTAATAAACCTATGGTTGCATATGACCATTCAAAAGGAAAGTAAAAATGCGCATTTTCCCACATTTATCTCTGGTGTTTGCCACTCTTGTCTTAGGCACACCCTTTATAGGTGTGGCGCTTGAGGCCGCCCCTGCGGCAGCGGAAGAGATTGTGGCGCGGCCGATCCTCACAATTAGCGGCAAGATGTCTGCAACAACGAATGGAAAGCCAGAACGCAGTTTTGATCGCGCGGCGCTGGAAGCCGTCGGCTTGGAAACCGTTGAAACGGTTACACCGTGGTACACCGGTAAAATAAAATTTGAAGGCGTGGCCATGGCCAAACTGCTCGGCACCGTTGGTGCGCAAGGCACCAGCGTAACTGTCACTGCACTTGATGACTATGTCAGCACCATACCCATTGAGGACTTTACCAAATATCACGTGATTTTGGCGATGAAGCGCAATGGCACAGATATGGCCGTAAGCGATAAGGGGCCGCTTTTCGTGATTTACCCCTATGATTCAAAGCCAGAATTGCAAAATCAGACCTATTACAGCCGTTCTGCGTGGCAGGTGAAACGCATCGAAGTTCGATAATCAAATTCTCCAGCAGGCTGCAACAGTGCGTAAATTGCGTAGAACCGACGCCATAAAAACCGTACTTGCCGTGGCAGGTGTTTGTGTCCTGATTTTAGCCACCTATATTGCCGGACTCATTCAAAAACAGCAGCAGGTGCTGGGTGAGGCGGCGCAGTTCAACATTCCAACCAGCAGTTCGCAAAGTGCTGTGGCCTTTACCCGAACCATTCAAGCGCTGAGTGTGTACAGGACTGACCCGACAGCGGAAAAGCTTGAGGACGTGTGGGTGCGGATGGACATTGTGCAAGGCACCGCGCAAGCGGCCTTGGAAGGTGAATATGCCCGCTTCATCCATGCCGATGCACATCGCGAAGAGCTGATATCCCGCCTGAACCAAACTATGGTGGCAATCAACAGCCATCCAGAAAACCTGCGCGATGTTGCGGTAGCAAAAGATGCGCAAACACGCCTAGAAGCTCTGGAGCCGGAGATTATTGGCCTGATGGGCGAAGCTAACGCATTTGGCGCGCACGAGGTGAATGAGAACCAATCTCGGTTGAATGCGCTTTATCAGGAGCTAGAGATCATTTTTGGCGGAATGCCGGTGTTCTGTCTTGCCATTGTCGCCATGAGCCTGCGCCAAAACAATTGGCTAAAACTTAAGGAAGGCGAGCTGCGCATTCAGAACATGCGCTTTGAGGCTGCCGTCAACAACATGTCGCAAGGCCTGATCTTTTTTGACAAAGACGGGCGGTTGATTATCTCGAACACGCGCTTTGCCGAGCAATTCAAACTGGACGCCGGATTGCTCAAGGCAGGAACCCATGTCGATGATATGCTGCGCGCCTCCAACAAAGGCCCGACCTCCACCGGATTGAGCGACGAGGACTTGCTGGCGTCCCGTCACAAAATGGCGGCAGCATCCGGCCAATCATCGACAATCCGCGAGCAACAGGACGGGCGGGTGTTCTGGGTGTCACAACAACCAACTGAAGATGGCGGCTGGGTGATTACCTTTGACGATATCACGGCGCGACGCCGGGCAGAGGCGCGCATTTCCTACCTCGCCCTGCACGACGCGATGACCGATCTGCCCAACCGCGTACAATTCCGCGAGTGTCTGGACAACGCCATCGAGGCGCAGCGTACTTCCGTCGCTTCAAGATATCCGGGACAAGGCTTTGCTGTGCTGCTCGTCGATATCGATAATTTCAAGTCGATCAACGACATCTACGGCCATCCGGTTGGCGACGCATTTTTAAGCGAAATTGCCCTGCGGATGAAAAGCCTGATCCGCAAGCATGACATTGTTGCGCGGCTGGGCGGCGACGAATTTGTGATCCTGCAGCGGAATTTACGCGGGGCAGAAGATGCCGCCAAGCTGGCCTCCCGGCTGGTGTCTTTGCTAAGTGAACCTTTGGTGGTGGAAGGGCTCACTTTAAGTTGCGGCGCATCCATTGGTATTTCGCTGGCGCCTGAAGACAGTATGGACGCGAAATTATTGCTAAAACGGGCCGATTTGGCGCTGTATCGCGCCAAGGACAATGGCAAATCGACCTTCTCTTTTTATGACGCCAGCATGGATGATGATCTTGAAGCACGGCGGCTGCTTGAGCTCGAATTGCGGCAAGCTGTCGGGCGAAATGAACTGATCGTCTACTACCAGCCGCAAATTCAGGTGTTAAGCGGCGAGACCACCGGCTTCGAGGCGCTGGTGCGGTGGCTGCACCCGACCCGCGGCATCGTTCCGCCGCTGGATTTTATACCGCTGGCGGAGGAAACCGGCCTTATCAACGCGGTGGGCGAATGGGTCTTGCGTGCGGCCTGTCTCGAGGCGGCGAAATGGCCATCTCACCTCAATATCGCGGTCAATATCTCGCCTGTTCAGGTAAAAAGCCGTAACTTGGTGCAGGTGGTTGTAGGGGCACTCCAGATGAGTGGCCTGCCTGCGCACAGGCTGGAGCTGGAAATTACCGAATCGATTTTCTTGCAGGAAGACGAGCAAACCCTGTCGTCTTTACGCGAATTGCGCGCGCTGGGAGTCAAATTTGCCATTGATGACTTTGGTACCGGCTATTCATCGCTCTCATCCCTACGACGCTTCCCGTTTGACAAGCTGAAAATTGACCGCTCGTTTGTCAAGGATGTGACGACGCGGCG
>JAYVYB010000162.1:0-16657 GCA_043784625.1 Methylovirgula sp.
CTCGATTTTTGGCAAGGCCGTTGTCGCTACCGCGAACGACCGCGATGCGGCCGGGCTGATGGGCATAAATACCAGCCTCGTAATTACTTTTTCTTACGCTCTATCATCAATGGCCGCAGCTTTTGCCGGTGTTTTGGTGGCTCCGATTACGACCGCAGGCGTGAGCGCGGCGGCGGTGCTCGGTTTGAAGGCCTTTGCGGTTGCGATCATCGGCGGGCTCTCGTCTGGCCTTGGCGTGATCGTCGGCGGCTTGATATTGGGCATTACTGAAACAATGACAGGCTATTTTGTCTCCACAGGCTACAAAGACGTGCCGGGCCTTGTGTTGCTGCTTCTGGTGCTGTCGTTCAAGCCATCGGGTTTGTTCGGCAAAGCCACGATTAAGAAGGTCTGAGACATGTCGAATAAGACCCTGCTCACAATTCTCGGAATAGCACTGCTCTTGCTGGTGCCATTTTTGGTTAAAAGTCCCTATTACATGCATCTCATTGTCACAATCGCCATTTTCTCGATCGTGACTCTGGGGCTGGATGTGGTTTTTGGCTACACCGGCGAAGTTTCAATTGGTCACTCCGCATTGTTCGGCATTGGTGCTTACACCGCCGGCATTTTGGCGATGAAACTTGGAGTTGGATTTTGGCCTTCGCTTGTGTTGGCACCGATTGTAGCGGCGCTTTTTGGCGTCATTCTGGCGTTGCCGGCGCTCAGGGTTACCGGCCCCTATCTTGCGATGGTGACGTTGGCTTTTGGCACAATTGTGCAAATTCTGATCAATGAAATGACCGATCTGGGTCCGTGGTTGAACCATTTCAACCTGACGGAAGGGCCGATCGGTATTAAATTGGTCAAGCCGCTTTTTGTCGATTTGCGCGGAACCATTTCGCTGTTTGACATGCCAATATTGCGGCTGAAAGAGGTCGAATTCTACTTCATTGCAACCGGAATTCTGTTGCTTGCCATCCTTGTCATCAATCGGCTGGTGGCGTCGCATCTTGGCCGCGCATTTGAAGCGCTGCGTGACAGCCCGATCGCGTCAGACTGTATGGGTGTTTCTGTTTATAAGTACAAAGTCATGGCTTTCGTGACCAGCGCAGCGTTTGCTGGCTTGGCTGGCGCTTTGTTTGCTTATTCTGAGCAATATATTGCACCGAATACGTTTGGTTTTGACCTTTCGATATTGTTCCTTTTGGCGGTTACCATGGGCGGGCGTAAGTCTCGCCTCGGGCCGATATTGGGAGCGGCTATTGTGGTTTATCTGCCGAACTTGTTGGCGGATATCAACCTTTTCCGCATCATCGCAGGCGCAATAGCGCTGATTGCCATTGTTACGGCTGTGGTATCAGTGCTTCGCGACAGAAATGCCCTGCTGCGGTTGTTGGTTCCCGTCGTCCTTTGCGTCGGGCTGTTTTTGCTCTCGCTCAGCCTCACCAGCGTCACAGACTACAAGCTGGCTGTTTACGGGGTCATGATATTATTCGTTGTTTATTATCTGCCGGACGGGATCGTAGGCGCCCTTAAAAGATCAATCAGCGTGTTCAAGCCCGATTGGGTTCGATCTAACGCCCTGATTGAGACGCGCGGCGGAGCGGAGGCAGCTTTTGCAGCTGCGCCCACCGGTCAGGCGGGCTCGACACTTTTGAATGTCAAATCTGCGTTGATGCAATTTGGCGGGTTGAGAGCCTTAGATAAAGTGGATTTGGACGTAAAAACCGGCACAATCCATGGCCTTATCGGGCCGAACGGCTCCGGCAAAAGTACGATGATGAATGTACTCACCGGAATTTACGTTCCGACAGGTGGAGACATCCTTTTTGATGGCCAAAATCTTGCCGGTCAGAAGTCACCCGAAATTGCGGCGCGCGGCGTAGCACGCACCTTCCAAAATGTTCAGCTGTTTGGCGAATTGACCCTCATAGAAAATGTTCTTGTGGGTTTACATCACACCTATCGCGCCGGATTTTTTCAGGTGGCGCTCAAAACACCGACAGCCAAGGCCAACGAAGCGGCTGCCCGGCAACGTGCGGCCAGCATCCTGAGTTTTGTCGGTTTGGCTGATTTGGCCAATGAGGAAGCGCGAAATTTGCCATATGGCAAGCAGCGTTTGTTGGAGATTGGCCGAGCTTTGGCGCTGGACCCCAAACTTTTGCTTCTGGACGAGCCTGCAGCGGGACTGACTGCGCCCGATATTAAAGAATTGGTTCAGATCGTTCGTAAAATCCGCGATCACGGCATCACGATTATCCTCATTGAACATCATATGGATGTGGTGATGTCGGTTTGTGACACTGTGACTGTGCTGGATTTTGGCCAGAAAATTGCCGAGGGCAGGCCGGCCGAAGTTCAGTCCAACCCCCGGGTTATCGAAGCCTATCTTGGCGGCGCTGCCGCCGCAGCGGTTTGAGGAGCTTTTCATGTTGAAAATCGAAAATCTCGTCGCCGGATACGGCAAAGTGCAGGTGTTGCACGGCATTTCTATGGAAGTGCCAGCAGGGAAGCTTGTAACCCTGATCGGCTCAAACGGCGCGGGCAAAACGACCACACTTCGCGCACTTTCAGGCATGATAAAGCCTGAATCCGGTTCAATTACCCTTGCAGGCAAGGAAATTGGTGGCTTGCCGTCCTATGCGATTGCCCGCAAAGGGCTGGCCCACTCGCCTGAAGCGCGGCGTATTTTTCCAACACAATCGGTTTCAGATAATTTGATGCTTGGAGCCTTTCCACGGCTGACGGGTGCGCGGCCAAAAGGGGACGTACAGGCGGATATTGGCAAAATGTTTGAGATTTTTCCGCGTTTGGCGGAGCGGCGGGCTCAGTTTGCGGGCACTTTATCGGGTGGTGAGCAGCAAATGTTAGCCATGGCGCGGGCATTGATGTTGCAGCCGGAGGTGCTTCTGCTTGACGAGCCTTCGATGGGTCTTTCGCCGAAACTAGTCGAGGAAGTTTTTGCGGTTATCGTACGTCTGAAATCGGAAAAAGTGACTATGTTGCTGGTCGAGCAGTTCGCCGCAGCCGCTTTGGAGGTTGCTGATTTCGGTTATGTGCTCGAAAACGGCAATTTGACCGCGTCAGGAACCGCCGCAGCGCTTAAGGTAGATCCGGCCGTCCGCGCGGCGTATCTTGGCACTGCGCATTAGGCCGCTGTGTCAACCAGTGCAACAATCTCTAGCATGATCCTGTTCATGTCGAAGTCCTTCGGCGTATAAATGGCTGCAACGCCTTCGTTTTTGAGCATTTCGGCGTCCTTGTCCGGGATAATTCCGCCCAACACAAGTTTGGTCGTGAGGTTTTCGGCTTTCAGGCGCATCAGAACGTCGCGCACGAGGGCGATATGCGAGCCGGAAAGTATCGAAAGGCCGATACAGTGGGCATTTTCAGCCTTGGCAGCCGCGACCAACTCCGCCGGTGTAAAGCGAATTCCGGCATATGAAACGTCCATGCCGACATCTCTGGCGCGCACGGCGATCTGTTCGGCACCGTTTGAGTGCCCGTCCAAGCCAGGTTTGCCGATGATGAATTTCAGGCGGCGCCCCAATTTAAGCGAGACACGCTCGACTTCAGCGCGAATCGCATCGAGACCATGCTCACCTTGGCGGGCCTGAGGGCTGACGCCGGTGGGGGCTCGGTAATCACCCCAGATTTCACGCAAAGCGCCGCCCCATTCGCCCGTTGTTACGCCGGCTTTTGCGGCAGCAATCGAGGTTGGCATAATGTTGGTTTCGGTTTTGGCTGCTTCGCGCAACGCGCTTAGAGCCTCGGAAACAGCCTTGGCATCGCGGCTTTGCCGCCAATTATTGAGATTTGCGACCTGCTCAGCTTCAACATGCGGCGGAACCACCAGAATATTGCCGTCTCCTGTGGTGAGGGGCGAGGGTTCGCCGTCTTTGAAACGATTAACCCCAACAACGACCTGATCACCGCGCTCAATATTTTCCAGGCGCGCTGTGTTGGAAGATACCAGCTCACTTTTCATGTATCCGGCCTCGACAGCCGCAATTGCCCCGCCCATCGCCGCGATTTTAGCTAATTCGGCGTGAACTTCGATTTTGAGTTCGGCAACTTTGCTTGCAACCACCGTAGAACCGTCAAAAATATCGCCGTATTCGAGCAAATCGGTCTCATAGGCCATGATTTGCTGCATTCTCAACGACCATTGTTGATCAAACGGGCGCGGTAAGCCTAGCGCCTCGTTCCAAGCTGGCAATTGCACGGCGCGCGCACGGGCGTTTTTTGACAGAACAACGGCTAACATTTCAATGAGAATGCGACTGACGTTGTTTTCAGGCTGATTTTCAGTAAGGCCCAGCGAATTCACCTGAACACCATAACGAAAGCGGCGGTTTTTCTCCTCGAGCACACCGTAACGATTGAGTGTTATTTCATCCCATAATTCAGTAAACGCCCGCATTTTGCATAATTCGGTGACGAATCTCATGCCCGCATTGACGAAAAATGAAATTCGACCGGTAATTTCACCAAATTGCTCGGTTGAAAACGCGCCGGTTGCCTTGACCTGATCTAAAACTGCAATGGCAGTTGCCAACGCAAAAGCCAGTTCCTGGGCGGGCGTCGCGCCAGCTTCTTGCAGGTGATACGAGCAAATATTGGTCGGATTCCACTTCGGAAGCTCTTTGCAGGTGTATAAAATAACATCGCGCATGAGCCGCATTGAAGGCTTGGGCGCAAATATGTAGGTTCCGCGCGAGAGATATTCTTTGATGATGTCGTTCTGGGTGGTGCCTTGCAAAGTATGTCTGTCGGCGCCTTGCTCATCAGCAACGGCGATGTAGAGCGCTAAAAGCCATGGCGCAGTGGCGTTTATGGTCATGGATGTGTTCATAGTGTCGAGGGGCAAGCCTTTGAAAAGCGCGCGCATATCGCCCAAATGACTGATGGGAACGCCAACTTTGCCGACTTCACCGCGCGCCAAAATATGGTCTGAATCATAACCGGTTTGTGTGGGAAGATCGAAGGCGACAGACAAGCCCGTCTGGCCTTTGGCGAGGTTGCCGACAAACAGTTTATTCGATTCCACCGCGGTGGAGTGCCCCGCATAGGTACGGAAAATCCACGGTTTATCGGGTTTTGCGCGCTTCAGGGTCATGTCTACCTCTACAAAATTCAAACAATTCATGTTGCAAAGCACAAATCTAGCGGCAGTTTTCGCTGAAAGCTAGCGGGCCAAAAGTTGTGTGTTGCAGCAATGCCGGTTTAGAGCGAAAAATGACTGCAAAATTACAGCTTTTAAGTCAAAATTCCAAAAGTCTATGGTGCATCGCAAAACAGCTCTGCTAGAGTTCGGAAAATTTTGCGTATCGAGGCGGACCTTATGAGCGACTTGAAAGACCTTTACGATCTGGGTGAAATACCTCCGTTAGGCCATGTGCCCAAAAATATGCATGCCTGGGTCATCCGCAAAGAGCGGCACGGGCCGCCAGAAACTTCGATGCAGCTCGAGGTGGTTCCGACCTGGGAACTTGATAGCCATGATGTTCTGGTGCTGGTTATGGCGGCCGGGGTCAATTATAACGGCGTCTGGGCGGCGCTGGGTGAGCCTATTTCGGTTCTGGATGCCCACAAGCAGAAAATTCATATAGCGGGCTCAGACGCCTCCGGAGTGGTTTGGAAGGTGGGTTCCAAGGTTACTCGCTGGAAAGTGGGCGACGAAGTGGTGGTTCACTGCAACCAGGACGACGGCGACGACGAAGAATGCAACGGCGGGGACCCGATGTTCTCATCTTCGCAGCGCATTTGGGGTTATGAGACGCCGGATGGCTCATTTGCACAGTTTTGCCGGGTGCAGGATCGGCAATTGATGGAACGGCCCAAGCATTTGTCATGGGAGGAAAGCGCCTGTTACACCCTGACCTTGGCAACAGCATACCGCATGTTGTTTGGCCACGAACCTCACCGGCTGAAGCCATCGGACAATGTGCTGGTTTGGGGCGCTTCGGGCGGGCTTGGCGTGTTTGGCATCCAGCTTGTGGCCGCAGCGGGGGGCAATGCTATCGGGGTTATTTCCGATGAGTCCAAGCGGGACTATGTTCTGTCTTTGGGTGCTAAGGGTGTGATAAATCGCAAGGATTTTAAGTGTTGGGGCCAGATGCCCACGGTCAACACCCCCGAATATGCGGAATGGACCAAAGAAGCGCGCAAGTTCGGTAAGGCAATTTGGGATATCACCGGTAAAAAAGACGTCGATACCGTATTTGAGCACCCTGGAGAGCAGACTTTCCCGGTTTCCTGCCTCGTGGTCAAGCGCGGCGGCATGGTGGTTTTTTGCGCCGGAACCACCGGATTTAACCTGACTTTTGATGCCAGATACGTCTGGATGCGGCAAAAGCGCATTCAAGGCTCGCATTTTGCCCATTTGAAGCAGGCGGCGGCTGCAAACAGGTTTGTTATCGACAGGCGGGTGGACCCTTGTATGTCCGAGGTGTTCCCGTGGGAGCAAATTCCATTGGCGCATACCAAAATGTGGAAGAACCAACATGCGCCGGGCAATATGGCGGTTTTGGTCAATAGCCCCCGCGCCGGACTGAAAACGCTTGAGGATGTTATCGAAGCGAAAGCGCTTTAAATTTTCAAAGCGTTGGCCGGATTTTGTGGCCAAAGCGGGTGGCAGGACTGTGCCCGCTTTGGCTTTATTGAGCAAAATCAGGGATTTGGCTTGGCCAGTTTATGGTCATTTTGTGGCGCAACTCGGCCAAAAGTCGGCCAAACATGGCCACTCAAAGCGCTTTCGGCGTTTTTAATGAAATTTGTCTGTCGTCGGCGCTTCGCTGCATCAGCGGATCTCCGCCAGGTTCAAAACCGGTAGACAACATCGGAAAATTTGTCGGTCGGGAAGACGTAAAAGAGTCTCAGCACAGAATCAGATTCGTTGCGGATGCCGTGTTTGGCGTCACCGGGAATATAAATGCAGGTTCCCGCAGAAACACTAGGCTCAACATCCTCAAGCGTGAGGATGCCGGTTCCCTCGATGATATGATAGATCTGCGCCTGAGCATGGCGGTGTGGAACAAGCTCGCCATGATGCGGCTCCAGCTCCGCGAGTCCGGCGCTCATATGTGAGCTGGATGTGATGTCACCACTGATAAAGGTGCGCCATGTGACACTGCCGCGCGCAGGATTGCTCCAGCCTTCGATGGCGCGATCTTGCGGTCGAACGATAATTGCGTTTTGGTTTTCGCTCATTTTTGGCGCAGCCGTTTTAAAATCCATGAAAGTCTAAACCAGTGTAGTTGGATTAGACTATCGGCATCAAGACCCGAAACGACACGCAGGGGCGATGATTATTTCACCACGACCGACA
The DNA here is from genome assembly GCA_043784625.1 of Methylovirgula sp. Taxonomy (GTDB): domain Bacteria; phylum Pseudomonadota; class Alphaproteobacteria; order Rhizobiales; family Beijerinckiaceae; genus JANXSV01. Next base: position 7,313 of record JAYVYB010000162.1, read on the forward strand.
CGTTGAACATAATCGGACCCTTTGAGCTGTTGTTGGAGCCGATAGCCCGCACCTTGAACGCATCGGTGCCGACAAAGCCCGGCTTGGGGCGATAGCCAAAAGCGGTGAGACCGACCACACCAACCCCGCCGTTCTTTGCCGGAGAAACAATGTTGATACTGTCAACCATGCTCCCGCGCATAACCAAGCCGACGCCGCAGGTTTCACCCTTGTTCATATACATGGTGACATCCGCGTCACTGCCCCAAATGAAGGAAGAACCTTTGACTTCACATTCGGCAAAGGCACTGGTGGTTGCGAGTGTTAAAAATGCGGTGGCGAAGGCAAGCAATTTCATCGGCAAATTCCTTAAGTCAAATGGGCTGGTAACACCGAAGCAAAGTTTACGATCTGACCGATGGTGTCAATGTGGCGCGGTAGAATGATGCCAAATATAGTTTGTGGCAGAAGCGCGCAAGCATGGAGAGTCAGCTCCTTCGAGACACGCTTTTCAAGCGTTCCTCAGGATGACGGGATTGGGGTTGCTTTTTGCTTCGCCAAATCCGTTGTGCCCGTGCATGACCCGACTAACCACGCCTTATCATTTTCGTGAATGGTCGGATCAATTCCCGCCATGACGCGAGTTGGTGAAATGTCGTGGTTTTGGCTGTTAACAGAGCGCGGCAATTGGCTCTTTGCTCAAAACGGATATATCATAGAGAATATGTATGCCCATCAAACGGTTGAAAATTTTGCAAAAGAACGGCTGTTGATTCGGCAGACTATCTCAGCGTTGACTGATGAATATTTTGCAAGAAATTTCAGAACGCGAACAGCAACTGACTACGCCCGTTATGGTTTTTTACGGCGACTGCAAACTTTGGTCAGGTGCGTTGACAATGTCTTTCGTATATTGCCGCCTGACCGCATAGATATTCCTTCAAGCGAGGAAACTGGTGACGGAATTATTAATATACAGGCATTTGTTTTTAATCTTTTCGGATGCTTAGATAATCTTGCCAGAATTTGGGTTGAAGAAAGTTCTTTGCGGAAGAAGGACGGTTCAGAATTTCCAGACGCATGGATTGGAATGGGACCAAAGAATACTGACGTTAGGAGTTCATTTTCAACTGACTTTCAGGACTATCTGAAAAACTTTGATAAGTGGTTTGTAAATTTAGAAAATTTCCGACATGCTTTGGCGCATAGAAAGCCCCTGTACGTGCCACCTTTTAATATTTCACCCAAAAATTATGAAAATTATCGAAGCATCGATATTGCCAAACATGATGCCCTTATTTCTAGAAACCGTGCTGAATATGATCGGTTAAGATCTGAGCAGAGAAGCTTAACCATGTTTTTGCCTGTGATATCGGGCTCCATTGACGAAAATTCGCTCCCAATCCAATTTCATCCTCAATTACTTAGTGATTTGAAGACAATTGAAAACATTGGTCGACGATTGCTGACTGAACTTGATCGAGCGAGTAGTGAACGGGCCCGCTGCTAGTGCCTAAAATGCCGATGTCCGGTAAATACCATGGCCAAGCCGGCCTCATCGGCTGCCTTGATCACGTCGTCGTCGCGCATGGAGCCGCCTGGCTGGATGATGGCGGTTGCGCCAGCCTCAGCCGCAGCAATCAAGCCATCGGCAAACGGGAAAAATGCATCGGAGGCGACAACAGAGCCAACCGCGAGGCTGGTTTGCAGCCCCTCGGCCTTGGCGGCTTCCAGCGCCTTGTGAGCGGCGATGCGGCTTGAATCGACGCGGCTCATCTGCCCCGCACCAACGCCCACCGTGGCACCTGCCTTAGCGTAAACAATGGCATTTGACTTGACATGTTTGGCAACGCGGAAGGCGAAGCGCATGTCTTCAAGCTCCGTTAAGGTGGGCTGGCGCTTGGATACGACACGCAACTCCATATCGTCGACGCTGATATTGTCGCGCGATTGCACCAGCAATCCGCCTGCGAGCGAGCGGACATTGAGGCCCTTCGCGCGCGGGTTTGGCAGAGCATCGGTGATCAACAGACGCAGATTTTTCTTGGTGGCGATGATGGCTTTGGCCGCATCGGACGCGCCGGGGGCGATGATCACTTCAGTGAAAATTTTGACGATTTCTGTGGCTGATTCCGCGTCCAGCGGCTGATTAAGCGCAACAATTCCGCCAAAAGCGGAGGTGGGGTCACAGCGCAGCGCCGCAATGTAAGCAGCTTGCAGGGTTTTGCCGGTGGCGACGCCGCACGGATTTGCGTGTTTGATGATGGCAACAGCCGCGCCTTTGGCGGGGTCAAACTCGGCAACCAGTTCATAGGCGGCGTCGGTGTCGTTCAAATTGTTGAAGGAGAGCGGCTTGCCTTGGATTTGTACCGCGGTGGCCACGCCGGGGCGCGACACCGGGCCTTTATAGAAAGCGGCGCTCTGGTGCGGATTTTCGCCATAGCGCATCACTTCGGCAAGGGTGCCGCCAAAAGCGCGGAACGATGGATTTTCCTCGCCGATCTGATCGGCCATCCAATTGGAAATGGCGGCGTCATAGGAGCCGGTGCGGGCATAGGCTTTTTGGGCGAGCTTTTTGCGCAGGGCCAGCGTGGTGCCTTTATGGAGGGCAAGCTCATTGAGCAGAGCGTCGTAATCCGCCGGTTCGACGATGACCGCCACGTCGGCATGGTTTTTGGCAGCCGCGCGGATCATGGCCGGGCCGCCGATGTCGATGTTTTCGATGCAGGTATCAAAGTCGCCGCCGCGCGCCAAAGTGGCCTCGAACGGGTAAAGATTGACGACCAGCAGATCGATGGCGCGGATATCATGCGCCAGCATAGCGGCCTCATGTTCCGGATTTTCGCGTATGGCCAACAGGCCGCCGTGGACTTTCGGGTGCAGGGTTTTAACCCGTCCGTCCATCATCTCGGGAAAGCCAGTGAGATCGGAAACATCGATGGCCGGGATGTTGGCGGCGGTGAGCGCCTTATGGGTGCCGCCCGTTGAAATGAGTTCGATGCCCTGTTCATGCAGCTTTTGACAGAAGGGCAGAAGGCCGGTTTTGTCAGAAACAGAAATAAGCGCGCGATGAATGGGGGTTATTTCGGTCATGGATGCCTGCCGTTGTGCAAAATGCTGCGTTGCAAAAATTTTATGTGCACTAGCAGCTTTTGCCACCGTTCAAAAGCCATGTGGCGGATTTATTACAGTATTTCGTCTTGGAGCGCCGGGCGTTGTAACGTCCATTCAATTTTGTCAGTATTGGTATTGATTACCAGCTGGCGGGTCCAGCGCGGGCCGGAGGGGTCGGCGAACAGGATGCTTTCCTCGATCAAGATCTGCTGTGCTGGCGCTTTTACGGTCCAGACGCTGCCATCGTTGAGCACCAGCTTGACGCTGCTGCCGGACTCAAGGCGCTGCACTTCGGTTGCGGGATCCAGATGAAAGCGCAAAGTTGCCGCGATGTTGAGCGATGTATTGGCTTTAACGGGGATGATTTCTTCCACGCCGTGCAAGGTGAGACCGTCATGGCTCAGCGTTAGAGCGCGGCGGATGAGGGTGCCGTGCGAGGCGCGGTAACCATCGTGGACGGCGTCAATTTCGCTGCCGGTCATTGCTTCTGACATGCGCGAGGAGCGCGCCTCAAGTTTTATTTTGGTTGGGCCATTGACCACTTGCGGGCCGAACAGAGATGCCAGGGTGCCGTTGAGAATGGTGGCCGAGGACATCTCGTCGAGAATGAGAGCATTATGCGCAGCGGTGAGGCGACCGGCTTCGCGCATATCAGGACGATGATGCTCTGCCGACCCGCAGTTTGTGAAGACTTTCTGGATGCCGTGAGAAAACTCAAAGGCCAGAGCCGAGGCGTGCGCCTGCGTGTTAAAACCGGATGGCGGTGCCAGACCAGTATCCATCAGCAAAACGGATTGGCCGGCTTCCAAGCGCTGAAATCCGGAAAGATCGGCATTGAGCACGGGGGTAACCTGCGCCTCGTCATAGGCGAACAGGGTGGCCATAACTTCAGGCGAGGTGACGCCCATGCCGTGAAACAGGGCCAAAGTGCCATCAGAATGGCGGAACATGCGCAGCATCGGCATGATGCGGTCGAGCGCATTTTGCAAATCGTTAGAGGGGGCCAGACCGCGCGCCACAAACACCTGCCGCAGCGGCAAAAGGTCGAGAGCCAGATCAATCAAGGCCTGTGGATTGCGGCTGAGGTGGCCGCCGTCGCGCAGCACTTGCAGGTTTAACTCGCGCAGAAGATTGCGGCTGGCGGACTTTTGCAATCCGGCCAACCCTTCGGAACACAGCGCGGCTTGAGTGAGGGCAATGTGCGCCAGCAGGCGGGCTTGACCTTGCAAGCTGCCATTGAGGCAGCGCTTGAGAAAACGGATATGGACGCCGAGGGCCCGCAGAAATTTGCGGTAGAATACAGCGTCGACGCCTTCCAAAATCAATGGCGACTGGCTCAGCCATGAAATGAGACGGCGGGCGGCAATTTCCGGCTGCCACGCCACCGGATCAAGGTCGGCAGCGCCCAGCCAGTCATCAATCAACGCGCGGGCATTGAGTTTGGAGAGGGCGGTGTCGGCGGCGCGCAAATGGCGCAACCAGCGGAACGAGTGCAGCTGCCGCGCCCACTCTTTTGAGGGCGGTTCAATGGCGAAGGGCGATTGCCCGTTCAGCTTTACGACCTTGCCGGTGAAGCTGAAATAACCGGCATAAATATCGTCGGCCACCGTGGGGTCGGCCGTGCGGATATCTTGAGGGGCGAAGGCCAGCGCGCGCGGATTGCTTTGAAAGTGCGCGAACGGCCAGGTGACGGGCCAGACAATCATGGTCAGTGTAGCGCTGACGCCGCGAGAGGCGATCAAGCGCAGCATGGAACCGAAAGTGCCGGGACGAGGTTTGGTCAAAGGTGCTTCACTAAGGTATCAAAGTCATACGAGAACCAGCCGGGCGACGTAAAAGCCGTCGAGGCCGGACAGGCGCGGGTTTTCATTGGCTAAATGGCTCGGCAGGGTGCGGATATCGCCCTCTGGCGTGATCAGCTCGGCCAGTCCGGTTTCTTCCGCCGAGATTGGCACGCGCTTGATTTTTGGATTGCGGGCAAGCAGCGCCGTAATCTGCGAAGGGCCCTCTTCAGGCTGCAACGAACAGACGCAGTAGACCAGACGCCCGCCCGGCTTGAGCAGGCTGAGCGCTTTGTCGAGCATTTTGGCCTGCATCAGCGCCAACAGGCGGACATCTTCAGCCTGTTTCAGCCAGGCAACATCAGGGTGGCGACGGATTGTGCCGGTGGCCGAGCAGGGCGCATCAAGCAGAATGGCGTCGAACAAATAGGTTTCCGGCGTCAGATCAAACACGTCAATTGCATCAATATCAGCGCTGAGATTCAGGCGCGCCAAATTGGCGTGCAGCCGGATGAGCCGCTCTTTTGAACGGTCAAACGCTGTGACTTCGGCCCCGGCCAGTGCAAGCTGGGCGGTCTTGCCACCCGGCGCTGCGCAGAGGTCGGCGATGGTTTCCTCAGCTTTCGCGTTTAATACTTTGGCGGGGAGGCTGGCCGCAGAATCCTGCACCCACCACGCCCCTTCGGCGTAGCCCGCCAAATCAGAAATAGCGTCGTGGGTCAGCAATCGCACCGAGCCGGTGGGAAGCACAATGCCGCCAAGGTTTTGGGCCCAGTCCGCTGCAGCCGATTTCACCGTGAGATCCAGCGTCGGCTCGGTGCTGTTGGCGGCGGCGATGGCGCGCGCTGTGGTTTCGCCGTAAGCGGCTTTCCAGCTATTGGCGAGCCAAGGCGGGGTGTTATCGCGCAGCGGGTCAATTGCGGCGAGCAGAGCATCCCGCCCGCGAATGATGTTGCGCAACACAGCATTGGCAAGCGCGGCAAATGATGCGGCATTGCGGTTTTCGCGGCAAAGCTCAACGGCAATATCAACGGCGGCATGATCCGGCACGTCCATATAGAGCAATTGCGCTGCGCCAGTGATGAGGTGGTATTCGAGCGTGCCGGACTTACGCGGCATGCCTTTGGCCAAAAACTGCGCAAGGATTTTGCGGATGGCACCGAGATTACGCAAGCTGACCAGCGCTATTGACCGGGCCAATGAGCGGTCGCGTGGTTCCATCGGGCGCGCGCCAGGTGCGGCGGCTTGGGTTTCAAACCAAACCTCCAACAACATACGCTCCTCAAGCACGGCGGCAATGGCACCGGCGGCAAGTTCGCGCGCCGGATGGCCGGGGGCGTTTGAGGTGCGTTTGGGATTGGCTTGCGCGTGTTTTGGCTTGCCATCCGCGCCCTTAGCGGCGGATTTGGCACCAGAATTGCCACCGCCCGGCTCGCCACCTGCGGGTTTGCCCGCAGCCTTAAGGCCGGAGCGCGGTTTATATTCTTTGATGAAGGTGGGTTTGTTCGATACAGCCATGATGCAGAGACTACTCTGGCGCGGGCGTTATACCAAGGCTCTGCAGGAAATTTATCGGGCTCTGACCGATTGATTTTGTGATTTTTTAAGATTCAAAGTAGGTTTAGCGATCAATAGCACTAGATCTGAAGTGTTACTTTGTGGAAGTAGCGAATCAATTTTGAACGGGTTGAGCGATGACTGAGATGCGGTTTACGGCGGAAGAGCTAAAGAAACCAATTGCCAAGACGCGGCAAAACCTTCCTCCGCAAGCACAGCGCGCACTTGAAGAGGCGGCACTGCGGCGCGCGCAGGCGCAAAACACGGCGTTGCCAAAAGAAATCAATGGCCGTAGCGGGCCTGAGCCTGTGCGCTACGGCGATTGGGAAAACAAAGGTCTGGCAAGCGACTTTTAAAGGTGGCTCAGACTCCCGAGCCCTTTAAACACTCAGCCGCGCTTGCAAGGCAGGAACTTCGCTCTGTCTTAGCATTTGTCTTGGCTGTTATTTCTTGACCAAAGTGCCGAGCAGGCCAAATTCCTTGGCGCACAGATAGTAAAAAGTGACGCGGCTTTTGGTTTTGTCAGCCTTCATCGCTGTACAAACATTTTTGATGGCAGCGTCAATTTTGGCAGAATCGGTTTGTGCCAATTTCTTGGTGCACCAGCCATCGTGAACGCGCTTCAATTCTGCTGGGTCGGTGCAGGACACCAAGGATGAATCCCGGTTGCGCAGGGCGATGCCCAGATGTTTGACAATGGCGGCAACAATTGCCGGGTCGGCTTTCGCGTCATATTTTTGAACATCGGCTAGATAATCGGACATTGCAGGTTCCCCCTGAGTTAAATCGTTTTGTTTTAAAGCGGCGTGTCATTCACGAAGCGCCTCATATCAGCACGAACTCAAGAGTCTGAAAAGAGCAGATTATGGATTTATGGCAACACAACCACTTGTGTGCCCACTTTTACCCTATCAAATAGGTCAATAATATCAGCGTTGAACATGCGGATGCAGCCATAGGACGCGAAAGTGCCGATTGAACTGGGGCGGTTGGTGCCGTGAATGGCGATCTGGTCGCGGTCCAGAGTTAGGGCGCGCTCTCCCATCGGGTTATTTGGAGCGCCGCCCTGAATCAAGCCAAGCTCGGGATGGTCGCGGCGTACCTCTTCGGGCGGGGCCCAAGCCGGACGGATATATTTGCCATCGACATGGGCAATGCCAGACCAGCGCTTGCCATCTTTGCCCACGGCAACGGGATATTGAATGGCGGTGCCATTGCCAAGTGTCAGGAACAGTTGGCGCTGCGTGGTCTTGATGACGATGGTTCCGGCGGGATAATTATCGAATGTGGCGAGCTGCCGGGCATGCGCGCCTGTCATCACTAACAGCGTCAGAACAACGGCGACCAACGCGGCAACGATGATGGTCACATCAAACCTGCGACTACGTTTTGGCCGCGCCATGCGGAAAGGGGAGGAGGACTCAACGGACATGAACTCAATTCCTGAAGCGCCAAAGCAAGAGTTTTGGCATTTACCGAGGCTTGAGTGTTGGCGCGGGCAAGTGAATCGTTGGTTAGTTTTTGCGTCTGTGAGGGGGCGCACAAATGTATTGTCGCGCATAGGGTGAAATGCGCGTCAAGATTTGCAGTTAGCGACGGGTGAACGAAATGCGGCGGATTTTATCAATCCACCGCAAAATTATGGCTGGCTTACCGATAAGGCTTTATTTGCCGCGGTTTTTGACCAGCTCATCGACCACGCCGGGGTCGGCGAGGGTTGACGTATCTCCCAATGAGCTAAAATCGTTTTCAGCGATTTTGCGCAAAATGCGCCGCATGATTTTGCCGGAGCGGGTTTTGGGCAAGCCGGGGGCAAACTGGATCACATCCGGCGAAGCAATCGGGCCAATTTCCTTACGGACGTGATTGACCAGCTCTTTGCGCAGGTTTTCAGTGGCCTCCGTGCCTTGCATCAAAGTGACATAGGCATAGATGCCCTGACCTTTGATATCGTGCGGGAAGCCGACAACGGCGGCCTCGGACACCAGAGCATGGGAGACCAATGCGCTTTCAACTTCGGCGGTGCCCATACGGTGGCCGGAGACGTTGATCACATCATCCACGCGGCCGGTGATCCAATAATAACCATCCGCGTCGCGGCGGCAGCCGTCTCCGGTGAAATATTTGCCCGGATAGGTGCTGAAATAGGTTTGGACGAAGCGCTCATGATCGCCATAGACGGTGCGCATTTGACCCGGCCACGAGTCGGCAATGACCAGATTGCCTTCACATGCGCCTTCCAAAACCACGCCATTGGCGTCAACGATTTCGGGCTTGACCCCGAAAAACGGCAAGGTTGCCGAGCCAGGCTTTTGGGCAATGGCTCCGGGAAGCGGGGTAATCAGAATTCCGCCGGTTTCTGTTTGCCACCACGTGTCAACAATCGGGCAGCGATCATCGCCGACAACACGGTGATACCAGCTCCATGCCTCCGGATTGATGGGCTCTCCGACCGAGCCGAGCAGGCGCAGTGAGGCGCGCGAGTTTTTCTTAACCGGCTCTTCGCCAGCGCCCATGAGGGAACGGATGGCGGTGGGCGCGGTGTAGAAAATATTGACCTTATGTTTGTCAACAACATCCCAAAAGCGCGAGATGGTGGGGTAATTGGGAATGCCTTCAAACATCAGCGTGGTGGCACCATTGGCGAGCGGGCCATAAACGATGTAGCTGTGGCCGGTAACCCAGCCGACATCGGCGGTGCACCAAAAGACGTCGCCGTCGTGATAGTCGAAAGTCAGCTGGTGGGTGAGCGACACCCACACCAGATAGCCGCCGGTGGTGTGCAGCACGCCCTTGGGCTTGCCGGTCGAGCCCGAGGTATAAAGAATGAACAGCGGATCCTCGGCATTCATCGGCTCGGGCGGGCAATCGGCATCGGCGGCGGCGATCGCCTCATGATACCAGACGTCGCGAC
>JAYVYB010000163.1:0-1599 GCA_043784625.1 Methylovirgula sp.
GCGTGGTGCTGTGCCTCCTCAATGCTTTCGATGATGTATTGGTCGAGCCATTCGTGCCGAACCGTTCGGTTGTAACGTTCGACATAGGCATTCTGCTGAGGCGTAGTCGAGAATCTGTGCGACAACTTCTCGCCGCGCTTGTGGATTGCGCCACAGCTTACATTCGACCGCAATGAGATCACCCTTCGGCGTCACCAGCAAGTTGTCCAAGAAGCCGCTGGGCAGCGGAAGTTCAGTACAAACGGAGATTGCCGGAGTGAAGGCTGGTTCGATATCGATAATGGGCAAAATCGACGGATTGGCGTCGATCAGATTTTGTATCCACGCCTCGTTAAAGCCATCACCTTTGGGTTTGAATTCCACTCGTTGTAGAGCCAAGGAAATACCGTTTTCGGCTCCATCATGCAAAAACGAGGTGCTGTGAGTCATCAGACTTTTCCAGATCAGGTCAAAGAGAACACGACAATCCGATCGCGTGACGCTCTAATAACAGCGTTGGTGGTAAAATAATTACAAGATATTAGAATACAGTTACCATTACAGCACTATCAGCATTTTTGTTCCATGCCGCTTTCGCGCCATCGCTTTTACAAGCGGGTCATGGAGGCGGGCATGACCGATTTGCGCAAGAGATTTGGCCGTTTAGTGGCAGCGCATCGCCGGCGAAATGGCTTCACTCAGATTGCATTGGCAGAAAAGGTTGACCTCAGCTCCGACATGATCGCCAAGATCGAAGGCGGTGTTTCAGGTGCAAGTTTCAAAGCCATTGAGCGCATTGCCGGAGCGCTCAGAGTGGATCCGGCCGAATTATTCACTACCGAGGCCCTTTCCAGTTCCGCGAGACGGCAGACCTTTACCGATTTGGCTTCGCGCCTGGCCGTTTTGTCAGATGAAGAATTGCTGTGGCTTGGAGATATTTTCCAAGCAGCACTTGCCGGCAAAAGGCGAAGCTAAGTTCTGTGACGCTATAAAAACATTGATCAAAAACTATAGAGCACAAACCAACTCAGCGTTGCACGTTAACTTTTAAGTCTGAAACGTCCGTTTTAGGTTTCATGTCGAGTTGGTACTTGGAAGAGAAACTTGAGCTGCTGGCTACGATTTGACACATTATGGCCCACAAAGGCGTCAAGTAAAATGCGATAGAAACAGTTGAGAGGGCGTCACCAAATTCACCTTTCGACGAATGCTTAGATTCGGATGTGGTTAAGTTTTCACTTGGTTTTGATAGCGAACGATATGTTTGTTTCTGTTCAAAGAATACACAATCTTGTATTTGCAAAGTCGATCCTCAGTCGGTTATAAAATATAGGAAAATATTCCTAGGTACTAGGATACTACCTTAAATGTTGCAATTGAGTGCATTTGCCAAAACCGAAAGTTGTACTTTTTCGGGCTGCAATTTCAGGGGCGAACACGCTGTGCCTCACGACATAGACGTTCAGCAGGCCCGATCCATATCAGCTTTATACTTCGGAATAAAATAGCGCGGCAATTGCGTATTTAATTGCTCATTTTTTGAATAAAATGTGGGAGCTTTATGGAGGAAAAAGGTGGGGGTGAAAAATGTCCCGCTGAAAAATGGCCTCGTATCACGCT
>JAYVYB010000164.1:0-2458 GCA_043784625.1 Methylovirgula sp.
CCGCCCGCCTCCAATTTGGGGCCTATTTGTTCAATTGCAGCAATGCGTTGACGCAACAAAGTCATAGCATCCGCCGCCAAGCTATCTGGCACGGTTAAATCCTCAAGAGATAATGTTCCTTATTTGTTCTAAAATACAGTGAGGAACAAAAGAGTCAAGGTGGTAAGCTTAAGAAGGGCTCAAGCCATGATCGATTGAAAAGAGCAGATTCGGAAAATATGAACAGCAAGGGTGGGTGGAATTTCTCCCTAAATACGGCTTGTCAATTTTCACGCGAAGTGAGCCGGGTTTTCCATCACGAACTGAGCCGCCCTTGTGATATGTTTTGTGAATCAGTTTTTGGTCAAGTCATGTTTACCTCTTCCTCTTTTCGGCAGCTGCTGACATTGGTTGTGATGACGACGCTGGTGCGCTCATAGAGTTTGTCCAGCAGATGGAAGAGCAAAGCGCCGCCCGAGGCGCTGAACGGCAGATATCCCAACTCGTCCAGAACCACCAAATCAAGTTTGGTCAGGTCTTCGGCGATCTGTCCTGCTTTGCCTTTTGCTTTTTCCAACCCCAGGACGTTGACCAATTCAATGGTCGAGAAGAAGCGAACCTTTCTACGATAATGCTCGACGACCTGGACACAAAGGGCGCTCGCAATATGCATCTCTCCGGTTCCCGGTCCACCAATCAGCACGGCGTTCTGGGCATCGTCTAGGAACTCGCATCTGTACAACTGGCGCACGGTGGCTTCATTTATCTCGTTGGCGGCGAAGTCAAAGCTTGAGAAATCTTTACAAGCAGGAAAGCGCGCTGCCTTCATATGATAGGCGATGGATCGCACCTCACGTTCAGCCAGCTCGGCTTGGAGTAACCGCGAGAGTATCGGCACTGCCGCGTCAAAAGCGGGTGCACCTTGTTCCATTAGATCGGTGATAGCCTGAGCTAGGCCTTATATTTTGAGGCTACCGAGCATAATGATGATGGCACCTCTGGCGGGATCAACACGCCTGGCGACCTCCGGCAATTTGTGCGCGCAGGATGTCGACCATCTCGCGATCACCGCCGCGCTTTCGCAGCATTAGCAAAAACTGAAGCTGCAAGCCATCTAGAAAACGCGGGGCTATTCATACATCAAAGAGCGCCGCCGACAATTGGCGCAGTGCGTAGTGAAGCTAGGTTTTGAGAGCCGGTGCAAAACGCGGCTATCCGCAATTCGTCGATGATCGCTTCAAATTTCGCATACAAATTTTGCCGACCCTCAAGCGTTTGCTCAAGAATGGACCCGGCAAAACCCACCATGTCAGCACCAAGACGCAGCGCCTTGGCCGCATCCAAGCCGTTACGCATCCCGCCAGACGCAATCAGACACATATCAGGCAGGGCACTGCGCACATCTTTTATGGCTTGCGCGGTCGGGATACCCCAATCCCGGAAGGTTTCGGCGATGTTGCGAGCTCTTTGTGTGGACGCACTTTCAGCAACAACAGCCGCCCAACTCGTACCGCCGACTCCCGCCACATCGATAATTTGCACGCCAACCGCATTCAATTTCAAAGCAACGCTGGCCGAGATGCCGCAGCCGATTTCTTTAACAACAATCGGGCAGGGGAGAGCCACCACCGCCTCCTCAATCCTATCGAGAATGCCTTTCCAGTTACGATCGCCGTTGTCTTGGAGAACCTCCTGAAGCGGGTTCAGATGGATGATAAGGGCATCGGCGTCGATCATATCAACGGCGCGGCGCAAATAATCCACACCGCTCCAATCGTGAAGCTGTGCCGCGCCAATGTTTGCCAAAATGGGGACGTCCGGAGCGCGACGACGCAGATCTTTGTTAAACCCGGCGGCGTTTGTCGTCTCCAAAGCGATGCGCTGCGAGCCAACCGCAAGAGCGATGCGCAGCGACTGAGCAACCTCTGCGAGGGTGGCGTTTATCGCCTCGGCACGGCGCGGTCCGCCCGTCATGGAACTGATCAGCAAAGGCGCATTGCATTGACGCCCCAGAAAATTCGAACTCAGATCAATGCACCCGAAGTCTAATTCCGGTAGCGCATTGTGGGTGAACCTGATCGCCTCAAAACCTGTGCTGGTATGACGGGTGGCGACATCACGGCCCAGCACAGTATCGAGTTGGTCCAATTTGACTTGTGAACGATGATCAACCATGCGCTTCAGCTTTCAGCCAGCCGGAGAGCCGCGCCCGCTCCACCAATGCCATATGTGGCACCGTCAAAGCAGCAAGACCAACGAATACAAATTGCAAAATGCGACTGTCGAGAGCGGATTGCGGTAAATATCTCCAAGCAACGAGCGACAGAATCAGCACCGCAATCATCGGAAGTGTGGCTGCCAATGCTAAGAACAGTGTAGACGTTGTGCCAGCGAACTTAAGTGTTCGCATCACATGGCGGGCGCTGTGCATAGCGCAAAAGAACACCGTAAACGCAATCAAGGGAGGAGAAACCACGCC
>JAYVYB010000165.1:0-44619 GCA_043784625.1 Methylovirgula sp.
TAGCCTTCTTTCCGGTTCCAAAGACATTTTCCTGCACGCGTTTATTGATCTCACCCAGATGCAGCGCGATCGTGTTGAGGGACTGATCAAGAATTTTAGAGGCAGCGGCTTTGCAGCCCTTTTTGCGAAAGCGGGCTTGCCTAACACGCTGCTTCATGCATTTCGTGCTGCCCTTTCGGGAATTGAAAGCGTGGTAAAAACCGCTGATTTCGCGCACAACGGGGCTTTGTTGCGACCGTTGATCGCCCACGTCATGCAGGAATGCGCTGGCGCTGGACAGCTAGATTCGCAGTTGATGGCATTGTTGCGGCGCTTTGAGGCAGAGGCCGCCAGAGACGCGGCCAGGACGATGGCGCAGAGCATTGTTGAAGAGGAGCGAAACATTGCATCGTCTCAACGCATTGGCATAGCTGCTGTCGCGGCGGCGCTTGATGTTCCAATGTTGTTTCAAGATCTATCTGTGGACGAATATCAGGTTCTTGATTTTGCCGTTGCGGCTTAGGAACCGAACTGTTCAGCCAAAATACGCTCGTCCAAAGAATGCCCCGGGTCATGCAAGAGAATTAGGTTGGTTTCGTGATCCATGTCTATCTCAACTCTTGTAATTGCCTTGAGCTCAAAGTGATCAGCAACCACAGCAACAGGGCGTTTTTCGGCCTCTAGAACCTCAATTGTTACCTGACACCGATCCGGAAGTAGTGCTCCACGCCAACGGCGCGGACGAAACGCCGAAATTGGGGTTAGAGCCATCAGAGGCGCGTTGAGCGGCAAAATGGGTCCGTTTGCGCTCAGATTGTAGGCCGTAGAGCCAGCGGGGGTCGCGAGGAGGATGCCATCTGCAACCAATTCCCCCAGGCGCTCTTTGCCGTCGATCAAAATCCTTAGCTTTGCAGCCTGATAAGACTGGCGCAATAAAGATACTTCGTTGATGGCGCGGGCGCGCGATATTGTGCCGCTTGCCTGAATGGCTCGCATCAACAACGGGTGCACAATAGAGCTCTTTGCTTGATTTAACCGCTCCACTAAACCTTCGATGATGAACTCATTCATCAAGAAGCCAACAGATCCACGATTTAGGCCATAAATCGGCTTTTCGCTGGACATGAATCGATGGAGCATTTGCAACATCAATCCGTCACCACCCAGCGCCACGATAACATCTGCGTCTTCCGGCTCAATATTGCCGTAAACCGAAATGCATTGCGCACGAGCCAACTCCGCTTCGGGGGTTCCTGAAGACAAGAACGCCATTTTTTCGAAACGGCGATGTCCGCGCTCTTTCATAGTCATATTGTATCCGGCTTTTTTCGTTATTTCAGACTATTACGACACGCGCGAAACAGCAAACTTCGGGCTTTTTTTTCGAGGCTTGCATTTTGGAAAAGTCTTATCGCAAAAATCAAGGGTTTCTAAATGCAAGCAACAGCCTAAGTACTAGAGGGGGGTAGATAAAAAACCAATCCCTCAGGAGAACTGTATGAGTATCATATCAAAAGAAGCGGTGGACCATTTATTCACAGAGGCTCGCTCTCATAATGCGTGGCAGCCAAAGGAAATTCCTGACGAAATGCTCCACAAGTTGTATGAATTGATGAAATTCGCTCCAACTTCAGCAAATTGCTCGCCGCTCCGAATTGTTTTTGTCAAAACTCCGGAAGCAAAAGCCAAATTGAAGCCTTTCATGTCCGCAGGCAATGTCGAAAAGACCATGCAGGCACCGGTAACTGCCATTCTAGCGTTTGATATGGATTTTGCTTCGCATTTGCCACAGTTGTTTCCGCACGTTGATGCACGGCCTTGGTTTGCGGGTACTGATGTTGCCGTTAGAACTGTCGCTTTGCGAAACTCAACAATTCAAGCGGGATTTTTTATCGCCGCTGCTCGTGCGATCGGATTGGACACCGGCCCTATGTCCGGGTTTGACGAAGCAGGCGTAAATTCTGCTTTTTTCGCCGGAACGCGTGTCGAAGCGAATTTTCTGGTGAGCCTGGGCTTCGGTGATTCCAGCCAGATGAAACCGCGGTTGCCGCGTTTCGGCTTCGATGAAGTTTGCAAAGTTATCTAACGATTTGCAGCTTTTAAGGGCAAAGCGTGCAGGCTATCTCGTGAGGATGCGCACCTTACAGATGATCGTGGCACTCCAAGAACGTAACTCTCCGCCAATGTCGGCGGAAGTTATGCTCTGGCCCGAAATGGGATTGTCTGAGGGACGTGGGGTGTTTCAGGCTCTATTCTGTTGAACAGTGCCGCTCGGACGCTATTTAGTTCTGAATTGAGTGATTTTGCCACTTGGACGCCTGATTTTTTTAACCCTACCGCGTCAAGCAGTTGCCAATTTATCATCAACGCCACTATTCCCATTGCCCCAACCGAACCGGCGCAGCTCTGTAGGGAATGGCAGTTGGAATGAAACGCGTTAATGTCGCCGCCTAAAGCAGCCTCTTTAATGCTATTTGCGAGGGCTTCGCTCTCGTTCAAGAACTCTGACAAAATCTCGTTGCAAAACTCTGTGCCGCCGAGGCGTGTCAGATTCGCTAAGACGTCTAAATCGAACGCATTGCTTTCCCGAACTTCGGCCGGAATTCGCTGCACGGCTTTGGAGTTAGCTCGCGCTTTCTTGGAGGAGTATGTGTTAGCCACTTGGCTAATAATCGCAATCAGGCGATCGGTTTCTATCGGTTTGGTGCAAAACGCCCGGATGCCTGCGTCAAGGCAGCGACGGCGTGTTTGTTCAGAGGCGTCAGCGGTAAGTGCTATTATCGGCGTGTGTTCATGGCCTTCGTTGGAAAAATGATAGAGTCGGGTGGCTTCAAGGCCGTTCATCATCGGCATATTGATATCCATCAAGGCAATGTCGAATTCCTCGGTGAGAAGGGTGTCGAGGGCCTTCTCGCCGTCATCGACAGCAGTAACGGTGTGCCCGGCCAGTGTCAGGATTTTAGAAATTATTTTTTGGTTTGTTATGTTGTCTTCTGCAACGAGAATCGACAGGGGACGTGAGGGTGCCTTCTCGATTAGTCCATCAGGAAAGAGCATTTGCGTAGAAGGAAGCGGCAGGTCTAGCGCAATATCTTGATCGTCTCGCACCGAAGTAACGTCTATTTCAAACCAGAAATGGCTTCCTTGGCCTATCGCGCTATTGACCCCAAGCTTGCCGTCATAGAGTTCAACCAGTTGCTTAGTGATGGCGAGGCCAAGTCCGCTGCCTCCAAATTGGTCGATTATCGTCTCATCGGCTTGTGTAAAGCGTTCGAAAATTTTGGCCTGTTTGTCTGGAGCGATACCAATACCCGTGTCATAAATGTTGCAACGCAAGCAAAGCTTCCCGTTTGCGGCGGGTTTAGCGTCTATCAAAACCCGGACTGATCCTCGCACTGTGAATTTCACGGCGTTTCCGACCATGTTTATGAGAATTTCTTCAAGATGGCGTAGGTTGCCCAGAATAAATTTGGGCGTAGAGGCACCTATTTCAAATACAAGTTGCGTCTCTTTGCTTTTTGCCTGAACAGCCAGCATGGCGCGTATGTCAGAAAGCAGTTGATAAAGGTCAATCTTTTCAATCGTGACTTCTTGAAGATTCGCCTCGGCTTTCGCTATATTCAAAATTGAATTGATGAGACGCAGCAAGGATCGGCTCGATGTCCCGATTGTGCGCACCATCCCGTCTTGCTCGCTGGTAAGCGGGGTTCCTTGAAGCAACTCGCCAAGCCCGATAATGGAAGTAAGTGGGGTTCGAAGTTCGTGGCTGACGCTTGCGATGAACATTCCTTTCGCCACGTTGGCCAGCTCTGCTTTGTTGAGTGCATCTGACATTTTTTTGATCAGGCTCGAAGCGTAGGCGGGCAAAACGATCAAGCCGACGAAGAGGCCTAAATCCAGATAAAAGTGCTGATTCCAGAACGAATTCTTGGTAACGGCATATGTGAAGCCGACCAGGGTGAGCGATACAGCAAAATAGAGATAATTATTTCCAAAGCGAAAGCCGTTTCCAAGGATTACCCATAGAAATAAGATGTACGCCACAGTGGTGTATTCACCACCGAACAGCATGCCCATGGTAAGCGCGACAACGTCTATAATTATTCCCGAAACCCTGCGCCAAACCGCCACTTTGCGCGAAGCGACAAGGTGTATGAGGATGAGAGCTCCAAGTGCAGAATAGTAAAAGTGGAGGTCTTTTAATTTATCGACAAATGGCAAGGTTCCGGTCTGTGTCGATAAGACGTCTGAGTAGAGCACTCCGCCGAATATGATGCAGAATATGATGCGATTTAAGACAATTTCGTGTTCTCTGTCTCCAGGAATGCGTATTTTTGATAACACTACACGTTCGATAAACGTCTTAAAACGCAAAAACTGGTTACCTAGAACTGACATTACTTTTCCGTCTGGGGTATCATGTTTGCGGAAATCCTCCGCTAATCCGAGAGTCACAGTGCGCCCAATAGATTAAAGTTCGATAAAATGATCTGGTCTAATGCGAAAGCACGCGCATTCGCAAATAGAGCGTGTGTCACTTATTAACCCAGCTTTTTATAAAGTTGTTCTAGCCTCTAAATAATGTACCCAAGCGGTAGTAATTCGGCTAAGTAAACTTGTGAACGTTGTGATCAAGTTATTTGAGCCGGATTTGACCTTATTTTACTCCGATATTGACCCAAATCTCATATCCAAATATTGCTTGGACACTTTCCCCGACTTTGATGTAGTCTACGAAGAGCCGACCCGCACATTTTGGTGCAGCTTGAGGCAGCAAGGAGCTCCCCGCTTTACGGAAGATTTGATGCGTCAAATTTCCACAATGCAGGCCTTCGTCTCGAAAGCATCGGTTTCAAAAAACCACTCTCCCGTCTTATTTTGTGTTTCTATGTCACAAATCCCCAATGTATACTCCTTTGGCGGGGATTTGCCGTTTTTTGTCGAGTCGGTGCGCAACGGTGACCGAGAGGCGCTGCTGCGCTATGCGCAGGCTTGCGTCGATCTTGTCTATTCAAACAGCACTGGTTGGAACTCTTCGGCTCTGACCTTAGCATTGGTTCAGGGAGATGCTCTTGGCGGCGGGTTTGAGGCAGCAATCAGCCACAATATTGTTGTGGCAGAACGAAGCGCCAAAATGGGTATGCCAGAAATATTGTTCAACTCATTCCCAGGTATGGGAGCTTTCAGCTTTTTAACGCGCAAGCTTGATGCGGCGCGTGCAGAGCGAATGATTTTGAGTGGAAAAGTCTACACTGCCGGTGAAATGTTTGACATGGGCTTGGTTGATGTCCTCGCCGATGATGGTAAAGGCGTTGACGAGGTCAGGCGCTTCGTCGGCGATCGCAGACGATATGAAGTTTTGCTTTCTATGCGCAAAATACGCCAACGGATCAATCCTCTGACCCTCGAGGAATTGCGCGACGTTACCGAAATCTGGGTCGACAACGCAATGAAAATACACCCGCAAGATCTGAGAAAGATGGAACGGTTGGTATCCGCTCAGGAACGCAGGTTGGCCCTGACTGTCGCCGCCCCTAAACAATGAGCCCACGACTATAGCTGACAGCGCACGACTATAGCTGAAAATGGAGACGGAAAAATGGGCTGCAGTCGAAAGGATTGCAGCCCATTTCCGTTTTACATATCTGAGTTCAGATCGCGGTCTTTGGTTTCTGGAACCAGCAGCAAGCCCACAACAAACGTCATTGAGGCAATAATTACTGGGTACCACAGACCGGCATAGATGCTACCGTAGCTTGCGACCAATGCCACAGCGATAGGCGGCAACAATCCACCAAACCAACCGTTACCGATATGATAGGGCAGGGACATCGCGGTGTAGCGAATGCGGGTCGGGAACAATTCAACCAGCGCAGCTGCCATCGGGCCGTAGACCATGGTCGCCAACAGTGCGAGATAGGTCAGTACAGCGACCAACAGAGGCATATTAATCGCCTTTGGATCCACCTCACCGGTTGGATAGCCTGCAGCCTTCACAGCCTCGGTAACATTCTTCTTGAAGGCAGCGCTTTGCTCGCCAAACGTTTTAGCATCAAGCGCAGCTCCTGCGATCGAATCATAAGACTTGTCGCCGATGGTCACTTTCGCAACCGTTCCAGCAGGGGCGTTTTCCATTTTGAAGTTAACGGACGACGATATCAAAGTCTGACGTACGATGTCACAGGAGTTCTTGAATATACGTCCGCCCACTGGGTCAAACAGAGTATTACAGTCAGCAGGATCTGCGGACACTGTTACCGGCGCCTTAGAAAGCGCTGTTTCAAGCGCTGGGTTGCCAGCGTGTGTGAGCAGGCCAAAGGCATAATGATATGTCAGGGCACCCAGCAGACAGCCCGCAAGGATGATGGGTTTGCGACCGATTTTGTCTGAAAGCCAGCCGAAGAAGACAAAGCCCATCGTCGCGATTATCAAAGCAATAATGAGTGCGATGTCGGCAGTGTTAGCTGGAATTTTAAGGATATTTACCAGAAAGATACGCGCGTAGAACTGTCCGCCGTACCAGATAACTGCTTGACCGGCAGTATATCCAAACAGGGCGATTAACGCCACTTTTGCGTTTTTCCAGTTTCCAAATGCGTCGGTCAATGGCGCTTTAGATTGCTTGCCTTCGTCCTTCAATTTTTGAAAAACTGGGGATTCGCTCAGCTGAAGGCGAATCCAAATCGAAATTCCGAGCAAAACAATGGAAAGCAAATATGGAATGCGCCAGCCAGACCACAGGTCCGGGCTTGCGAAAGACTCTGGCGACATGGTGTTACGAGCAACAAACACAATGATGAGAGACATAAACAAACCGATTGTGGCTGTCGTTTGAATCCAAGATGTGTAGAGGCCGCGACGTCCCTGAGGCGCATGTTCAGCTACATATGTTGCAGCTCCACCGTATTCACCGCCGATGGCAAGACCCTGGATCAGGCGTAATGCGATCAAGATGATTGGAGCGGCAATACCAATTGTCTGGAACCCCGGGGTTAAGCCGACAAGAAATGTCGAAAGGCCCATGATGGTGATGGTAACCAAGAATGTGTATTTGCGTCCGACAATGTCGCCAAGACGTCCAAATACAAGCGCACCGAACGGACGCACCAAAAATCCGGCTGAGAACGTCAGAAGCGCAAAAATGAACTGGGTGTTGGCATCGAAGGCAGAATAAAAAGCCTTACCGATCTGAGCGGCTGTCCAGCCGTACAAGTAGAAATCGTACCATTCGAAGACGGTACCGAGTGACGATGCGAAAATAACCTTTCGCTCTTCACTGGTTACCGGGCGCACTGCGCCCGCTGATGATGCTATCGTGCTCATGTTTTCTCCCTTAATTGCGGCGTATGCCGTCTTAATTGGCGTAATCGGTTGATTTCCCGAGGCATATATTTTGAAAGCAAATGCCTCGACTTGGCCCCTGACTCCTGAAGCCAACCCAAACCAAACAAATGTCTTGGCGTAGATTGTTCGACACGAAACATACTCGCGAATAGGGGGAGACGTCGATGGCTGTGTTATGAAACCTTCGTCTAAAGCCAAGGAAAGGCTGATCACCGTTTTGTACAGCGCTGGTTAGTATCCGGATTTTTAAATTGAAGATTAGTTGAGGTGGCCATTAACAACGGCGAAGTCATCTCGGGTTTTAAATCTTAGGAGCAGCTCGTAATTCGTCACGGTGAAAAGTGTGGCGGAGCCTTATTTCGGATCTATCATCCGAGGGGTCCTCATGTTTAGTCATCACGCCAAAACAACGTGCATTCCGTGCTAAAATCGGTTCATCGACTGATGTTTTGGAGCGGGTGAAGGGAATCGAACCCTCGTATTGAGCTTGGAAGGCTCCTGCTCTACCATTGAGCTACACCCGCTGAATTGCTTTACTCTAAATTGTGAAGCACTTTTTTCCAAGCGACTTTATCACTAAAGCCCGGAAAGAGTGGTGGAGGAGGTAGGACTCGAACCTACGAAGGCGTAAGCCAGGGGATTTACAGTCCCCCCCCTTTGCCACTCGGGACACTCCTCCAAAGAACCCTTCGGCCCTGAAACTTTAGCAGTGCCCGAACTGCTGAAGCGCCGCGTTTATCCAGAGTGCAGGCTCTTATGTCAACCCAAAAAGCGTCATTTTTCTGTAATTGGTTGCTTAGGGCGTGTTTTAACCCCAACACCATAGCGTGACAACCGGTCTAAGTCGTGACATGTAGATGCAAACTCAAGGATATATCGTGACACGTTCAAATTTTACCCGCGGCCCTGGCAAATCAGGCGGATCCTCCAATTTTGATGGTCGGCGTTCAGAATCAACGCGCCAATCACAAAAGCCCGGTGCCCCTCAGGCAAAACCGCGGTTTGACGGCGCGAAGAAAGCAAAGTCCGCTAATAATGACGACGCGAAAAATCTGGAAAGCGCTCCAGCGCGGGAAAAACGCTCCCGGGGGAAATCCGAGCGTGCGCCAAAAGATGTGGCATTGCTGTTCGGATACCATTCGGTGCGAGAGGCGCTGTTGTCAAAGCGCCGGAAGTTGCTGAACCTCTATGCAACCGAGGCGTCTGCTGCTCGTTTAACCGCTGAGATCGCGCAAAGCGGAGTCGACGTTCGAATCGTGTCGATCGAAGAGATTAATGCTCGTGTTTCACGCGATGCTGTGCATCAGGGTCTGTTTCTCGAAGCTCGCCCTCTGGAGCCTATTGATCTGTCCGAACTTTCTGGCAAAGGCATTGTCCTTGTCTTGGATCAGGTAACAGACCCCCACAATGTTGGTGCAATTCTGCGTACGGCGGCAGCTTTCAATGTCGAGGCAATTGTTACAACCGAACGGCATACGCCCGAAATGACTGGAATTCTTGCCAAAAGCGCGTCAGGCGGACTCGAGCACGTTGTTATGGCCAGCGTTGTTAACTTGGCACGGGCGATGGAAGAACTGGCTGACATGGGTTATCAACGAGTTGGGCTGGATTCCGAGGGTGAATCGGACTTGGCATCAACAGTCCTTACCGCACCGATTGCATTGGTTTTGGGAGCAGAAGGCAAAGGTTTGCGTCGTTTGACGCGAGAAAATTGTGATGTTTTGGCGCGCCTTGACATGCCTGGTGCAATCAAAAGCCTGAACGTCTCAAACGCTTGCGCTGTTGCTTTGTCAATGGTTCACGCAAAGCTAAGCGCGGTTTTACAGTCCAGATAATCAGGCCAACCCAACACTTTCGGCGCAAGCAGCTTGCTCCGCCGATAAGCACTGCGTCTAGCGTGAGGCTGGGTGGGTTGAAATTGCCCAGGAATTTTATCGTAAACCTTTAAGCGCCCGCCCAATCTTGAAAATCAATTGTTTCCGGTCTCCAATCGAGAGGGCAGCTTCAAAAGTGTCGCTAGGCCAGAAGGCTCTCGCCAACATGCATTTTAAAGTTTGAGCGATGCCTGAACAGCTTGAGCTAGCGTAAACCCAGACAACCATGCGCTTTCTATACGTGGCCCTAACAGCCAGTCGCCGCAGACGCCCAAGCCACGCCCTGCGCTCCACAAATGTGCCGTGCCCGCCTTGCCGGAGCGGGCAAAAAGCCACCGGTGCGCTTGACTGGCTACGACTTCAGGGACGGCAATATCCAAGGCTCGCGAAAGCGCCTCTAAAAGCTTGTCTGCGACAGTTTCCTGATTTGAGTCCAAATGCGATATGGACCATGCGGGCGTTGCATGAATGACCCAGCTTTCAGCACCCGATCTGCCGGGTTTTGCGGAGTTGCGAGATGCCCAGCTTATAGAACCGCTATCCCTCAAAACATTGGCGACAACTTGAAGTCTCTCTGCAAAAACAACCATCAGGGTCCAGCATGGTTCTGACGCAACTTTTGTCGCAAAATCAGCCAGGTCGGGAGCAGGGCGATTCAAGAGTGCTGCACATTGTTCGGCGGGCAGTGCAGTAATCACAATATCAAAATCAGATTCTTGGAAGTCGACTCCATGAACCGACCATTTACTTGAATTTCTCTGCAATCCTTCAATTTTGGTCGACCACCGCACCGGGAGTTCAGCCGCCATCTTTTTGAGTGGGGCATTCATGGTGGGCGTACCTACAAGCGCGTTTTCGCCAGCATCTAACCAAGGCGACACGAACCCGGCCGATGCCCATTCTTTAACCGCCGCGCGGAAATCGTCTGAATGCGCGGTAAAATATTGGGCACCCATATCGAACACTGTATCCCCCAACCGAGTTTGAACAAGTCGAGAAGCCATGCGACCGCCAACACCGCGGCCTTTGTCAAACAGATGCAGGTCAACGCCTGAGCGGGATAATTCCGTTGCACATGCCAACCCTGCCATGCCTGCGCCGACAATCGCGATTTTCACAATAAATTCCCCTAAGAAACACAATGGCTGGGACTGGCCAAGGCATGGATTTTGGCTATGTGCATGCCATGGCAAAAGTTTTAGTTTGGTTTGACGGCTCGTGTCCGCTGTGCAGGCGGGAAATAGCGCTCATGCGGCGGCTAGACAAGGCGGCGGCGATTCAATTTGTTGATGTTGCGGCTGAAAACGCCGTTTGCCCGATCAACAGGGCTGAATTATTGGCGCGCTTTCATGCCGAAGAAAATGGCGTGTTGTTTTCTGGCGCAGCGGCTTTCGCGGCAATGTGGCGCGCTATTCCAATTTTACGACCTCTGGGCTTGCTTGCAAAAAACGCTACTATTCTAAATGGATTGGAGTGGCTTTATCTGAGGTTTTTACACCTGCGCCCAAGGTTGCAAAAACTTTTGATGCGCTTCGAATAGTTCATCCGAATGGATCAGCACGTTAACATTGTCTGGTTTAAGCGGGATTTGCGGATCCATGACCATCCGCCTTTGCTAAATGCCGTGTCGTCGGGGCAAATCGTGCCAGTCTACATCGTCGAGCCCGACTATTGGGGCCTGCCGGATTCGTCTCGCCGTCACTGGCATTTTATTCATGATTGTCTTGAAGATTTGCAGCGCGCTTTTCATGAACGTGAAGCGCACTTGGTCTTGCGCATCGGAAGTGCGGTTGAGGTGCTCGAATCTCTGCGCAGCAGTTTTGGAAACATCACCCTTTGGTCACATGAAGAAACGGGCAACGCTTGGACGTTTGCTCGAGACCGGGAGGTTCTTGCCTGGTGCAAAGATCATAACGTGCAGTGGCATGAATCCCCTTCAAACGGCGTGGTGCGCTGTCTTGGCAACCGGGACGGCTGGAGCGCCATTCGTAACAAACGGATGGCAGATCGTTTACACCCCGCGCCCAAAGAGATTGTCATGCCTAACGATGTTTGGAGCGACAGTCTTCCGGCTAAAGATCATCCAATGTTCGGGGAGGCCATAAGCTCGGTTCAAAGTGGTGGTCGGCAAGAGGGCATGCGAGTTCTGGACAGCTTTCTGCGGGAGCGGGCAAGAAAGTATATGGTGACCATTTCTAAGCCGGGAATTTCGGCGCGTCATTGTTCACGCCTCAGCGCTCACATTGCCTTTGGGACATTGTCGAGTCGTGAAATTGAACAGGCTACCAAAGCAAGGATAGCCGATCTGGCGCTTCAGCCTGATGATAACTCAAGATTCTTGCGCAAAAATCTTCAGGCGTTTTTATCTCGTTTGGCGTGGCGTTGTCACTTTGTGCAAAAACTAGAGCAACAACCCGATATAGAGTTTCGTTGTATGCATACCGCTTTCGAAGGCATGCGCGAGCCACATTTTAGGCAGGACTATTTTGACGCTTGGGCGACCGGAAAGACGGGCTATCCGCTGATTGATGCTGCAATGCGCAGCTTGCATGCTAACGGCTGGATTACGTTTCGCATGCGCGCAATGCTAGTGTCTTTTGCCAGTTATCATCTCTGGCTTGATTGGCGTAAAACTGCGCCGCATCTGGCGCGGTTGTTTACAGACTACGAGCCAGGCATTCATTTTTCGCAGCTGCAAATGCAATCCGGCGTCACAGGCATCAATGCTGTTCGGATGTACAACCCCATCAAGCAATCGATCGACCACGATCCTGACGGCAAGTTTATCCGCCGATATGTTCCTGAGCTACAAGATGTTTCGGCGCAGTGGATCCATGAGCCATGGCGCATGCCCGTGCCACCCGCTTCCTATGCTGTTCCCATCGTAGACCATGACGCCGCGATTAGACACGCCCGAGAGCAAATGAGCGCGCGCCACAGAGCGCCGGACTTTGGACAGAAGGCGCGCAGCGTCCGGCAAAAACTGGGGAGCCGCACTAAAGAGCCAAAACGTAGCCCCGCGGCAAGAGCAAATAACACCCAACTTAGCTTTGACTTATGAAAGAGAAGCCATGCCTGAAGGCCACACTATCCACCGCGCGGCGCGCGATCAGAGGCAAATGCTCATTGGCCAGACGCTTGATGTAAGCTCGCCGCAAGGACGGTTCATGGAGGGTGCAGCGCAACTGGACGGCCAAGTCTGCACCTCTGTGGAAGCCTATGGCAAACATTTGCTTTACGAGTTTGCCAGAGGGCCGACCTTGCATATTCATCTCGGATTGTTTGGCAAGTTTCGCACGTCAAAACGGCCGGAGGGTGAGCCTCAAGGGGCTGTGCGCGTTCGGTTGCTCAGCAAAACCCATGTGGTGGATATAAACGGTCCTAACACCTGCGAAATACTCGATGTGCCGGAGCGATTAAGTCTAATTTCGCGCATCGGACCCGATGTCTTGCGCCAAGATGCCGATGCCGAATTGGCGTGGAATAAAATTAGCAAAAGCCGGGTGTCGATCGGCCAGATGCTAATGGATCAATCGATTATGGCTGGTATTGGCAATATCTATCGTACTGAAATTCTTTGGCGACAAAAAATCCATCCCGAAATTCAGGGCAAAAATGTAGAGCGCAGTGCTTTTGAGCGGATTTGGCAAGATGCAGTTCATCTACTGGAAATTGGTGTGCACCATAACGCGATCATTACGGTGGACTCAGGCACAAAATCGCGGGGGCGATACAGCGAGCGCGTAAATATTTTTAACAAGCCGAACTGCCCCCTTTGTAAATCGCAAATTCGCAAGTTTGAAATAGCGACCCGCCGCGCTTTCGTTTGTGAGACATGTCAACCACGATAGTCATTGATCACGTTTTCCTTCGCAGCTCGGACTCACCCGTTTGAAAGGCGGTGAACACTGAGTGGCATTTCGACCAAGGACTACCGGTTGATGCGGAAACCTTTGTTCAACACTATCGACACTTGGAGCCTTGTATCGAATGGTTATTTGTCTTGATCGCTTGAGACATATCGTATTTTCTTTCGGGTCAGTGACCCGGCCGAAAGTTCTTAAACCCGATGGATAGCCTATGAACTTTAGTTACAATCCGTGGCTTCTGGTCCTTTCGGTGATGGTAGCTGTGCAAGCCAGCTATGTCGGTCTAAGTCTTGCTCAGCATATTTCAGGCGCCTTTGCCTTGAACAGGCGCCTGTTAATCGCTGGTTCAGCCCTTTCGCTCGCTGTTGGCATTTGGGGTATGCATTTTATCGGAATGCTTGCGGTTAAGACTTCTTTCAGCCTCGAATACGATGCCTTGCCAACGCTGATTTCATTTCTGGTGTGTGTATTGGTGACGGGTGCCGCGGTCTATCTTGCCAGCCTGCGCGCTACGCGCATGCTGGTGATAGCGTCCGTACTGATGGGTTTGGGTATTGCCGCTATGCACTATGTTGGCATGGCGGCGGTGCACGGCAGCGCTCATATGGATCATGATCCGGTTTACATTTTCGCCAGCGTTGTTATTGCCGCGATGGCTGCGGGGCTTGCGCTCTGGCTCGCTTTTGCGGCGCACAGTCGCCCACCCTTGTTGCTCTGCGCTGCCGTGCTCGGCTGTGCAATTTCGGGCATGCATTACACAGCCATGGCAGGAACTAGCTTGCACCACATTCTTGATGTTGGCGGAGCAACAGCTCCGGCAATTTCTGCCGACTTCCTAGCCGTCATCGTTAGTGTCGTTGCCTTCTCAGTATCCGGTACGTTCATGTTAACGCTCATCCCGGACACTACAGAAACGCGGGACATGGAAATTAGTGGGCCACCGGCTAGTAAAATTGTGGCGTTTGCCCCGCAGGTGCAGGCATTAAACCCGGCGCAGCAGGGGCAGCTTAATCTTGTTAAAGATCTCTCGTCGGAGACGATGGGCTTGATAACTCCTCCCGAGTCTGGTTCGATTACTTTACCTTTCGAAAGGCACGGAAACAGGTTCCATATTGAACTCACACAAATCATCTCCATTCATGCAAACGCTCATTACACCTATCTTTTTAATGGCAGCGAGGATTTGTTTTGTCCGCTGTCTATCACGGACATTGTGGCTCGCTTGCCCAAGAGTAGATTTTTCCGCACCCATCGTAGCTATGTTGTAAATCTTGCCTACGTTCTGCAGTTAAGAAAAGTAGGCGATGCCGGAATAGCGGAACTAAACGTGCCGATACGCCGCACCGTGCCGATAAGTCGGTCTCGATTTACCCTGCTACGTCAGGAACTGACGATGTTCCAAGCGGCGAGCGCCATCAGACGGCCGAACGAAATAGGTCAATAGACCATACGCACTTCGTGCGCCCATGCCGCATTTGGTGCGATTTCACGCGCTTCGTGGGCTAGCGGTTGTCAATCCTCCCACCGCTTTTGCAAACTCGATCTAATAAAAGCGTTCTGCAGTTTTCTTGAAAGTTAGTGGAAACGTAACACGAGCTCTGGGAGGAGCGCCAAAATGATACCCGGTTCTTTTGAATATCACCGCCCGGATTCGGTTGCTAAGGTTATCGAGCTATTGGGCAGATTGGGCGAGGAAGCCCGCCCTCTGGCTGGCGGCCAAAGTCTCATAGCGCTGATGAAGACGCGGCTTGCAGCGCCTGAACATCTGATAGATCTCTCTGCCATCGCAGGGCTCAAAGGTATTCGCGAACTGGGCGGTGACATTGTAATCGGAGCCATGACCACACAACATGAAATGATCGGCTCCGCATTATTAGCTAAACATTTGCCTATCATCCATGAAACTTCGCTCGTGATCGCCGATCCGCAAATCCGCTACAAAGGCACTCTTGGGGGTAACGTTGCAAATGGCGACCCTGGCAACGATATGCCCGCGCTGATGCAGTGTCTAAACGCAATCTATCATATTGCCGGCGCTGGCGGGGAGCGCGAAGTGCCGGCGCGGTCGTTTTATCACGGTGCCTACTACACGGCTTTAGAGCCTGGAGAGATCGTCACAGCCGTTCGGATAGCCAGGCCTGCGAGTGGTCATGGGTATGGCTACGAAAAGTTGAAACGCAAGATTGGTGATTACGCGACAGCCGCTGCCGCTGTGATGATTACGGTGGCCGATGGAGTGTGCACCAGTGCGTCGATCGGCCTCACAAACGTTTCGGAAACACCACTTTGGGCAGAAGCCGCCGGACAGGCGCTGGTTGGAACCAAGCTAGATGAGCCTGCCATCGCGAAGTCTGTTGCGGCCGCTGAGAGCATCACAAACCCAGCATCGGACATGCGAGGACCTGCGGAATATCGCACTAAAATGGCTGGAATAATGCTGCGTCGCGCGCTCGCTCGCGCCAAATCCCGCGCTCACGGTTAAGGGGAAAATTAATGGCCAAAACACATATATCGCTTACCATTAATGGAAACGAGGTAGAGGCGCTGGTTGAACCGCGCACCTTGCTTATTCATTTTCTGCGTGAACAACAAAACCTCACCGGAGCGCACATCGGTTGTGACACCGGACATTGCGGGGCCTGCACCGTCGAAATTGACGGCATGTCAGTTAAGAGCTGCATGAGCTTCGCCATTCAGGCGCAGGGTGCCAATATCACGACCATAGAGGGCGTTGCCAATCCGGACGGCACACTGAGCGCCCTTCAGGAGGGCTTCCGTATGATGCACGGGCTGCAATGCGGCTATTGCACGCCGGGTATGATTTTGCGGGCGCATCGTCTGTTGCAGGAAAACACCAACCCCACAGAAGAGGAGATCCGCTTCGGAATTGCCGGAAACCTCTGCCGCTGCACCGGCTACGTAAATATCGTGAAGGCCATCCAATATGCGGCGGCCAAGATTAACGGAACCCCATTTCTGGAGGCGGCAGAATGAACAAGCAAACCCCTATTGATATTGACCGCGCCGAACGGACCGAAAAACTTCAAGGCATGGGCTGTAAACGCAAACGCGTGGAAGATATTCGCTTTACCCAAGGCAAGGGCAACTACGTTGACGACTTGAAGTTGCCGGGAATGGTGTTTGGAGATTTTGTACGCTCTCCACATGCTCACGCTCGCATCGTCAGTATTGATACTACCCGCGCCAAAGCTTTGCCGGGCGTAATTGCGGTGCTTACCGCTGCGGATTTGAAGCCTCTGGGTTTGCATTACATGCCAACATTGGCAGGTGACGTTCAAGCTGTATTGGCTGAAGAAAAAGTTCTGTTCCAGAATCAGGAGGTGGCCTTTGTCATCGCCAAGGATCGTTACATCGCCTCTGATGCAACAGAGCTGGTCGATGTGGTCTATGAAGCTTTGCCTTGCATCGTCGATCCTTTCAAATCGATGTTGCCGGACGCGCCGATCCTGCGCGAGGACATAAAGGATAAAATGGTCGGGGCTCATGGCCCACGCAAGCACCCGAACCATATTTTTGAATGGCAGATCGGCGATAAAGAGGCGACAGACGCGATTTTTGCCAATGCTGAAGTGACGATCAAAGAAATGCTGGTGGATCACAGAACCCACCCGTCACCGCTGGAAACTTGCCAGAGCGTGGCATCTTTCGACAAGATCAAGGGTGAGTTGACACTCTGGGGAACCTTCCAGGCTCCGCATGTCATACGCACGGTCGTCTCGTTAATCTCCGGTCTGCCCGAACATAAAATCCACGTCATTGCGCCGGATATTGGCGGTGGCTTTGGCAACAAGGTTGGTGTTTACGCGGGTTACGTTTGCTCGGTGGTGGGGTCCATCGTACTCGGTGTTCCAGTGAAATGGGTGGAAGATCGGATGGAGAACCTCTCCACCACGTCTTTCGCGCGTGATTACCACATGACCACAGAACTTGCGGCCACCAAGGAGGGCAAGATTTTGGGCATGCGTGTTCATGTTCTTGCCGATCATGGCGCATTTGATGCGTGTGCCGACCCGTCCAAGTGGCCTGCCGGTTTCATGAACATCTGCACCGGGTCTTACGACATCCCTACAGCCCATTTGACTGTGGATGGCGTTTACACCAACAAAGCCTCGGGGGGCGTGGCATATCGTTGTTCCTTCCGCGTGACCGAAGCGGTCTTCGCTATCGAACGCGCCGTGGAAATTCTCGCCCAAAAGCTTGGCATGGATGCAGCAGAGCTGCGCATTAAGAACTTTATCAAGGCCGAGCAATTCCCCTATCATTCTGCATTGGGTTGGGAATATGACAGCGGCGACTATCACACCGCTATGAAAAAGGCGATGGATACCATCGGTTACGCAGAGTTGCGCAAAGAGCAGGCTACCAAACGCGCCGCTTTCTTGCGTGGTGAGACCCGCGACATTATGGGAATCGGGATTTCGTTCTTTACTGAAATCGTCGGCGCGGGACCTTCAAAAAACTGCGATATTCTTGGTATCGCCATGTTCGATTCCGCAGAAATCCGCATCCACCCAACAGGCTCGATCATTGCTCGTATGGGCACCAAGAGCCAAGGTCAGGGCCACGAGACCACCTATGCCCAGATCATCGCCACCGAACTTGGTATCCCTGCCGATGACATCATGATCGAAGAAGGCAACACCGATACGGCGCCGTATGGACTTGGCACCTATGGTTCCCGCTCTACGCCGGTTGCCGGTGCGGCCACTGCGGTTGCTGCGCGCAAAATCAAAGCGAAAGCTCAGATGATTGCCGCACATATGCTGGAAGTTCATGAAGGCGATCTCGAATGGGATGTTGACCGTTTCCGCGTAAAGGGGCTGCCGGAAAAGTTCAAAACGATGAAGGAAATCGCTTGGTCGGCTTACAACAGCCCACCACCAAACATGGAGCCAGGTCTCGAGGCGGTGAATTATTATGAGCCGCCAAACATGACCTACCCATTTGGAGCGTACTTCTGTGTCATGGACGTTGACGTCGATACAGGAGTGGCAAAAACCCGCCGTTTCTACGCTTTGGATGACTGCGGCACCCGCATTAATCCTATGATCATCGAGGGGCAGGTGCATGGCGGTCTTACCGAAGCCTTTGCTTGCGCCATGGGGCAGGAAATCCGCTACGACGAAATGGGGAACGTCATGGGGGCAAGCTTTATGGACTTTTTCCTGCCAACGGCGGTTGAAACCCCGCATTGGGAAACCGACTTCACCGTCACTCCCTCTCCGCATCATCCGATCGGGGCAAAGGGTGTGGGTGAAAGCCCTCACGTCGGCGGTGTGCCATGCTTCTCCAATGCCGTTAATGATGCCTATGCGTTCCTAAACGCCGGGCACATCCAGATGCCGCATGATGCATGGCGGCTGTGGAAGGTCGGCGAGCGTTTAGGCTTACACAAGTAAGCTTTGGGTGAGAAAAAAGTGAAAATTCCAAGCGAAAAGATAGCGGTACAAATGGCTTCGGTCGGATATATTCCCGACCGGGACCTCGCGACAGCGCTTTGGTTGATGGACAGTCTGTCGCGCCCTCTGCTGTTGGAAGGCGAAGCCGGGGTGGGTAAAACCGAGGTTGCCCGCGCTTTGGCTCTTGCGCACAACACCAAGCTGATCCGCTTGCAGTGCTATGAAGGTCTTGACCAGAGTGCAGCGCTTTACGAATGGAACTACCAACGTCAGCTTCTAGCAATCAAAGCGCGCGAAGGCAGCGGTGCGGACCAAGTCGAAGAGCATATTTTTTCGGAAAAATACCTACTTGAACGCCCGCTCCTCTCTGCCATCCGTCAACAAAAATCGCCGGTGTTGCTGATCGACGAAATTGATCGTGCGGATGAAGAATTCGAAGCCTTTCTGCTGGAATTACTATCAGACTTTCAGGTGTCTATTCCTGAACTTGGCACAATAACTGCCGTATCAATT
Source organism: Methylovirgula sp. (assembly GCA_043784625.1). GTDB lineage: Bacteria > Pseudomonadota > Alphaproteobacteria > Rhizobiales > Beijerinckiaceae > JANXSV01. Next base: position 19,000 of record JAYVYB010000165.1, read on the forward strand.
CCGCGTGTCATCCTCACGTCGAACGGCACACGCGAACTGTCCGACGCGTTGCGCCGCAGATGCCTCTATCACTACGTCGACTATCCGGAAGTTGACCGCGAAGCTCGCATCATCTTAGCGCGTTTGCCACACATCGATACGGCTCTGGCACTTCAGATTGCCACCATGGTCAGCTTCATCCGCAAAGAAGAGTTGCGGAAAGCTCCTGGTGTGGCCGAAACGCTGGATTGGGCGGCAACATTGGCCGGGCTTGAACTACGACATCTGCGCGATGAGCCGGAGGCCGTGTTCGAAACTCTGATATGCCTGATCAAAACCGCTGAAGACAAAAGCCGCCTCACGCGCGAGGTCTGTGATCGGCTATTGGGGAAGGTGGCATAAGATGAGCGCGCAGAGACAGCCGCTCGCCAAATCCCTTGGCGAAACATCCCGCGAGAAATTGAGTGGTTTTGTCCGCACGCTCCGTGACAATGGCTTTATCATTGGCCTCTCGGAAGTGCATGATGCGCTTCGCACGCTTGCCGGGGCAGCGTCGGCGCGCTCTTCTAGTCTACGCCCGGCGTTACGAACGCTGTTTTGCAGCCGAACGTCAGACTGGCAGAAATTCGACGAAATTTTCGACGCGTTTTGGCTGCGGCGCGGTATGAAATCTGCCACTCGAATTTCGGGCGCGCTGCAAAAAACCGCGTCAGGCTTGCAAGCTGCCCAAAGCGGTGCGCGCGGGCTGGGCGAGAGCCAAAACGCGGATCATGTGCAGCGTGGCGAAGGTGATGCGCAGGAAGCCGGAGAATCGAAACGAGAGGGTGCGTCACGCTCTGAGCTGCTTGCCCAGACCGATTTCCGCCATCTGACGCAGCCGGAAGACCTCGCCGCCGCCCATGAAATTGCGGCGCGGCTTGCGAGGAGCATGCGGGCGCGCCTTACGCGCCGGATGCGCGCGCGGCGCACCGGCGAAAGGCTTGATCTACGCAGAACAATCCATAAAAGCATCGCCCACGGCGGCACGCCGCTCGAGTTGGTTCATCGTAAACGCAAAGACAAGCCGCTTCGGTTGGTGGTTTTGCTGGATGCTTCAGGCTCGATGAGTCTGTATTCTTCGGTGTTTCTGAGGTTTATGCATGGTGTGCTGGAGAATTTTCGTGAGGCTGAAGCTTTTGTGTTTCACACGCGCCTCATCCACATCTCGCCGGCGTTGCGCGAGCGGAATGCGCAGCGCGCCGTTGAACGTATGTCCTTGTTGGCGCAAGGCGTAGGCGGCGGCACCCGTATTGGCGACAGTCTGGCCACCTTTAACCGTTGGCACGCTAAACGGGTAATTCATTCGCGCACCTGTGTGATGATTGTGTCTGACGGGTATGACACCGGCCCTGCCACGGCACTCGGCGCGCAGATGGCGGCGCTGCGCCAGCGGTGCCGTCGTATTGCTTGGCTCAATCCGATGATCGGATGGCAAGATTACAGCCCTGCTGCGGCCGGGATGCAGGCCGCGCTGCCCTATATCGACTTGTTCGCTCCCGCGCATAATCTGGAAAGCTTGCAGGCTCTTGAACCCTATCTGGCGAGGATTTAGCGATGCCAAACAGTGCGGACGTTCTTGATCTACTGAACGAGACCAAAGCGCGCGGAGAGCCTTTCGCCTTGGCGACAGTGGTACGCACGGTTTCGGTGACTGCTGCCAAGGCCGGAGCAAAAGCTGTAATACTCGCCGATGGGAGCATTTCAGCGGGCTGGATCGGCGGCGGCTGCGCCCGCAGTGCGGTGCTCAAAGCCGCGCGTGAGGCCCTTGCCGATGGGCAACCGCGGTTGGTCAGCATTCAACCGAGCGACCTTTTAGTGGAGCACAGGGTGAACGCGGGGGAGTTGCGAGATGGAGTCATCTACGCCAAGAACATGTGTCCGAGCCAAGGCACGATGGATGTTTTTGTCGAGCCAGTGTTGCCGAGACCGCATTTGATCATTTGTGGCGCATCGCCGGTGGCGGTTGCCTTGGCTGACTTGGCCCGTCGAATGGGCTTTTTTGTAATTGTAATGGCCGCACAGGCCGAGCATGGCACCTTCACTGCGGTCGATCGGCTGGTAGATGGGTATAAGTTGCCCGAGGACGGATCGCATAGCGACTATATCGTTATAGCTACACAAGGGCGCGGAGACAGCGCCGCCCTAAAGGCGCTGATCCACGCTCCTTGCAAGTATTTCGCATTTGTCGGTTCGCGAAAAAAGGCCGTTGCGCTCAAACAGGACTTGGTTGACGGCGGTGTAGCACCAGCACTGCTCGATAAAATAAAGGCTCCAGCGGGTAAAGACCTCGGGTCGATTACGCCGGATGAAATTGCGCTTTCAATTGTAGCCGAGATGGTGGAAGTTCGCCGTTTAGGCCAAAGACAAATTTAAAAGGGAACACACCATGGACATGAACGGCTCCCAGCGTATCGAAGCCTCTCGTGAGAAGGTTTATGCAGCGCTGAATGATGTTGAGGTTTTGCGCCAATGCATCCCTGGGTGCGACAGCATTGAAAAGCTCTCCGACACCGAAATGAACGCCAAAGTGACTTTGCGCATCGGTCCGGTAAAAGCCAGCTTCACCGGTAAGGTTAACCTTTCCGATTTCGATCCTCCGAATGGATACACCATTTCGGGCGAAGGTTCTGGCGGTATGGCTGGCTTTGCCAAGGGCGGGGCCAAGGTTGCGCTGGTTGCCGACGGCGATGCTACGGTGCTGAACTATACGGTGAATGCCGAAATCGGGGGCAAGATCGCTCAGCTTGGCAGCCGCCTGATTGATGGCACTGCCAAGAAACTTGCGGGCGACTTCTTCGAAAAATTTAGTGAAATCGTCGGCCCGGCTCCCGTTGTTGAGGCTAGCGAAGGCGAGCCAGTCAAAAAGGGATGGTTTAGTAAAATCCTTGGGACGACTGGCACCGCTGCAGTAGCTCTGGTGATGAGCGCGCATGTCTGCTGTCTGAATGGGCATCACCACGAAGCGGATGATGCGTTTCGTTTTCCGATTTGTTCGACAGGACAAAGCATTTAAATTCGAAGGGTAGCATTCGGCTTCCATAGAATTTTCAGAATGATTGAAGCTGGAGCTTTAAAGACCAAAGCTCCAGCTTTTCTATGGAGTCGCAATATAGTCGCTGATCGGGGGACAGCTGGGATTGCAGATTAAAAAAGTGCTGCAATTGCTCACAGCACGCTTTATATCGTGCTTTCAACCAGTCCTTACTTCATCAGGTATCGCGTATTTATGATTCGTTTAGAAAACATCAGCAAACAAAATGGACATCAAATCCTTTTCATAGAGGCCTCGGCCTCGCTCCTGCGCGGTGAAAAAGTAGGCCTTGTCGGCCCCAATGGAGCTGGAAAGACCACGCTTTTCCGAATGATGACGGCGCAAGAAGACCCCGATGAAGGGCAAGTTGCTGCGGATCGTGGCATTACGATCGGGTATTTTAGCCAAGACGTTGGCGATATGGCTGGAAACAGCGCGGTAACTGAAGTTATGGATGGTGCCGGCCCCGTGAGTGTTGTGGCAGCCGAGCTGCGCGAATTGGAAACAGACATGGCCGACCCGGACAAGGCGGGGGAAATGGATGTCATCATTGAACGCTATGGCGAGGTTCAAGGGCGTTTTGAGGAACTGGGTGGCTATGCCTTGGAAGGCAAGGCTCGAGAGGTATTGGCAGGCCTAAGCTTTAGCGAAGAGATGATGGATGGTGATGTCGGTGCTCTCTCCGGCGGCTGGAAAATGCGCGTAGCGCTCGCACGCATCCTGCTTATGCGGCCTGACGTCATGCTTCTGGACGAACCGAGTAACCATCTTGATTTAGAGAGCCTGATCTGGCTTGAGCAATTTCTTAAAGGATATGACGGCGCTTTGTTGATGACGTCTCACGACCGTGAATTCATGAACAGGATTGTTACCAAGATTGTTGAAATCGATGGCGGCGGACTGACAACTTACTCGGGCAATTATGAGTTTTATGAGCAGCAGCGTGCGCAAAATGAAAAACAACAACAAGCGCAATTTGAACGTCAGCAGGCGATGTTAGCCAAAGAAATCAAGTTCATAGAGCGTTTCAAAGCTCGCGCATCACACGCCGCCCAAGTGCAAAGCCGTGTGAAGAAACTGGATAAGATTGAACGCGTTGAGCCACCCAAACGCCGACAGACGATTTTATTTGATTTTCCACCGGCTCCGCGGTCGGGTGAAGATGTTGCGAGTCTCAAGGACGTGCATAAAAGCTATGGAGCCCGCAGCATCTACCAAGGCTTGGATTTTGAACTGCGCCGCAAAGAGCGGTGGTGCGTTATGGGCATCAACGGGGCTGGGAAGTCGACGCTGTTGAAACTGGTGACTGGTTCGACCGACCCGGATGCCGGTAGTGTGGCATTGGGCGGGACAGTGAAGATGGGCTACTTTGCCCAACACGCGATGGAACTTCTTGAGGGAGATCGTACGGTTTTTCAATCACTTGAGGACTCTTTTCCGCAGGCAGGGCAGGGGTCGTTGCGCAACCTTGCCGGATGTTTTGGTTTCTCAGGCGACGATGTGGAAAAAAAGTGCCGGGTGCTCTCAGGTGGTGAGAAGGCACGGCTTGTGATGGCAAAAATGCTATACGATCCGCCAAATTTGTTGGTATTGGACGAGCCAACCAACCATCTGGATATCGCAACCAAAGAAATGCTTATCAGCGCACTTTCTCAATATGAGGGCACGATGCTGTTTGTTTCGCATGACCGCCGTTTTCTGGCAGCTCTTTCAAATCGAGTGCTCGAACTGACGCCGGACGGCATCCACCAATACGGTGGCGGGTACACGGAATATGTGGCGCGCACGGGTCAAGAAGCGCCCGGGATACATGTTTAAAGCGTTGACTGCGTGACGCCAAAATCCCGGTCAGGGAGTTTTTTGGCGGGCAGCAAGTCTGGTTTCGTAGTCGGACAGCAGGGCTCCGGCTCCCCAGTTGTTGTCCTTAAGTGCTTGTAATATCGCGACAAGATTATCGTCGCGGATGGTTTCAAGCTCACGAATTGTATGCTGGCCGGACTGGGCGTCAGACTGTTCAGAGATAGTGTCCACAAGCTGTTCATCCATTTCCGGTACGTCCATCAGCTTAGTCCACGGCCATTTGAGTGCCGGTCCGAACTGGCCGAGGAAATGCCGCATACCCGCTTCGCCGCCGGCGATACGATATGTCTCAAACAATCCCATCTGCGCCCAGCGCAGGCCGAAGCCATATCGAATGATATCGTCGATTTCACCCGTAGTGGCGACACCGTCCTTCACCAGCCAAAGCGCCTCCCGCCAAACGGCTTCGAGCAAGCGATCTGCAACATGGGCATCAATTTCCTTGCGTATAATCAATGGCTTCATGCCGATATCGACAAGTATAGATTTTGCTGATTCAACAACTTCTGGCGTGGTTTTGGCGCTCGGGACAATCTCGACGACTGGCAAAAGATAGACCGGATTAAACGGATGAGCCACAAACAGGCGCTCCGGATGCTTCATTCCGACATTAAGTTCGGAAGGTTTGAAGCCAGAAGTGGACGATCCAATCAGCGTTTTCGGGCTGGCAAACTGCTCTATTTCAGCAAATATTTTTTGCTTAAGGTCCAGTCTCTCAGAGACACTTTCTTGAATATAGATCGTATTTTCAACAGCTTGCGCCAATGTTTTAACGAAAGTCAAAGTACCTTTTTTGCCCAGCAACAGCGTTGTCAGCTTGGCGTAGGCGCGTTCTGCATTGGCGATGACGGTGCCGACCAACCGTTCTGCGTCGGGGTGCGGATCAAAAACTTTGACGTCATAGCCGTTCAACAGGAAACGGGCGATCCATCCGCCGCCGATCACGCCGCCGCCGATGGCACCTATGGTCTTGACAACATTAGACATTTCAGACGCCTTTGTTCGCGGGGTGTTTTTTCAGGTTGAGCTTTTGCCGTACCTGTTGCGGGGTGAGAATATTGACGTTCATGGCCGCTAAAATGGTGGCTGCGCGCTGAACCAGATCGGTGTTTGTTGCCAGTTTTCCTTTTGATAACATGAGGTTATCTTCCAAGCCGACGCGGATATTGCCGCCGGTCAAAGCGGCCATTGCAACATAGGGAAGTTGCATACGGCCAATGGAAAAGGCGGAAAAAATCCAGCCTTGGGGGATATTATTGACCATTGCGGTAAGGGTTGAGGGGTCATTGGGAGCACCATAAGGTATTCCCATGCAGAGCTGGATCATGACCGGGTCATCAATCAGGCCTTCTTTGACAAGCTGTTTGGCCAAAACCAAATGGCCGGTATCAAACACTTCAATTTCGGGTTTGACGCCTGCGGCCTGAATGCGTTTGGCCATGGCGCGGAGCATGCCCGGCGTGTTGGTCATGACATAATCGGCTTCGGCAAAGTTCATGGTGCCGCAATCGAGTGTACATATTTCCGGAAGTAATTCATCAACATGAACAAGACGTTGGGATGATCCTACCATATCGGTTTTATGTGGATTTAACGGCAGCGGGCTTTCGGCATCGCCAAAAACAAGGTCGCCGCCCATGCCTGCGGTGAGATTTATGACTACGTCCGTACCGCTATCGCGGATGCGGGCAACGACCTCGCGATAGAGGGCAGGGTCGCGCGAAGGGGCCCCGGTTTCGGGGTTGCGGACGTGAATATGGGCAATGGCGGCGCCTTCTTTGGCAGCTTCGATGCTGGCGGCGGCGATTTGTTTGGGGGTGACGGGAACTTTGTCGCTTTTATCGGTGGTGGCCCCTGAGCCGGTGACGGCACAGGTGATGAAAACGTCGAAATTCATGGGCAGGTCTCCGCGGACTGGTTTTTATGAGTATGTAACCCGAAAATGCGGCTGAGTTGGCATATTTCGCCCGATTGAGCGCATATTTTGTCATTTTACGACGGTTTGGCGTCACGGGTGGGTCTGCCGCGGCAAAAGCTAAAAACTGGCCAAAAAGGTGAGCATTTGGCGGCGCAAACTGGCCAAAAGCTGGCCAAAGGTGGCAAAACTGGCCAAACTTGGTTCTTGAACCCTTATTAGTGTTATATTTCAATAAGATAGGCTGATGTTGCGCGTCTGGCGCAGGCGATCCAGACGGATGGATTTTTGATTCTGGATTGCTTCACTTCGTTCGCAATGGGGGTGTGCGCTGCCCCTCACCCCGGCCCTCTCTCCGTTCACTGGGCGAGGGGGCAACACTCTGCCCCTCACCCCTGCGCTTCCAGTCTGCTGCGCTTCATGCGGAGGGTGACGATCACGCCCTCGCTGGCCCAGTCGCAGATTATCGAGCCGCCAAGTTGGGTGGACATCGCCCTGTTGATGAGCTTGCTGCCAAAGCCGCCGGTGCCGGTGGGCGCGGCAATGTGCGGGCCGCCGCGCTCTGTCCAGACGATTACGATATCTTCAACATCGTGGCCGGTGGACGAAACGTCAAGCGTTCCGGTTTCGGACGACAGCGCGCCATATTTCAGAGAGTTTGTCGCCAGCTCATGAATGATCAAGGCCAGCGTGGTTGCGGAGGCCTCACCGACACCCATGCGCGGAACCGAAACGCGGATGCGCCCGCTGAACGCGCCGAGATCGTCGTAGGGCGCTAACAGAACCGAAATTAAATCTCCCAACAGCGCGTCGGTCTTGGCATGGCCGGGAAGGGGCCGCACCAGATCATGCGCGCGGCCCAGCGCCGTGAGGCGGTGCGCCAGCTGGCTTGCCATGTCTGCGGTTGATTCTGAGGATTTTGAGGTTATCGAGGTCAAGGCTGTGGCGATGGCCAGTAGGTTTTTTACTCGATGGCTCATTTCACCTGCCAACAGCTCATTGCCTTCTTCGACCTGTTTCCTGCCGGAGACGTCGATGAAGATGCCGAACACATTGCGATCGACCATGACTTCATCATCGCCTTGGCCGCGGGCGGAAACCCAGCGCACCTCTTCGCCGATCATGATGCGAAAATCGATTTCATAGGGCCCGATGATGGCCCGGCTGGCGATAAAGGCGGCGCGCACACGATCCCTGTCGGCGGGGTGAATGTGTGAGGACAGATCTTCAAACGTTACGTCTTTGGTGATGGGGACGCCCCACATTTCATAGGCGCGGCGGTCCAGACGCAGATTATCGGTATCAACATTCCAAGCCCATAGCGCGACGCCCGCAGCGTCTATAGCAAAGCGCAGATGCTTCTCATTCCATTCAGATAGGTTTTTCGGGTGGGCTGGCATCAGGCACTTTCCGGGTTTGCGGTGCTTGCAAGACTTATGGCATTTTACTTATGGCATGGATTTTATACGGTCTCGACACCTAGCGCGGCTTTGGCTTCTCGAAAACTTACAATAGTCTGTCTTGAGTCTATCTTGTTCGCAGGTTGAAACCAAGCATTGACGAGCACTTCGTGCCGGAGTTGGAGATATTCTTGCGGCACGTACCAAAGCATCAACTCTTCTCAATTGTTGCATTTACGTTAGGTGAACGGTTGATTTTTTAAATGCGTCACACAGTTTGTTTATCGAAGCTTGCTGGTTAGGGAACTTTGTGCGCCAGTCGGGCGTTTGCACCTTGGCGTTGGTGAGCAAGCGCATTTTTTGGAGTGATGAGAATGATCAGAGCATTTGGTGCCTTTGCCGCTGACAAAAAGCTTGAGGCCATGGATATTTTCCGCCGCACCCCGGGGCCAAACGATGTGCAGATCAAAATCGCCTATTGTGGTGTTTGCCATTCCGATCTGCATACGGTGCGGGCGGAGTGGGGCGGCACGCAATATCCGTGTGTGCCGGGACATGAAATTGTCGGCGAGGTGACGGCTGTGGGCCCGTCGGTGAGCAAATTTAAGGTCGGCGATACTGTTGGCGTGGGCTGCATGGTGGACAGTTGCCGCCATTGCGAGGCTTGCGATGACGGGCTAGAGCAATATTGCGCGCACGGATTTACCGGCACTTATAATGGCAAGACCGAGGACAAGCCCGGCCATACGCTTGGCGGCTATGCCCAGACCATTGTTGTGCGCGACCGGTTTGTGTTGAACATCACCCATCCCAAAGAGCAACTTGCTGCGGTTGCGCCGCTATTGTGCGCGGGCATCACCACCTATTCGCCTTTGCGGCACTGGAAGGCGGGACCGGGCAAAAAGGTTGGCATCGTTGGCATCGGCGGCCTTGGCCACATGGGCGTTAAGCTCTCACACGCGATGGGTGCGCAGACGGTGGCGTTCACCACGTCTGAGAATAAACGACAGGCGGCGCTTGATTTGGGCGCAGATGAAGTTGTGGTTTCTAAAAATGCCGATGAAATGCTAAAGCACGCGGGAAGCTTTGACTTTATTCTGAACACCGTTGCGGCGAGCCACAATCTTGACGCTTTCACTCAGCTTTTGAAGCGCGATGGCACGATGTGCCTTGTAGGCGTGCCCGAACATCCGCATCCCTCGCCAAATATTGGTGTGTTGATTTTCGGACGGCGGTCGATTGCCGGGTCGCTGATCGGTGGCATTGCGGAAACGCAAGAGATGTTGGATTTCTGCGCGCATCACGGCATCGTCTCGGATATTGAAATGATACCGATACAGAACATTGACGAAGCCTATGACCGGATGCTCAAAAACGACGTGAAGTATCGTTTTGTCATTGATAATGCCACGCTTTAAAGCGTGGCAAAATCCGGGCGGCTGGCTAGTTGCGCAAGCCGCCCATGACACGGCCCCAGGCAAAGCTGAGCGGATGCATAGCTTTAAGCCAGTTTCCGGTGCGCAGGAGGGTGACGAAAAACCGTACCGCAGACACCGGAAGCAGGGCGAAACTTTTTAGGCGCGGGGCGAGGCCGCCCCATTGCGGCGTCATATAGCGGCTGTCCATCTGTGCTGCCAGCGCTCCCAGAGCCGCGCTGCGGCTTAAAATCCAGCTTGGCGTAGAGCGCGAGGATGAGATGCTCTCGGACACTTCGGCCTCCTGAACCCAGTAAGACTTCAACCCTGCCTTAGCGCAACGCATGAAGAAGTCCGTGTCGCTGCCGGTGATGGCACTCAAAGACGCATCGAAATAGGGCGCGGGGAGCGTTTCAAACACGCTGCGGCGCACGAGGCAGTTGCCGGCGCTGTCGAGTTTTGGCACTTCGCCGGTGACCTTATAAGGCTGATGAAAAACCGGATGGCTGCGGATGTGGCGCGGCGCGCGGCTGCTGAATTTGGGATGGATGGGGCCGCCAATGGTGTCGGCATTTGACATGCGGGCGGCGTTGACCATGACATCGAGCCAATTTGACGCGGCGATTTCATCATCCGCAAGCATCAAAATATTTTGGGCATTGGGAAACAAGTTAAGCGCGAGCGCAACTGCGTGGTTCAACGCAAAACCGCTGCCTTGCTGCGGCTCCAAAGAAGCCACTCCGTTCAACTTACCGTTAAAATAGTCCCTAGCCACGGTCATCCCGGCCTTGGATTCGGCGTCGTTATCAACAATCACAACTGCAAATACAATTTGTGTGCGCTGCAGCTGGAGAGAGAACAGCGTTGCCCGCAAATAGTCCGGGCGACGGAATGTTGGGATGCAAATTACGGCTTCTACTTTTGACGGATCGAGGGAAAGGCCCGTATAATCAAGGTCATTGTAAGCATATTGTTCATTTTTTTTGCGGTTTTGACATATTTGCGCCGGCCGAATCCTAATCGTTAGGCAAACGATATGCCATCGTCTTCGAGTTGACTAATAGATTATGCGTTTTTGATAAGCTTTAATGTGTTTAAAACTGCGGATACTCAGATGAGTTGAATATTTAGATACCGCGTTTATTTCATGTTGTAGCGACAGAATTTTGAATTATGGTGTTCACAGTTGTAAAAATGCGAACAAATCCTTAAAGGCGCGCAATTGTTATAATTTATGTCATGGAATATTGTTCGTTTTCAACAGGTTCCCTAGATGGAGCGCCCGCAATGTCGGTCTGGGCCGGCTTGTTGGTGGCGCAGTCGCATCAGAAATGATGTCGGCGCGTCTGCCTGAGGTGGCTGCACGGCCAGCGTGGTGTTGGACACGAAGTAGCAAGCGCCGGGCAGGGGCAAAAGGCCGCCGCGCCGTTGGCATTGCGCGTGCTGTCGGATTTTGGTGCGCGGATTTTGGCTGGCGGAATTTTGCATTTTGATCTTGCATTTGTGACGCGGGTGAGGCAATACACGGCGGCCTTCGGGCGCGTAGGGGTGTAGCTCAATTGGCTAGAGTGTCGGTCTCCAAAACCGAAGGTTCAGAGTTCGAGTCTCTGCTCCCCTGCCACTTCAATTCACAAGTTGTTATAAGCGCCCGGTGAAGCAAGCTGGCTAAATTGTCTATAAGCCTGCTTCTTGCGGCGATGGAGCGCCAAATAGCGGATGGGCGCGACCTCGGCGTCATTTTCCGCTTTGCAAATCTTGAAAGCTGGTTTAAAGCAACATACATCAGGCGCGCAACCACATCGGTTCCGCGCCCTGTTTTTTGGTTTGAGCTCACACGTTGAGTCCCGGGCTGAAGAGCAGCGAAAGACAAAGAGAAATTTAAATGGCCAGTCCGTTAGAGTTTTTACAGGAAGTACGTGCCGAGGCGCGCAAAGTTACATGGCCGAACCGCCGTGAGACAATGATCACAACCGTCATGGTTTTGGTGATGGTGCTGATCGCCAGCCTGTTTTTTCTGGCGGTTGACCAATCGATCCATTTGATTTTGAGCCTCGTGTTGGGAATAGCTTGATGAGCATGAATTGGTACATCGTTCACGCCTATTCCAACTTTGAGAAGAAGGTTGCGGATAGCTTGAAAGAGCAGGCGGCGCAGCGCAATGTTTCGCACAAATTTGAAGAAATTCTGGTGCCGACCGAGCAGGTGATCGAAGTGCGCCGCGGCCGCAAGGTGCCGACTGAGCGCAAGCTATTTCCGGGCTATGTTTTGGTGAAGTGCGATTTGACCGATGACGTGTTTCATCTGATCAAGAACACCCCGAAGGTTACCGGCTTTTTGGGCGCTGACAACAAGCCGATGCGGATATCCGAGGCTGAAGCCAACCGCATCAAGGGCCAGATTGCCGAGGGCATCGACTCGCCCAAGAACGCAATCCGCTTCGAAATCGGCGAGCAGGTTCGCGTTTCTGACGGTCCGTTTGCATCATTCAACGGCCTCATTGAAGAAATTGACATTGATCGTTCACGCCTGAAAGTGGCGGTGTCGATTTTTGGACGTGCAACTCCGGTGGAACTGGAATATACGCAGGTCGAAAAGATTTCCGGCTAACAGCGGGAAGAAGCTTTCCAGCGGAAATGGTTCCGCTTGAAAAATGTGGGAGATGGGCCGCGCCAGCCAGCACGGATCTGTTGAACCACAAACTGCAACGGTTTTCGTTGAATAAGCGAAAGCCCTATTTGGAGCAGAAATAATGGCAAAGAAGATCACGGGCTACGTGAAGCTTCAAGTGCCGGCTGGTGAGGCTAAGCCTTCGCCACCGATCGGACCGGCACTTGGTCAACGCGGCCTCAATATTATGGAATTTTGTAAAGGCTTTAATGCCAAAACAGCACAGATGGAAAAAGGTTCGCCTATTCCTGTCGTGATCACTGTTTTCCAGGATCGCTCTTTCACCTTCGAAATGAAGTTGCCGCCAGTGTCTTATTGGCTGAAAAAAGCGTCCGGCATTACCTCGGGTTCCAAAACTCCGGGTCGTGGCTTTGTTGGCAAAATCACCAAGGCGCAAATCAACGAGATCGCATCTAAAAAGATCGTCGATCTGAATTGTTCAACCATTGAAGCTGCTGCTGCGATGATTGAAGGCTCCGCCCGTTCGATGGGCCTGCAGGTGGTGGCTTAACATGTCGCACGGAAAACGTATTAAGAAAGCTCGTGACGGCGTTGTCCGCACCAAGCTTTATCCGGTTGCTGAAGCTTTGAAGCTGGTTCGCCAGCATGCCAGCGCCAAATTCGACGAGACCGTTGAAATTGCCATGAATTTGGGCGTGGACCCGAAGCATGCCGACCAGATGGTGCGCGGCGTTGTTAACTTGCCGCACGGCACAGGCCGCGTTTTGCGCGTTGCTGTGTTCGCTCGCGGTGCCAAGGCTGATGAAGCCAAAGCAGCAGGCGCAGACATTGTCGGCGCTGAAGAGCTGGTGACCATCGTTCAGGGCGGCACAATCGATTTCGATCGTTGTATTGCGACCCCGGATATGATGCCTCTGGTTGGACGTCTTGGTAAGGTGCTTGGCCCGCGCGGCCTGATGCCGAACCCGAAGGTTGGAACTGTGACCATGGATGTTAAGGCTGCGGTTGCAGCTTCCAAGGGCGGCGCTGTTGAATTCCGTGTTGAAAAAGCCGGTATTATTCAGGGCAGCGTTGGCAAGGCATCTTTTGGTGAAGCCAAGCTGGAAGAAAACATCAAGGCATTCGTTGATGCTGTTGCCAAGGCAAAGCCAACGGGTTCCAAGGGTACATATTTGCAGCGTATCGCGCTCAGCTCAACCATGGGCCCGGGCGTTAAAGTTGAAATGGCGTCTGTTACCAGCGGCCAAAACTAAGCTTGAATCAGCCGGCATCTGTTGAACAGGTGCCGGTGCTTTGCGCCTACAAAATTGGATTTAATTCATTTTTGGGGTTGGCAAAGCATGATCAAGCGGTTAGATACAGACTCTTGAACGGCGCAGGCGTGCCGTTTTTTATCATTTGAGATTCCGCACAGGATGATTTTGAGACTTCAAGCGTTCTGATGTGGTGGATAGGCCGGCGGATCGGGGGTAAACCTCGTGTCCTGTCCGGCTATGTCCTGTCCAAGACTGCAGATGCGGGGCAACCTGCTTAATTTCAATAGAATTCGGATCGCAAGGTTTGAATTTGAGGCTTCTGCATAGACGGGGAAGGCCAGTTTTTATGAGGGTTAGCCATTGCGGTTGCCCCTCTTGAGTTTGGTTCGAACCATCTTTCCGGGTTATTCGCCTTAAAACGAATGCTGCGGGGACAGGCACAAGAGAGCTGGCCGCAAGGCCGGCATGTGCAATCGGTGAGAGTTCATCATATCGGTGAATTTCTAACCAACCGGAGAGAGCAAAGTGGATAGAGCGGAGAAATCAGAACTCGTCTCGACACTGCATGATGTTTTTAAATCGACATCTGTTGTGGTCGTTGCGCAGTACTCCGGCCTGACCGTTGCCCAGATGCAGAATTTGCGCAAGCAAATGTCTAAGGCTGGTGCAAGCGTTAAGGTCGCAAAAAACCGTCTCGCTAAAATCGCTCTTGAAGGCACGGATGTTGCGTCTATTGCGTCCCTGATGAAGGGTCCAACCCTGATCGCTTATTCAAACGATCCGGTCGCAGCTCCGAAGGTTGCCGCAGGTTTTGCCAAGGATTTCGAAAAGTTCGTAATTCTTGGTGGTGCCCTGGGTGCAACCGCTCTGAACGTGGATGGTGTTAAGGCGCTTGCGACCTTGCCATCTCTTGATGAATTGCGTGCGAAATTGCTCGGCCTCCTCGTGTCGCCTGCAACAAAGATCGCGCAACTCTCCACTGCACCGGCTGGTAAGCTGGCGCGCGTGGTCGGAGCTTATGCCAACAAAGATGCGGCTTAATCGAGCCATCTGAAACAATCGAATAAGTTCGAACCGAACTGAATCTAAGGAAATGAATATGTCTAAGCTTGAAAAAATCGTTGAAGAATTGTCAGCATTGACCGTTTTGGAAGCTGCTGATCTTGCCAAGTTGCTTGAAACCAAGTGGGGCGTATCTGCCGCTGCTGCGGTTGCCGGTCCTGCTGCTGCTGCCGCTGGTCCAGCTGCTGTTGTTGAAGAGCAGACTGAATTCACTGTTATGCTGACTGCTGTCGGCGACAAGAAGATCGAAGTGATTAAGGAAGTTCGCGCAATCACCGGTCTTGGCTTGAAAGAAGCCAAGGATCTGGTTGAAGCTGCTCCGAAGGCCGTCAAGGAAGCCGTCACCAAGGACGAAGCTGCCAAGATCAAGGCGACCCTCGAAAAGGTCGGCGCTAAGGTTGAACTTAAGTAATTTGATTGGGTTTGCGGCTTCGCAAACCTATCTGAGTTGTGTGAACGGTCCCGATTTCTCGGGGCCGTTCACTCATTCCGAGCTTTGTCTGATTGATTGAAGCGGAGAAATGCCTGCGGTTTTTGCGGGCGAAACAGGGGCTGAACCCCGCGCAGCAAGAGCTGTGATCCGGCACAGGGCTATTTTGGTCCGCCGATGAAATTAGAGGTGCGAGGAGCGACATGGCGCAAACGTTCACTGGCCGCAAACGTGTCCGTAAGTTTTTTGGTCATATTCGGGAAGTAGCCGAAATGCCGAACCTTATTGAGGTTCAAAAAGCTTCCTATGACCAATTCCTCATGGTGAAGGAGCCGAAAGGCGGCCGCGCCAATGATGAGGGTCTACAATCAGTTTTCAAATCGGTATTCCCGATTGGCGATTTTGCTGGCAATGCCTTGCTCGAATTCGTCAAATATGAATTTGAAGCTCCAAAATACGACACTGATGAGTGCCGTCAACGCGGCATGACCTATGCTGCACCGCTCAAGGTGACGCTGCGCCTGATCGTGTTTGATGTCGATCCGGATACCGGCGCAAAGTCGGTCAAGGACATCAAGGAACAAGACGTTTACATGGGCGACATGCCGTTCATGACTTCCAACGGTACGTTTGTGGTCAACGGCACAGAGCGCGTAATCGTTTCGCAGATGCACCGCTCGCCGGGCGTGTTTTTTGACCACGACAAGGGTAAGACCCACTCGTCAGGCAAGCTTTTGTTCGCGGCGCGTATCATCCCGTATCGCGGCTCATGGCTCGATATTGAATTTGATGCCAAGGACGTTGTGTTCGCGCGTATTGATCGCCGCCGCAAGATTCCGGTGACGTCACTGCTCTATGCCCTTGGCATGGACGGCGAAGAAATCCTGTCGACTTTCTACAAGACTGTGACCTACAGCCGCGAGGCTAATGGCACCGTTGGCGGATGGCGGATGCCTTACGACGCTGAGCGCATGAAGGGCGTGAAGCCAACTGTTGATTTGATTGATGCCGATACCGGCGAAGTTGCGATTGAAGCTGGCAAAAAGCTGACTGTGCGCGCTGCGCGCAATCTGGCAGAGCGCGGCATCAAGGCATTGCGTGTCTCTGATGACGATCTTTACGGCCAATACATCGCTCAGGATTTGTACAATCCACAGACCGGCGAAATTTTCGCCGAAGCTGGCGATGAAATCACCGCCAAGAGCTTGGCGTTTTTGATCGAAATTGGGTTTGAAGAAATTCCGATTCTGGATATCGATCACATCAACATCGGGCCATATATTCGTAACACGCTGACAGTGGACAAGAACTCTTCCCGCGAAGACGCTCTGTTCGACATTTACCGCGTGATGCGCCCGGGCGAGCCGCCAACAATCGACTCGGCTGAGGCAATGTTCCAGTCGTTGTTCTTCGACTCAGAGCGTTATGACCTGTCGGCCGTTGGCCGCGTTAAGATGAACATGCGTCTTGACCTTCAGGTTGAAGACACCGTTCGTGTCTTGCGCAAGGACGACATTCTGGCAGTTGTGAAGGCGCTGGTTGATTTGCGCGACGGTCGCGGCGAAATCGATGACATTGATCATCTCGGCAACCGCCGTGTGCGTTCGGTGGGTGAATTGATGGAAAATCAATATCGCCTCGGTTTGTTGCGTATGGAACGCGCCATCAAGGAGCGGATGTCGTCGGTGGAAATCGACAACACCATGCCGCAGGACTTGATCAACGCCAAGCCGGCTGCGGCTGCGGTGCGCGAGTTCTTTGGTTCGTCGCAATTGTCGCAGTTTATGGATCAGACCAACCCGCTGTCGGAAATTACCCATAAGCGTCGCCTTTCGGCGCTTGGACCAGGTGGTTTGACCCGCGAGCGCGCTGGCTTTGAAGTGCGCGACGTGCATCCGACCCATTATGGCCGTATATGCCCTATTGAAACGCCAGAAGGCCCGAACATCGGCCTGATCAACTCGTTGGCCACTTTCGCCCGCGTGAATAAATATGGCTTCATTGAAGCGCCATATCGCCGCGTCAAGGATGGTAAGGTGTTGACTGAGGTTTCTTATCTTTCCGCAATGGAAGAGCAGAAATATTCGGTGGCGCAGGCCAATGTGGTCATTGATGCCAATGGCATGTTGGCGGACGACCTCGTGATCTGCCGTCAGGCTGGTGATGTGGTCATGGTTCCGCGTGACCGCGTGGATTACATGGACGTGTCTCCAAAGCAGCTGGTTTCGGTTGCTGCGGCGCTGATTCCGTTCCTGGAAAACGACGATGCGAACCGCGCCTTGATGGGCTCGAACATGCAGCGTCAGGCTGTGCCGCTGGTGCGTTCCGACGCGCCACTGGTTGGCACCGGCATGGAAGCGATTGTGGCGCGCGATTCCGGCGCTGCGATCTCTGCCCGCCGCATGGGCGTGGTTGACCAGATTGACGCGACACGTATCGTTATTCGTGCCACGGGCGAAATGGATCCGGCCAAGCCGGGCGTCGATATTTATCGTTTGATGAAATATCAGCGTTCAAACCAGTCAACCTGCATCAATCAGAAGCCGCTCGTGCGGGTTGGTGATCTTGTCAACAAGGGTGACATTATTGCTGACGGTCCGTCGACCGATCTGGGTGATCTGGCGCTGGGGCGCAACGTGCTGGTCGCGTTCATGCCTTGGAACGGCTATAACTTTGAAGACTCGATCCTCCTGAACGAAAAGATCGTCAAGGAAGATGTGTTCACTTCGATTCACATCGAAGAATTCGAAGTGATGGCGCGCGATACCAAGCTGGGTCCGGAGGAAATCACTCGTGATATTCCGAACGTTTCGGAAGAGGCGCTTAAAAACCTCGACGAAGCCGGCATTGTGTACATCGGCGCTGAAGTGGCCGCAGGCGACATTCTGGTGGGCAAGATCACGCCAAAGGGCGAAAGCCCGATGACACCGGAAGAGAAGTTGCTGCGCGCGATTTTCGGCGAAAAGGCTTCGGATGTTCGTGACACATCTTTGCGTGTGCCACCGGGCGTGCAGGGCACGATTGTTGAAGTGCGGGTGTTCAACCGTCACGGTGTTGACAAGGACGAGCGCGCACAGGCGATCGAGCGCGAAGAGATTGAACGTTTGGCCAAAGACCGCGACGACGAGTTGGCGATTTTGGACCGCAGCGTTTATTCGCGCCTTGGCGACGTGCTTGACGGCAAAACAGCCATTGCGGGGCCGAAGGGCTTCAAGAAAGACAATGTGTTGACCCGTCCGCTGATGGCAGACTATCCGCGTTCGCAGTGGTGGGCTTTTGCCATCGAAAACGACGCTGTGATGGGCGAAATCGAAGCGATGCGCAAGCAATACGATGAATCGAAGAAGGCGCTGGAAAGCCGCTTCCTCGACAAGGTTGAGAAGTTGCAGCGCGGTGACGAATTGCCACCCGGCGTGATGAAGATGGTGAAGGTTTTTGTTGCAACCAAGCGCAAAATCCAGCCGGGCGACAAGATGGCGGGCCGCCACGGTAACAAGGGCGTGGTTTCACGCATTGTGCCGCAGGAGGACATGCCGTTCCTGGCCGATGGAACACCGGTGGACATCGTGCTCAACCCGTTGGGTGTGCCGAGCCGTATGAATGTGGGCCAGATTCTGGAAACACATTTGGGCTGGGCTTGCGCAGGCTTGGGACGTCAGGTTGGCGAAGCTTACGACGCCTATATGAAGACAATGAACGCCGCTCATAAAAACGGTTTGGCAGAGCCTAAGGACGCAATTGCGCCACTTAAGACCAAGCTGAACCAGATTTATGGTGACAACGAAACAGTGAAGTCGCTGGACACTGAAGGCTTGAAAGAGCTGGCGCAAAACCTGCGTCGCGGTGTGCCAATCGCAACTCCGGTGTTTGACGGCGCGCATGAGCCGGACATTGTTGATATGTTGAAGATGGCGGGTCTTGATCCGTCGGGCCAGTCAACACTTTACGATGGCCGTACAGGCGACACGTTCGATCGTCAGGTGACAGTCGGTTACATCTATATGCTGAAATTGCATCACTTGGTGGACGACAAGATCCATGCGCGTTCCATTGGTCCATACTCGCTGGTTACCCAGCAGCCATTGGGCGGCAAGGCGCAGTTCGGCGGGCAGCGTTTCGGCGAAATGGAAGTCTGGGCGCTCGAAGCCTACGGCGCGGCATATACCTTGCAAGAAATGCTCACAGTCAAGTCGGACGACGTGGCCGGGCGTACCAAGGTCTATGAAGCGATCGTGCGTGGCGAAGACACATTCGAAAGCGGTATTCCTGAGAGCTTCAACGTTCTTGTGAAGGAAATGCGCTCATTGGGCCTCAATGTGGACCTTGTGTCCAACAAGAAGCCTGTTGCGGATGCGCCAGCTGAGGCGGCTGAATAATTGAGGGCAGGGGGAAACCCCTGCCGCCATTTCGTGTGTGAAGCGTGTTTTGCTTCGTTTTTAAGTTTTTCCTCGTGGCGGCGCAGGTGCGCCCCAACTCCAGGAGATGGATATGAATCAAGAGGTTATGAATCTCTTCAATCCGGTGGCTTTGCCGCAGGCGTTTGACAATATTCACATTGGCATTGCCAGCCCAGAGAAAATTCTCTCTTGGTCGTTTGGCGAAATCAAGAAGCCAGAGACAATCAACTACCGGACTTTCAAGCCGGAGCGTGATGGCTTGTTCTGCGCCCGCATCTTCGGGCCGATCAAGGATTACGAATGCTTGTGCGGCAAGTACAAGCGCATGAAGTATAAGGGCGTTATCTGCGAAAAGTGCGGCGTTGAAGTAACGCTCAGCCGTGTCCGGCGCGAGCGCATGGGCCATATTTCGCTGGCGGCACCTGTCGCGCATATCTGGTTCTTGAAGAGCTTGCCTTCGCGCATCGGCCTGTTGCTTGATATGACGTTGAAAGATCTCGAGCGGATTCTGTATTTTGAATCCTACATCGTGCTTGACCCGAACCTGACACCGTTGAAGAATCGCCAGCTTTTGTCGGAAGACGAATATCTGCGCGCTCAGGACGAATATGGCCAAGACTCGTTTGTGGCTCTGATCGGCGCCGAAGCGATCCGCGAAATCCTGAAAACAATGGATCTGGAGCGGATTGCCGGTGAATTGCGCATTGAGATTGCGGAATCGACTTCTGAACTGAAGCCGAAGAAGCTTGCCAAGCGTTTGAAGATCATTGAAGCGTTCATGATGTCCGGCAACAAGCCGGAATGGATGATCTTGACCGAAGTTCCGGTTATCCCGCCGGATTTGCGCCCGCTGGTGCCGCTGGATGGCGGTCGCTTTGCCACGTCGGATTTGAACGATCTTTATCGCCGCGTTATCAACCGTAACAACCGTTTGAAGCGGTTGATCGAATTGCGCGCGCCGGACATCATCATCCGCAACGAAAAGCGTATGTTGCAGGAATCGGTTGACGCGTTGTTTGACAACGGCCGTCGCGGCCGGGTTATCACCGGTGCAAACAAGCGTCCGTTGAAGTCTTTGGCAGACATGCTCAAGGGCAAGCAGGGCCGTTTCCGTCAGAACTTGCTCGGCAAGCGCGTCGATTATTCGGGCCGCTCGGTTATTGTTGTGGGTCCGGAATTGAAGCTGCATCAGTGCGGTTTGCCAAAGAAAATGGCACTCGAACTGTTTAAGCCGTTCATCTATTCGCGCCTTGACGCCAAGGGGCTGTCTTCCACGGTGAAGCAGGCCAAGAAGCTGGTGGAGAAGGAAAAGCCGGAGGTTTGGGATATTCTCGATGAGGTTATCCGCGAACATCCCGTGATGCTGAACCGCGCGCCAACGCTGCATCGCTTGGGCATTCAGGCCTTTGAACCGGTGTTGATTGAAGGCAAGGCCATTCGTCTGCATCCGCTCGTCTGTTCGGCTTTCAACGCCGACTTCGACGGTGACCAGATGGCGGTCCACGTGCCGTTGTCGCTTGAAGCGCAGCTTGAAGCACGCGTGTTGATGATGTCGACCAACAACATTCTGCATCCGGCCAATGGTCAGCCGATCATTGTTCCGTCGCAGGATATTGTTCTGGGCTTGTATTATCTGACTCTGGTTCGCGATGGCGATATCGGCCAGGGCATGATCTTCTCCAGCATTAATGAGCTGGAAGCAGCGATCCATGCCAAGGTCATTACCCTGCACACCAAGATCAAGGGTCGTGCCTGGAGCTACAATGCGCAGGGTCAACGCATTCAGAAGATGTTTGACACCACGCCGGGCCGCATGATTTTGGGCCAGCTGATTCCGCCGCATAACAAGATTCCGTTCGACGTCGTCAACAAGCTGATGACCAAGAAAGAAATCTCGAACATGATCGACACCGTCTACCGCAACTGCGGCCAGAAGGAGACGGTTATATTCTGCGACCGCATCATGGCGACAGGCTTCCGCGAGGCGTTCAAGGCCGGTATTTCGTTCGGTAAGGACGACATGGTGGTGCCTGAAACCAAGCCGAAAATTATTGCTGATACCACCGCTTTGGCGAAGGAATATGAGCAGCAGTATAACGACGGCCTGATCACTCAGGGCGAAAAGTACAACAAGGTTGTTGACGCCTGGGCGAAGTGCTCGGACAAGCTGGCCGAAGAGATGATGATCCGCATTTCTTCTGTAAAGAAGGACGCTGACGGCAAGGACAAGCAGATCAACTCGATCTACATGATGTCCCACTCCGGCGCGCGTGGTTCGCCAGCGCAGATGAAGCAGCTTGCAGCTATGCGCGGCTTGATGGCGAAACCATCGGGTGAAATTATTGAGACACCGATTATCTCGAACTTTAAAGAAGGTTTGTCGGTTCTTGAGTATTTCAACTCGACCCATGGTGCACGTAAGGGCCTTGCTGACACGGCATTGAAGACCGCGAACTCCGGTTACCTGACACGCCGTTTGGTGGACGTGGCACAGGACGCCATCATCTGCATGGAAGACTGCGGCTCTCAGGGCGGCATCCGGATGCGGGCGATTATCGACGCCGGTCAGGTTGTGGCATCTTTGGCAATTCGTATTCTGGGCCGCACTACGGCTGAGGATTTGAAGCAGCTTGATGGCACCGTGATTGTTGCAGCCGGCGACATGATTCAGGAATGGCATATGGACCGCATCAATGCGGCCGGAATCCAGGAAGTGAAGATTCGTTCGGTTCTGACTTGCGAAGCGCCAAACGGCGTTTGCGGCAAGTGTTACGGACGTGATTTGGCTCGCGGCACACCTGTAAATATGGGTGAGGCTGTTGGCGTTATCGCGGCGCAGTCTATCGGTGAGCCGGGCACTCAGTTGACCATGCGTACCTTCCACATCGGCGGCGCGGCGAACGTGGTTGACTCCTCGTTCATTGAGTCGAACTTTGACGGTACCGTTAAAATCCGCAACCGCGCATTGTCGCGCAATACGGATGGCGACTTGATGGTCATGGCGCGTAACGTGGCGATTGTTGTGGTTGGTGCTGATGGCGCCGAGCGCGCAGTGCACCGCGTGCAGTATGGCGCACGCCTGAAGGTTGATGAAGGCGATAAGGTGAAGCGCGGCCAGCGTATGGCCGAGTGGGACCCTTACACACGCCCGATCATGACTGAAGTGGAAGGTGCAATCGGCTTTGAAGATCTGGTCGAAGGCGCGTCGATTTCGGAAGCGGTCGATGAGGCAACCGGTATTGCCAAGCGTGTGGTTATCGATTGGCGTATGAGCCAGCGGTCTTCAAGCTTGAAGCCTGCGCTGGTGATCAAGGGTAAAGATGGCAAGATCATCAAGCTGGCACGCGGCGGCGACGCACGTTACCTGCTGGGTGTGGATTCCATCATCTCGTTTGAGCAAGGTTCGCATGTTAACGCCGGTGATATTATCGCCCGTGTTTCGATGGACAGCGCCAAGACCCGCGATATTACCGGTGGTTTGCCGCGCGTTGCAGAATTGTTCGAAGCCCGCCGTCCGAAGGATCATGCGATTATCGCGGAAATCTCCGGCACTGTGAAATTCGGCAAGGACTACAAGAGCAAAACCCGCATTACCATCGAGCCACATGAAGAAGGTGCGGATACGGCGGAATATTTGATTCCAAAGGGCAAGCATATCCATCTTCAGGATGGCGACGTGGTGGAGAAGGGCGATTACATCGTTGATGGCAATCCAGCTCCGCATGACATTCTGGCGATCAAGGGCGTGGAAGAATTGGCGGCTTATCTCGTCAATGAAATCCAGGAGGTCTATCGTCTGCAAGGCGTGGGCATCAACGACAAGCACATCGAAGTGATTGTGCGCCAGATGTTGCAGAAGGTTGAAATCTCCGACGTGGGCGGTTCTGACCTGTTGCATGGCGAACAGATCGATAAGGCTGAAATGGACTTGATGAACATCAAGCTTCTGGGTGAAGGCAAGCGTCCTATCGCGGGCACACCGGTGTTGCTGGGTATCACCAAGGCATCGTTGCAGACCAAATCGTTCATTTCGGCGGCATCGTTCCAGGAAACCACACGTGTGCTTACTGAGGCGGCTGTGAACGGCAAGACGGATACGCTTGACGGCCTCAAGGAGAACGTCATCGTCGGTCGGTTGATCCCGGCAGGCACCGGCGCGGCAATTGCAAAATTGCGGCGTGTGGCCACCATGCGCGATGATTTGATCGTGGCGCAGCGGGCCGAGACATCAAAGGCTCCGATGGTTCAGCTCACCGCTGATCCGGCTGAATAGAATCGGTTCGAATGAGACTCATAAAGGCCGCTTTCGAGCGGCCTTTATTTTATGAAGCGGCATGATTACTGCTAATTTTGCCCGGATTCGGACGAATCCAAGGTTTGTCACAGGCCCTGTCAAGCGCTTTGAACTCTAAAAGCGAAGTTCAATCGTGCCCTTGTAAAATAATCGAGTCATTTCAAGTGTTTTTGGATTGTTTAAGGGGTTGACGAGGGTAGGGGCTTTCAGTATGTTCCGCCCACTTCAACAGGCCGTAGATGACTTGTTCATGAGCGACTCGCTCAAGACCTATAGTTTCTAAACGCTGTTGGCCTTAGCCACGACGTTAAACGTCATCCTAGCGCAAGCTAGTCAGGGCAAGACCGGCACGCAAGTGTTGGTCCTCTGCGGTGTCGGCACTTTGGGTTTTCCGTAAGGAAAACACGAGGTGCAGATTCGCTTTGTCTGATGTTTGCTGTGGGGCATGAGAGTCTGGACGCAAGTTCAGGCAAAACAGTTTTTCGAACTTCGGTTCACCTTAAAGGGCAAACGATGCCAACGATTAGTCAGCTGATCCGCAAGCCGCGGGTACCAAAGACCTACCGCGAAAAGGCCCGCCACATGGAGGCGAGCCCGCAAAAACGTGGCGTCTGTACGCGCGTCTATACAACAACGCCTAAAAAGCCGAACTCAGCTTTGCGTAAGGTTGCCAAGGTGCGCCTGACCAATGGTTTTGAAGTCATCGGTTACATTCCCGGCGAAGGCCATAACTTGCAGGAACACTCTGTGGTTATGATCCGCGGCGGTCGCGTTAAGGATTTGCCTGGTGTGCGTTACCACATCCTGCGCGGCGTACTTGATACGCAGGGCGTTAAGGATCGTAAGCAACGCCGTTCGAAATATGGCGCGAAACGTCCGAAGTAACGGGCTGCAAAATAACTGGCCTCGAAATCGTCGGTGCCGAATAGTTTTTAAGAGGAATTTGCGATGTCACGTCGTCACAGTGCTGAAAAGCGCGAAATCATCCCGGATCCAAAGTTCGGCAATCTTATCGTTTCGAAGTTCATGAACTCGATCATGTACGACGGGAAAAAGTCTGTTGCTGAAACCATCGTATACGGTGCGCTTTCCAACGTTGAGGCCAAGCTGAAGGCTGACCCTTTGCAGGTTTTCATGGCTGCGCTCGACAACGTTGCGCCCGCCGTTGAAGTGCGTTCGCGCCGCGTTGGTGGTGCAACCTATCAGGTTCCTGTTGAAGTACGCACCGAGCGTCGTCAGGCTCTGGCCATTCGCTGGATCATTTCGGCTGCGCGTGATCGCAACGACAAGACTATGACTGATCGCCTTTCAGCTGAATTGATGGATGCTGCGAACAATCGTGGCAACGCTGTTAAGAAGCGCGAAGATACGCACCGGATGGCGGAAGCCAACCG
The DNA here is from genome assembly GCA_043784625.1 of Methylovirgula sp. Classification (GTDB taxonomy): domain Bacteria; phylum Pseudomonadota; class Alphaproteobacteria; order Rhizobiales; family Beijerinckiaceae; genus JANXSV01. Next base: position 44,100 of record JAYVYB010000165.1, read on the forward strand.
CGCCTTCTCGCATTATCGCTGGTAATACCTTTCAAGGAATTTTTTCATGGCCCGCCTTCACGCGATCCAAGACTACCGCAACTTCGGCATTATGGCCCACATCGACGCTGGCAAAACCACGACGACTGAGCGCATTTTGTATTATTCAGGCAAGTCGCACAAAATCGGCGAAGTGCATGACGGCGCTGCGACCATGGACTGGATGGAGCAGGAGCAGGAGCGTGGCATCACGATCACCTCCGCCGCGACCACCTGTTTCTGGAAGGGCATGGACCTCGCGCAGGCCGAGCACCGCATCAACATCATCGACACCCCCGGGCACGTTGACTTCACGATTGAAGTCGAGCGCTCGATGCGCGTGCTCGACGGTGCCTGCATGGTCTACTGTGCCGTCGGCGGCGTGCAGCCGCAGTCGGAGACTCCAGACCAGCGGGCTGCGGAATTGCGGCCACACCCGCATGGTGTTGGGATAGGGGAACAGCCAGTAAGCCAGCCAGGGGCGACCAGTGTGAATCAGCGG
>JAYVYB010000166.1:0-4364 GCA_043784625.1 Methylovirgula sp.
CATGAACGATTCGAGGGCGGGTTCGTCGATAGGGCTTGCGGATAGCAGTTCGGTTTCTTTGCGGCGGAGGGCTTCGAATTCAACGCCCAGGCGGATCAATCGCGCTTCGGCGGCTTCTACGGCTTCAATCTGTAGATAAGTGGAATCTTTCATGGTGTTTGCTCCAATTGTGACTGTGATTATCGCCCTTGCGGGGCTCGCTGGTGGCAAGGTTTTGCACACGGTGTAAATGCCCTCGATCATGTCGAGGTTCGGCACTTGTGGCGCGGTATTGCGGGGCGTGGCGCTCATGTCTCGGCCAAAAGCCCGTTGAGGATGGACATGACAAGGCGGGTGTCGGTGCCGCACATGGCGTCGGGGAAGATCGCAATTTTGTCACCGCGATAGTACCACGACACGGCTAGGGCTTTGCTGCGAAAGTCGGCAACGGTGAGCGCCGGTTCTTCGATAATGGCCTTTGCGCAATCGAGGGCGGTTTGCAGCGCGGCGTCGAGGGCGTCTTCATCATTTGCCGCTTCGGCTTTGCGCTCAAGTTCCCAGGCCGCAAGGAGCTTGCGCTCGAGGGTCTGCAGGTTGGTTTCGGTGGTTTCCATAGTGATTTCCTTTGATGTGAGAGTGTTCATGCGAGCGAGGCCAGAAGCGCCATGATATGGTGCAGCTCGACTTCGGAGCGCGGAAACCACGCCTGCAGATATGCTGCCTTCAATTCGGCATTAGCACCGCTTGCCGGGGCGCGTAGTAGGGCGTCGAGGGCGTCCGCTTCGGCATGGCTGGCTTGCTGCCAATCGGTGACACTTGCGCCGCTGTGGGCCTCGCTGCGCTCTTGTGCGTCGATAACAGCGTGGAACTGCGCCACGGCGCGCTTGTGCGCTTGGATAAGACCATAGATGCCAGCGCCCAGCGGGACCGGGACCGGTGCGGCAAGAGTGCCAATCGGGGCGACGGCGGCAATTGAGCCAGCCAAAACAGAACGGCGTGAGGGTAAGTGGTTCATGGGATATTCCTTCAAGAATGGGAAAAGGTGGGCAGGGGGTGCCCGGCCAAATGGTAGGGCTTAGCGGCCAAAGCTGGCATAAACGGCGGCGCTGAAATAGCGGCTCGGTTCGCGGCTCCAATGCCTCACCGGCGTGGTGTAAGCAGGCTTGACCAAAGCCCGTGCAGCGCGCGCCTTAGCACCGCGCCATGCATACACCAGATATAACGCCCACTTTGCAGGATGAGTGCGAGGGGTTGCTTTGCAACCGCCCCACATGCGCAAAGCGCTCCAAGCGGACTTCATAACTTGGCGGCGGGCTTCGTTGGCGGCTTGATTTGACATTTCGCATCTCCTTGGCTTGTTATGATGCTAAATGTATCGTATAATCCTATTTAGTCAATACTAAAAGTATCATATAAAATAAAAAGGATCATAAATTGACAGACGCCACGCTCAAAAGTGAACAGTGCCGCGCTGCAAGAGCGCTTCTGAATTGGTCGCAGTCGGATTTGGTTAAAGCGTCCGGCGTAAGCATCGCCACTGTGAAGCGGCTGGAAGCGCAAGCGGGGGCTATGGCAGGAAACAAACCAACGATTGACGCACTGTTGTCCGCTTTCGAGCGGGCTGGCGTCGAGTTCATTGGCGAAGGCGCGGCAAGCGAAGGCGGCGGGGCCGGGGCCCGGCTTATGTCGAAAGAGTGAGAGGCGTAGAGCCTGCGCTACAGATTCTGCACATTGATTGACACTGATCCGCGCTCTACGTCATGCATAGTGCGCTTTATTTGCTTTGAAAGAACTTTGGCGGGAACCGACAAGTGTTTCGAAACCAATTGCGCCAGAGCCAGGATATCATCGTCCCACTGATTTTTGAAGAAACCGATAACAGTGGCCCCGCAAGGCTGGCCGTCAAAAATCGAAAAATCGAGTTCAACGCCTCTGTCTAGATCATCAGCCTCAAACAAGCCCGCACTGCCGCTGCGAAGATGCAGGACATCAACGGGCTTATCATAAATGACCATTACCTTATTCATTCTCACTCTTTTCGAGAGAAGGCCATAGCACAGTGTATTTTGAAGCTTTTAAAAAACCATTGCGATAACTGAAAGAGGCTACCACCGGATTGGGAGTACCGTTTGGATCGACCACGACTCCAAAAATCGCTCCTGATCCGGCTGTTGTTTGATTCTCGTCGATAAATATGACGTAACTTGGATTTGTGGTTCCCCTTACAATCTTACTAGGCTTTTCGAGACACGTTATTACGTTTTTTTCGATTTCTGCGTGCTTCCTGTCGGACGAAATGTGGTAATCGAACGTATCGCGATATAAAACAACTGTCGAGTTGTTCAAGAATGGCGCATTAGCAGTAAGATAGGATTCCCTCTTATCGCTCAAGGTGCAGCGTTCTCTCTAGCACTTATTTTCCAATTTGGATCTTGAGGTATGGCCCCGAAATTTGCTTGGTACTGACTGATCGTTTCTGACAATATTGTTTGCAACTGAACAGCGGCGATTGGACTTAAAGCTAACGTTGACAACCATTCCAAGACGGGTTGTGGAGTCTGAATATTATTAACAACTCCCATGATCACCCGCGATTGAGCCATGGTGACCAATATTTCGACAACGTTGAAAGAGGCAGCAAAGTGGTTTGCACTTTGCGTAGGCGGACAAATTGCAGGTAAAGATTGCTGTTGGTTTTCAGCCATAAGGACGCTCTCCAAGTTACTCAAACTGTTTTACCTCGATTGGTATGACAGTAATTTTGCCCGCTTTCAATAGGTGTATTTGACCTGCTTGACGGCGGAAGCGAGTTAGATCGCCCCCGCTTTTCGCATGGTGAGCGCGTCAATGTTGAAATCAAATGAAAGCATTTCCGCTCGAATTTCAGAACTCGCCCAGCCTTTTTTTATAGTGCCGCAAAATTCAGCCTATGTTTCGGAAAATATGGCTTAAAACCCTTCAAAAGACTTCATATTTGCAGTGCATTGTTTTGCTAGAAAAGTAGGGAGATGCTTCACGGATTGTTTTTTAAAAAAGGAACGATTAGTGATGCATAACCAGCAGAATTTAGAATTCTTCGTGACGCGAGCCTACAGGCTGCTTCTTACAATTGAAGCATGTCTTTCCATCTACGATCATCTCGTCAAATAAGGAAAAGGGCGGCACCCTCGCCGCCCCTTCATTCTCCCCGCTCAGTGCGCCCCGTGCCACGTTGGGGCGGCACCCGAATCATGAATTGAAGAGCCGCCATTTGCACTTGACTGCGATGCAAACAGCTTTCCGAGAATTTGGCCGACAACGCGACCGTCAAGGATGACCGGTGCCGGGACAAACTTCACGTCGAGCCTTTGCGGTGGAAGCTCGAACTTCATATTGCTCGCCCGGGTCGCCCGATCTTCATCGTTAGCTCCAAACGCCGCGTCGAATCCGCGCTTTAGTGCGTTTCCCGCTTGTGGATAGGCGTATGAGCGAAATTTGGAATGGTGAAAGCCCCGGTCTGGAAATTCCCTTTCGGCATCATTGCGCCTTGCTGATTGGTCAAGAATGTCGCCATCTTGCGCGTCCAAAATTGTTTGTATGCCTATGAGAGCGCCCAACGGGCCTGCCATCATGCGCAGTCTGCTCAAAAAAGACATGCCGCCAGCGGCTCCTGCCGCGGCTCCACCAGCGAGGCCCGGAATGCTCGATTTGCCGCCAAGCGCCACCGCCGCCCCGTCCAGTGCAATGGCAGAGCTTGTGAGCGCCGCTGCCGATGCGTTTAGGCCGGAACCGCTTAGGAGTGAGAACAGTCCCTTGCCCGCAATAGCGCCACCCACAAGGGTCGTCGTTGCCGCCAAAGCGCCTGCGTATTCAAATATTGTCTTAGCAACTCCTTGGTTGGCGTTCGCCCAGTCACCGATAGACGTGAACGCGCCGGTGAGCTGCTTCATGACTGGAATGAGCGCCTTCGCTGCAGGCCCGCCGATGGCTTCCATCATGCTTTTCCATTGGGCCGTGAAGGCGCTCATCACCGCCGTGTAGTCGGCTTTTGAGGCGTCGATACTGTTTTTGGCATTCGCCGCCGCTTGTGCAGGATCCTGAATGCCACGCGGCGAGTTGCCGACTTGAGGCCCGCCAATCATCGCCCCATAGCCCTCATCAAGCCCCATGGCCCGGCGCAAGTTTGCAGCTTCCTTGTCGAGGCGGGATTTGCCGTTCTCATCTTTTTCGGTCATGCCAGAGTAGGCCGTGAGGAAGTACGCGGCGCTGGAGGCGTTAAGCGCGGTTTGCGCCCAGAGTTTGGTTTTTTCAAATCCTACAATGCCCTTTTTTTCCAGATTATCGATGACCATCGGGATGAATTTTTGCGGGTCATGCGACTCGATCTCTTTCCCGTCGATGCCGCC
>JAYVYB010000167.1:0-13998 GCA_043784625.1 Methylovirgula sp.
TGATGTCGAACTGGTTCAAAATCACGACGATCATCGGCGCTAGCGCGATGATAGGAATGGTTTGACTTGCGACAATCCATGGCATCAGGCTTTTATCGAGGCTTCTAAGATGCACGATCAACATTGCCAGCATAATCCCTGACAATGAGCCGATGGCAAAGCCGAGCAGAGTGGCCTCCAGCGTAACTATCGAGTGATAAACTAGGCTTCGTTTTGAGTCGGGGGCCACCTGCAGTACGCTTTTGTTTAACTCTGAAACAATCTGGTGCGGCGCCGGCAGGCGGGGACGCTCCTGATTGAGAGTCCCCGAAATCATATCAGATACAGTAAAAGTCGTATTATTGGCGTTTTCATAAGCATTTTTTTGTAAATCCCAGTTCATTCCCACCGCGCTGAAATACCAAACCACGATCAGCGAGGCCAGTACCGTGACGATAGGAACGAGGCGGCCCTTGGAGCTAATCATAGCTATGTCCTTCGCGAAGGCCTTGGCGCACACGGTTTGCAACTGCAATAAATTCAGGCGTTTCTCGAATATCCAAAGTGCGGTCGCGCGGAAAATCACACGCGATTACGTCGTGAACTCTGCCTGGGCGGGGAGACATCACGATGATCTTGGTCGAAAGAAACACCGCTTCGGGGATTGAGTGCGTCACAAAAACCACTGTCTTTTGTGTTCGCTCCCACAGCCGCAAAAGTTGCTCGTTCAATTTGTCGCGTACAATTTCATCAAGCGCACCGAATGGCTCGTCCATCAGCAAGAGGTCGGGATTAAACGACAGAGCGCGGGCGATCGAGGCGCGCTGTTGCATGCCGCCGGATAGAGCCCAAGGGAATTTACGCTCAAATCCGGTCAAGCCAACAAGTTCAAGCCCCGCCGCGATGCGTTTGGCGCGCTCTTGCTTGTCTACGCCCATGACTTCCAGCGGAAGGGAAATATTGCCGCCAATGGTACGCCACGGATAAAGCGCCGCCGATTGAAATACGTAGCCATAGGCGCGTTTCATTCGCGCTTCAGCCGCACTCATGCCGTTCACTTTGATGTATCCGGAGGTCGGTGTTTCGAGGTCGGCAATAGCCCGCAACAAGGTCGTCTTGCCGCAACCGGAAGGTCCGATCAGCGAAACGAACTCCCCCCGACCGATGCAGAGATTGATGTCAGAAAGTGCATTCACTTGACCATCGCTCGTTTCATAGACCAAAGAAAGCTTGGCGATATCAATGACTTTATCCATTATCGGGCAATTTTCTTGGGCGCTGTAAATTTTTTAAGGGTTGCCAAAGCCACTGCATCTGCCGCCATCGGTTCACGTGCAACGAATTTGCCGCGACCGGGCTTGCCATGAATCTTGCCATCCATCCATACAACTTCACCCCGCGAAAGCGTGATGCTAGGCAGACCTTTCAGCTTAAAGCCTTCAAATACATTGTAATCAATTACCGATTGCTGAGTTTTCGCCGAGATTGTCTTAGTGGCGCGCGGATCCCAAATCACGATATCCGCATCACCCCCTACCGAAATCGAGCCTTTTTTGGGATAAATGTTCAAAATCTTCGCTATATTTGTCGAGGTAACCGCAACAAATTCATTCATTGTCAGCCTGCCGGTGGTTACGCCGTGTGTCCATAACACTGGCATCCGATCTTCCAAGCCGCCAGTTCCGTTTGGGATTTTGGTGAAATCGCCGATGCCACCTTGTTTCTGCTTGGTGGTAAATGCGCAATGGTCTGTTGCCACCACCTGCAGGGAACCAGCGCGCAGCCCGTTCCATAAATCGTCCTGATGCTTCTTATTGCGGAACGGCGGCGACATCACCCGTCTCGCGGCGTGGTTCCAATCCTTGCTAAAATACTCGCCTTCATCGAGCGTCAGATGCTGGATCAACGGTTCGCCGTAGACGCGCTGGCCATTTGCGCGGGCGCGGCGGATAGCTTCATGCGCCTGAATGCAGCTTGTGTGCACAATATAGAGCGGTACACCGGCCATGTCGGCTAGCAAAATCGCGCGATTTGCCGCTTCGCCTTCCACTTCTGGAGGGCGGGAATAGGCGTGTCCTTCTGGTCCATTCAGGCCCTCTTTTAAGAGCTTTGCCTGCATAGAGGCAACAACATCACCATTTTCGGCATGGACAAGCGGCAAAGCTCCAAGCTCGGCGCAGCGCTGAAACGAGTTGAACATCTCGTCGTCATTGACCATCAAGGCGCCCTTGTAGGCCATAAAATGTTTAAAGGTTGTCACCCCTTTGGCCACAACTTCCGCCATCTCAGCCTTAACCGCGTCGTTCCAGTAAGTGATGCACATGTGATACGAATAATCGGTGACAGCCTTCTTGGAGCGAATATCCCAAGCCGCCCACGCATCCATGAGTTTCTGGCCGTGGCCGGGAATACAGAAGTCCACCACCATGGTCGTGCCACCAGCCAGCGCCGCCTTGGTGCCGCTTTCGTAATCATCCGCGGAGTTGGTGCCCATGAAGGGCATATCAAGATGTGTATGGGGATCAATGCCGCCCGGCATAATGTAACAGCCCTTAGCGTCGATGATGTTTTTACCGCTTAAACTTTTACCTATGGCAGTGATAACTTCGCCTTCAATCAGAATATCGGCCTTGTAGGTTCGGTCAGCGGTGACAATTGTGCCGTTTTTGATGACAGTAGACATGTAAAGCCTCCCAGCTCTATGAAACCACTTCAGCTTTTTCCAGCACCGCATGCATCAACACATTGGTGCCCATCGTTGCCCACTCAAGCGAAATGTCCTCCGACTCGTTGTGGCTGATGCCATCAACGCAGGGTGTAAAAATCATCGACGTTGGTGCCACCCGCGCAATGTAGCAAGCGTCATGCCCGGCACCAGAAACAATATCGCGGTGCGAATAACCAAAATGGTTGGCGGCGCGGCGCACGGCGGCAATATTGTCCGCGTGGAAAGGCACTGCTTTATAATCAAACACCTGCTTTGTCTCAAAGGTGAGGCCAATTTTGGCGCAGATGCGCTTGACGCCGCTCTGCAGAGCACGGTGCATTTTTAGTAGCGTCTCGTCTGATGGAGAACGAAAATCAATGGTCATAAAACATTCGCCCGGAATCACGTTGCGGGAGCCGGGGTAGGGGTTGAGCATCCCCACCGTAGAAACGGCATCCGGAGCATATTTCAGGCCGATTCTGTTGACCAATTCAACAATGCGGGCCGCACCAAGCAGAGCGTCCTTACGGCGCGGCATGGGAGTTGACCCGGCGTGGCTCTCAAAGCCGACCAACTTGATTTCATACCATTTTTGGCCTTGGCCATGGGTAACCACGCCAATGTCCTTGTTCTCAAGCTCCAATATCGGGCCTTGCTCGATATGAAGTTCGAAAAACGCATGGATTGGCCGCCCCCCGACTGGAATTTTTCCTTTGTAACCAATGCGATCCAGTTCAGCACCCAACGTCTTGCCTTCGGCATCAATGCGTGAATAGGCGAATTCTTTGGTGTAGGCCCCAGCGAAAACACCGGACGACACCATTGCAGGCGCGTAGCGCGAGCCCTCTTCATTAGTCCAGTTCGCGACTTCAATAGGGTGTTTGGTCTTAATTTTGAGGTCATTCAGGCTTCGAACGACTTCCAGTGCACCTAAAACGCCCAACACGCCATCAAACTTGCCGCCAGTTGGCTGAGTATCCAAATGGCTGCCCATCATCACAGGAGGCAGCGAATTGTCCTCACCGCTGCGCCGCGCGAACATATTGCCCATTTCGTCTATACTCATTGTGCAGCCAGCTGACTGGCACCATTGAGTAAAAAGATCACGGCCCTGTTTATCGAGATCTGTGAGCGTGAGGCGCTTGCAACCGCCTTTCGGGGTTGCTCCGATTGTTGCCATTTCCATCAACGAGTCCCACAGCCTTTGGCCGTCGATACGCATGTTTGACAGGTCTGCCATGGGTTTTTTCCGCCATTTCCGCCAAAAGAAACATTTGCAAAGCAAAGCTATGACGACTTGACCATTTGGTCAATTCTTGATCATGCTCAAAAAATGGAATTGTGTGATAAAAATAATCCCGAATCGACTGCTTTTACAGCACAGCGCTGGCAAAGTTTATCAAAGTCTGGATCAAGAATTTGCAAGTAAAGCTTCCTAAAACATCTATCCGTGCAGACAACGAAGCTGCGATTTTGGCAGCTGCTGAATCGGTTTTTGCTGAGGTTGGCTTTAAAGGCGCGACAACATCAGAAATAGCCCGCCGCGCTGCGGTTCCAAAGGCAAATTTACACTATTATTTTGCAACGAAAGAAGAATTGTACCGTATTGTTTTGCAACGCGTTCTTACAGTATGGCTTAGCGCTGCTTCATCTATGGATGATAATGAATTGCCGGAAGTAGCTCTGGCGCGTTATATTGGTATGAAGATGGATTTATCCAGAACGATGCCTTTGGGTAGCCAGATTTGGGCATCGGAGATTATGCGCGGCGCGCCGATGATCCAGGACTTCTTAGAAAAGACGCTCAAAGAATGGGTTTCTGACCACGAAATCGTGGTTCAAAGGTGGATTAATGAGGGAAAAATCCATCCGGTTTCACCTAAAGCGCTTTTTTTCATGATTTGGGCGACCACGCAGCACTACGCTGACTTTGCCACTCAAATATCCGTGTTGAACGGCGGCACGCCGCTATCGGATGAAGAGTTTGAAGCAGCAAGGCTACAAGTTATTGAAATGATTGTAAGAAGTGTGGTTCGGTCGCCTGCCGACACCTCAAATTCAGGCTTACCGAAAAGTTGAGCATTTGACGGCCAAACATGGCCAAAAAGCGGACTTTCAAGGCCAATGTGGCCAAGCCGGAAATTCCTCAATAGAAAGCGGTTTAAATCCGCCGACAGCCCATTTACGCCTTTTTGCTGAAGCGTGACGCTCGCCTCTGCAATCGCGTCCGGTTCGCCATTTTTGGAGCCTTCGAGGTGCGCAGCGCGCGTGCGCTGAACTCAGTCTGTGCGTTAGCCAACGTAGCCCTTACAGCAATAAAGATAATTAACCGCGCGGGGCTAAGCTGACCGCTGACCAAAGCTTAGAGGCAGGAACTTCACCCATGGCGGAGCAGGCGCAGCCGATGTCTGGAACATTTGCGCTCGCGCCCGCGCGGCGGGCGAGGCTTGTGTTTACAGTTTGGGGCGTGATCGGGATAATAGCCCTGCTGTTCTTGTTGCCTTTAGGGGCGATGGATGTGATCGGCTATGATTACAATTCGGTCACTGGTTCACCCGTCTCGAAAATCCATCCGGCGACATACCTATCTTTGATGGTGGCCGTGGTTTTCCTTTTGGAAAATTACGGAGCGACCGGGCTGTGGACGCGGCTGTTGCGCCAAAATATTCTGTCGCTGTATTTTCTTAGTGCGCTGCTCTATGCCTTTTTGTTTGTGACGTTGAGCCATCGTAACGGTCTGGGAACTGTTTTTGACTCGTTTGCGCTTGCCCTGATTTTACATCTGATTTTTCCGGATTTATCCGAGCGGTTCAAAGCCAACTTGGAAACGTTTTTGCATTGGTTTTTTGTCGTCAATGCGGCAATGGCGATATTGGAGCTTGTGCTGGACTACCGGGTGTTTCCGGCCAGTTGGGAAGGCGAGCCGATGGTGGACAGCCGCGCCACCGCGTTACTCGGCCATCCCTTGAGCAATGCGGCGCTCACTGGAACCTATGTGGTTTGCCTATTGGCGGGTGCGGGACGAAAACTGTCTGGAAGCTGGAAATTTTGTTCCATCCTGTTGCAGCTTCTGGCGTTGATCGCATTTGGCGGCCGCACCGCAATTGTCACCTGCTTTGGTTGCGTGACTGTCTATCTGCTATTGCAGGTTTGGAATTTTGCTTGCGGTAAAAGAGCTTCGATGTCTACCCTTATCCTTGCTGCGCTTTTGGCACCCTGTATGGTGGTCGGTGTTTTGGGTCTGGGGTACTTCGGGTTTTTTGATGCGGTGATAGCCCGGTTGCAAGATGACAGCGGCAGCGCGCAAACACGCTTGTGGATGCTGGACTTGGTGGGGACATTTAGCTTTTCGGAACTGCTCATTGGCATCGATCCAGATCTTTTGGCCTCGCGGCGCTATTCGGAAGGGCTGTTGTGGGGTGTGGAAAATCCGCTCGTGCATATGCTGCTGACGATGGGGATAATTTGCTGCACCTTCATTTGGACAGGTTTGCTGGCGTTTCTGGTTGAGCTGGTGCGGGGCTTGCGCAGAGGCGCGATTTTTCCGGTGGCCTATTTCTGGTTGGAAACTTTGTCATACCAATCTTGGGGATCACGATTTGTCGGCGTTTCGATCTGCGTCTTGATGGTATCGACATTGTTCCGGTTTGGCGCGGCTGGGTCTGCCGTTGAACAGAATGAACTACTGCCGCGAGCTATCTCTCCCTAAACAGAAGTTGATCGGTTACACTCTGCACTTCGGGAATGTAATTGCCGACGCCCCAGCGCGTTTGTGTGCCGCGCGGGTCACCGTCATTTTTGCCTGCCAGCCACCACGCGGCGCTAATCGGCTGTTGATGCCCGGTAAATTTTGGTCCGCCCAAAATCTGCTGTTGTCCATTCAGATAGGGCAACAGCGTTTGAACCCATGCCTTTGCGCCGGCGCTGGACATCGAGGAGCCTATCTCGCCGACAAACACCGGCGCGATATTATCCCGCACCAGATAGCCCCAGCTTGTGTTCATGCGTTGAACGTAATCCGGGCCGTGATCGGGCAGGGGCTCATAGTGCGCAACCTCGTTCGGATATTCGTGCACGGAATAAACCACGCGGTTCGGAATTCCGAGCCGGACAGGCATTGCCGCTACGCCGCTCAAATTGCCCTGCGGCGCGGCGAACCGGCTGTCCATGCCGTAGCCCGGCGGCGGCGGCGTGTAATATTGCGGCCCCTCCACAATCATCAGCACGTTTGGATTGCTGCGCTGAAGCAGATTTCCGAGCTTCTCATACATGGCATGAATGTCATTGGTGCGCTTGCCGTTGATAGTGTTTCCGGTGCCCCACGTGATGCTTGGGTGCGGCGTGGCATTGCCGGTGCCGGATGGCTCATTGTGCAGGTCAAAGCCGATGACCGTAGGGTTATTGGCAAAGGCCGCCGCCAGCTTCATCCAATTGCGCATGAAATCCGCTTCGGTGACAGTGCCGCGGTTTTGCGTGTTGCCGTTGAAGGTTCCGTCTGTGGAGATGTACCCCGGCTCAAGGTCAAACCACAATCCGTTGGGCTGTTGGCCGCTGTTACCCTCATTGGAATGGTGGTCAAATATCACCTTCAAGCCAATCACCTTGGCGTAGGCGACAATTTTCTTGAAGGTTTCAAACGTATTGAGGCCGCGCAACTCGCTGTTGCGCCCGGCGGCAAAATCAATCGCCAATTCGCCATTCGGGCCATTGTGGGCCACGGCAAACAAGGCGGCATCGGTCCACGGAATGCGAACAGTGTTAAACCCATCGGCCTTGATCGAGTCCAACACAGCATCATATCCAACCTGCCATAGGCCCTGCAGCACACAGCCGGGGCGCCCTTCGCTGCCAGCCCAAGCGACAGCAGCAATGCGAACCGGAGCGCCCGCTTCATCAACGATCTGACTTCCGGACGTATGAAGATGGCCCTCGGGCAGCAGGTGCCCGCCCCTCGCCGAAGGTTCAAGCGCCACGGCACCGCAAACCAGACCGCCAAGCCACCACGGCAGCAGGCACAGGCGTAAAATGTTGTGCCGGAGTTTTAAAAAGCGCACTTGCTATAACTTTGGCTGGGACGTGAGAGCCACGCGTTATAGCCCGAAATTCGCCAATCGCCAAAAAGGGCAGGCGGCCAATTATTCGGCTGCCTTCACGCCCGGATTGTTAGGATGCGTTGTCCAGTTGGCATAACCACGGTCATTTTTAAAGCCGGTGCGCGGGTCTGTGCCGGACGTTTGGGGAACGAGCGTGATGCAGTTTTCCACCGGGCAAACATTGACGCAAAGGTTGCAGCCGACACATTCTTCATCGATGACTTCAAACCTGCGCGCGCCGTCAACCATATCGGTGATGGCCTGATGGGACGTATCTTCACAAACAATATGGCAACGTCCACATTTGATGCACAGGTCTTGGTCGATTTGCGCCTTTACCACATAATTCAGGTTGAGATATTGCCAATCTGTGGCGTTGCCAACCGCCAAGCCGCGAAAATCCTCAACGGTTTTGTAGCCCTTTTTGTCCATCCAGTCTGACAGGCCGGATTTCATCTCTTCCACAATCCTGAAGCCATAAGTCATTGCTGCCGTGCACACCTGCACCGTTCCGGCAGACATCGCCATAAACTCCGCAGCATCGCGCCACGTGGTGATGCCACCGATGGCCGAGATGGGTAAGCCGTGGGTTTCTTTATCACGGGCAATCTCTGTGACCATGTTCAGCGCGATTGGCTTTACGGCGGGGCCGCAATAGCCGCCGTGGGTGCCTTTGCCGTCCACATGCGGTGAGGGAGCCATGGCGTCGAGGTCCACCGCCATGATCGAATTGATGGTGTTGATCAGCGAAACCGCATCAGCCCCGCCGCGCTTGGCGGCACGGGCAGCATGGCGAATATCGGTGATGTTGGGTGTGAGTTTAACGATGACAGGAAGTCGCGAATTCTGCTTGCACCAGCGCGCAACCATCTCGATATATTCGGGAACCTGACCAACAGCGGCACCCATTCCGCGCTCGGACATGCCATGCGGACAGCCAAAATTCAGCTCAATACCGTCACACTCGGTGTCCTCAACCGATTTAAGGATTTTTTTCCACGCATCCTCCTCGCACGGTACCATCAGCGAAACCACCATGGCGCGGTCCGGCCACGCACGTTTCACCTGTTTGATTTCGCGCAGATTTATTTCCAGCGGCCTGTCGGTGATCAATTCGATATTGTTAAGCCCGATCAGGCGGCGGTCGCCGGAGTGGATCGCGCCATAGCGCGGCCCCGAAACATTGACGACAGGCGGGCCCTCTTCGCCCAGAGTTTTCCACACCACACCGCCCCATCCGGCCTTAAATGCGCGGGTGACGTTGACTTCGCGGTCGGTTGGCGGGGCAGAGGCCAGCCAAAACGGATTGGGGGACTTGATGCCGAGAAAATTGGTGCGCAGATCTGCCATGATTTTCCCCTTAAGCTCGCAATGCGGCGTCGATGGCAATGGCAGCCTGTTTGCCATCCTCCACAGCCGAAACCGTCAAATCTTCGCCGGCATTTGTGCAGTCCCCGCCGGCCCAGACACCTTGAAGCGAGGTGGCCCGGCTGGCATCAACGACGATCTTTCCGCCCTGAACCGCGATCGACGCATCAAAATTGTCTGAAACCAATATCTGACCGATGGCAGTCAGCACCATATCAGCGGCAAGTTTGGTGATTTGGCCCGTACCCGTCAGCTTGCCGCCAAGCATGGCGGTGCCCTCAAACGAGACTGCGCTAACGGAGCCATTGCTGCCATGCAGGCTTTTAGGTTTCAGCCAGTGCCGGATGCTGACGCCATTGATTTTTGCCAGATCCTGCTCGTAGGTGCTGGCTTTCATATCCCCGGGGCCGCGCCGATAAACGATGGTCACATTTTGCGCCCCCAGGCGCTTGGCTTGCACTGCGGCGTCCACGGCTGTCATGCCGCCGCCGATAACCACAACATCGGCCCCCACCGGAATTTTGGCGAGGTTTTTGGCGTGATTTTTGGTTTGGCGAATATCAGCGATAAAGTCGATAGCCTCGCGGACACCGCTCAGTTTGCCCTCGCCGCGTAAACCCAGAGTATTGACTGAAGCAAGGCCAATTCCCAAAAACACAGCATCGTACTGTTTTCGCAGTGTATCTAGGTGAATGTCTCTCCCCAGCTTCTTGCCGGGGCTTTTGGTAATTCCGCCAATACCCAGAACAAAATCCACTTCCGTCTGGGCAAAGTTGTCCGGAGCCTTGTACGCGGCAATGCCATATTCATTGAGGCCGCCGAGCGTATCGCGGGCATCAAATAGCGTCACGCTGTGGCCGAGCATGGACAAGCGGTGCGCAGCTGAGAGGCCGGCCGGCCCCGCGCCAATGACAGCAACTTTTTTGCCTGATGCGGTGCCGCGCTCAAACGGGTGGGTTTTGTGCGCCATCGAATGCGCCATCATCGTGTCTACCGCGTGGCGCTGAAGCAGGCCTATTTTAACCGGTTTGCCCTCGGCGGCCTCTCGGACGCAGGCCTCTTCACACAAGGTTTCGGTGGGACAAACCCGGGCGCACATGCCGCCCAAAATATTTGAATCGAGAATTGTGTGTGCCGAACCCAAATCATTATCGGTGGCTATTTGCCGGATAAACAGCGGAATATCGATTGAGGTGGGGCAGGCTTTTTGGCAGGGCGCATCGAAGCAGAAATAACACCTGTCCGCTTCAACAAAAGCCTCATGCCGGGTGAGGGCAGGGTGCAAATCGGCAAAACCGGCAGCATAGCTGGCCTCGTCCAAACGCCCGGCAACCAAGCGCCCTCCCGTCATGCCTGCCGCTGAATGACCGCCTGCGGAACCCGCATCGTTTGTGCTGCTTTGGCTCATCGCGCACCTCAAATATGAAACCTGACCGATCGGTCAAATTCCGCATGAGAAATCAGTTTTGTCAAGCACGCGTTTTGCGCAGGCCTGCTCCTCAGACGGGCAGAATTATGAGGAAAATCTGGAACGGAACAGATAATTCACTTTCCTTGGAATTTTCATTCTGTATCGTTCCAATAAGGGCTAACTTGCTGCTGCCTTGTTTGCGCCGCGAAGGAAACGAGAATGTCGGAAGATGAAGCCGCGGTGTCCGCTTTGGTGCGCAGCGCCGTGCCGCGGGATTTTGAAGGATTAAAAAATCTGCTGGTGGCAGAACAAGATCGGTTGCCCAAACGGCTGCGACAAGCGGCGGCTTTTGCTGTTGATCATCCCGATGAAATGGCCTTCGGCTCCGCTGCCAGCATCGCCGAGCGCGCCGATGTCCAACCCTCCACTTTGGTGCGTCTGGCTCAAACCATCGGCTATTCCGGATTTTCAGACTTACAAAATGTATTCCGCTCGCGCTTGCGCGACCGCTGGCCCGATTATGCCGACCGCGTTCAGGCGATAAACACATCAACTGTGCAGGCCAGCCATCCGGCGAATTTGCTCAGCGGATTTATCGACTCGGCTCAAACATCGCTGACCCGGCTTAAAGAAACCATTTCAGATGAAACACTGACCGAGGCGGTAAAAATTCTGGCGCAGGCTGAAACAATTTATTTGCTTGGGCAGCGGCGTGCTTTTCCGGTGACGGCCTATCTTGCTTACGCGCTGGGCAAGCTGGACGTGCGTGTTGTGCTGGTGGACAATCTCGCCAGTTTAGGCCCGGAGCAAACGCGGTTTGCCAGCCCTAAAGACGCCCTGCTGGCCATTAGTTTCAAGCCATACACATCGATCACCATCGAATTGGCGCAGGAGATGGCCGCCCGCAATGTTCCGGTTATTGCCATAACCGACAGTGCATTTTCTCCGCTGACCTCGGCTGCAAATTTGTGGTTTGAAGTGTTGGAATCAGACTTTGGCGCCTTCCGCTCCATCGCGGCCACTTTCAGTCTGGCCATGGCTATTGCTGTTGCGGTTGCCGAGCGCCGCAGCAAAAAGCGCAAAAAGAACGACTAACTTACGGCATAGGCCGCACGTCTGGCGCGAAACCCGAACACAACGGTGCTTATCGCCACCAGCACATACATGGTGCCGCTCCAGCCATACAGTGCGCCGGGGCCAAAAATCCCGCTGAGCGCGCTGGCAGCCAATGGCCCTATCATCGCCCCGCCGCAGTAGAGCAGCAGAATGGCAGCGCCCGCCATCACCGAATGACTGGCACCGCACATATCGACGGCGTGGGCCGTAACCACATAATAGGTTGGCATCATCAAACCGGCTGTGATGAAAAAGCCCGCGTAAAGCCAGACGGGGGGCAGATTTGCGCCAAAGAGGGCGAGCAGAAAATTTCCCAGTGCTGCTGCAACGCTAAGCCCGAAAATGACCTTACGGCGCTCCATGCGGTCACTGAGGCGTCCGAATGGCACCTGAGCCAGCGCCGACCCCACTGTGACCGCAGTTACAAGGTTGCCAATCTGCATGGCGTTCAAGTGAATTTGTGCGCCATAAACCGGATTGAGCGACCAGAAAGCGCCATTTGACAGGCCTATGAACCCCGCTCCGAAAAAGGCAACCGGCGCAGTGCGGAAAAACCACACCAGATCAAGCCGCGCGCGGGCGGGACGGGGCGGCTCCGGAACGCGGTTGAGGAGCAGCGGTAGAGTAGCAGCCGCCATCAGGCCGCCGGAGATGATAAAAAGCCAAGGACTTGTCGGCTCACTCTGCGCAAAAATCTGGCTGCCGGTTGTCCACGCGCCATATTGAATTGTGCTGCCCACAGAAAGCAGAAATGCCCGCGCGGTGCCTGCAACGGTGGCGTTTTGCCAAGCCTCCAGCGCGATGTAGAGCGCCGAAAGCGACAAGCCGATGATAGACCGGCAAATAAACCAAGACACTGGCGAGATGTTAAACGGTAAGTAAAATGCCGCCGCACTGCCCAATGCGGCGAACCCGACAAACGCCCAGCGTGACCCCACCGAGCGTATCACCACCGGAACCAGAAACGCGCCGGACAACATGCCGCCGAAATAGCCGGTGCCGAACCACGCAATCACGCTTTCGCTCATGCCTTCGAGGTGGCCACGATAGGGCAAAAGCACGGCAACCACGCCGTTGCCGGAAACCAGCAGATATGCCGCCAGCAAAATAGGCGCATAGAGGGAAAGGGCGGGCTTAGCGGCAGCTTTGGCGGGGGCGGACGTTGATTCGAGGGACACGCGCTATATTGCTTCAAACGCAGCCAATGGAAAGATAGGAAAGCTTTACTCTGTGTCAAACAATTCCGCTTGTTGCGCCGCCACCACGCCAGCAAGGCGACGATATGTTTGAGATACGGAGTGTCGTGCTGATCCATGTCGTGACGCACCAACCAGTTCCGGCACGTTGGCGCGCATCATCCACAAATTCGATGCTTTGGCCGAAAAAGGGATGATGTAACCCTGCGCTTGGAGGGGTACTGTTTGAGCACACTCGAAGGATGCGCCTGTGACCGACATTTTGCCAATTCAAACTGCTCCAGAAGGCCGCTCTGGCCGCCGTGGCCGCGCCGAGCGGGCCGCCGCCGCCGATGCTGCCAGCCATCTGGCCGGAGCTAAACCGCAGCCGGTGCGCCCCTATCTTCCCACACCAGCCGTCTCGGAAGATGAGTTGCAGGCCATCCATGAAGCGTCTTTGACGATTTTGCAGGAAATCGGCATGGATTTTCTGCATGAGGAGGCCAAGGCCATTTTGAAGGCCGCCGGCGCTGATGTTGATCCGAGCTCGGATCGCGTGCGCTTTGACAAGGCTTTGATAGAAAGCAAAATCGGCCTCGCGCCCAAAGAGTTCACGCTGCATGCCCGCAACCCCGCCCGCAATGTGCAAATCGGTGGAAATGCCGTGGCGTTTTGCTCGGTGGGGTCGGCGCCCAATTCCGCCGACCGCGACGGCGGCCGCCGCCCCGGCAATTTTCACGATTATAAGAACTTCATGCGCCTGGGACAAAGTCTGGATGCGGTGCACGTCTGGGGCGGGTATCCGGTCGAGCCAGTGGATGTTCACGCCTCTATCCGGCATCTGGACGCTCTGGGGGCGATGCTGACGTTAAGCGATAAGCCGATTCACGCTTATTCTCTGGGCAAACAGCGCAACCTCGACGCTCTGGAAATGGTGCGTCTGGCGCGCGGCATCGATCAAGAAACGCTGGACCGCGAACCGAGCGTTTTCACCATCATTAACTCCTCATCGCCGCTGAAACTCGATACGCCGATGCTTGAGGGCATCATCCAGATGGCGCAGCGCAACCAGCCTGTTGTGTTAACGCCGTTTACGCTGGCGGGCGCGATGGCTCCGGTGACGGTGGTGGGCGCTGTGGCGCAACAAAA
>JAYVYB010000168.1:0-6371 GCA_043784625.1 Methylovirgula sp.
CGCCGATGGCAGCGCGGGTTTCCATATAGTTGGCAACCACACGGTTATTGACGATCTCAATCGAAACAACTTTGGCGGCCTTGGCAAAAGCAGCCTCGGTTTTGGCCGCATCGCCCATCGTGGTGTCATAGCCGATGTTGCCCGCAACCTGCGGCCAAACCTGCGCGGCACCGGAGGCAATTGCGCCTGCAATTCCCGACGCGGCAGGCAAAGACTTATAAGAAATGTCCAGCAGCTCCGCAGCTTCCCGCGCCTGCGCCAAAGTGTCGGCAACAACAAAGGCCACCGCGTCGCCAACATGGCGCACCGTGTCACGCGCCAAAACTGGATAGTCCGGCAAAAACATCTCGACGTCGTCCGGCACGCCCCGGCAGGGGATTTGACCCATATGGCCAAGGTCCGCCGCCGTCAAAACCAACAAAACGCCCGACGCGCCGCGCGCGGCAGTCAGATCGCCAATCGTAAAATGCGCGTGAGCATGCGGGCTGCGCAGCACATAGCCGAATGCCGCTTTTTTCGGCTGGATATCATCGGTATATTGGCCCTTACCGGTGATAAAGCGTACATCTTCCACACGGCGCATCGATTGGCCGATGCCAAATTTCATCACTTTCATGAGATTATCCTGATCTTATCTCTCAACCGGTTCGCCTGCCGCAACCCATCCGTTAAATCCCGGCGCGAAATGCGTATCAACGTCGGTGCGCCCCGCCGCTTGCGCCATGGCAAAAGCACTTTTTGAGCGGCTACCGGAGCGGCACGACAGCACAACCCGGACGCCGGAGGGAAGCAATTTCGTATCAAAAGCAGAGAGCGGATTAAACAGAGCGTGGGGCATATGCCCCGCGTCCCATTCAATGGCCTCGCGCACATCAACAACGACAACCGACCCGTCAGCCACTCCGGCTTTTAAGTCCTGCAAACTGATTTCTTTAGGGCTGTTCATGCCGCCTCCGGTTGAATTTTAACTTCAACCAGAATAGGGCGCGTCACCCCGTGAGGCAATCGCAAAACGCGCAATTTAGCTAAAGGCGCAAAGGATCCAAAAGCGGTGTGCCCTTAAATCAGCGCTTTCAAATCCTGAGTCACATCTCCCACCACTGCGGGCGGCGGAGAGTACCCGCCCGCAAGCAGCCTGCGCGCAATCATATGGTCGGCACCTTTGTTGACAGAATCCACTGCAATCAGCTTACCCTTGCGATAGTGATAAACCGAGAATGCGCCGCTGGCCTGATCACCGCGTGTGACAAATTCGTCAGCATCGAAGGACAATCCCGCCATTTGCAATTTCGCATCACCTTGATCAGACCAAAACCACGGCACAGTATGATAGGCCTCGTCATGGCCCATCAGGGTTCGCGCCACCAATTTGGCTTGGTCTGTGGCATTTTGCACAGACTCAAGCCGCACCACCCGCTCCGCCAGCCAATGATCGTAAGCCACCACGTCCCCCACCGCATAAATGTGGTCGTCGCTGGTGCGCATGTGCAAATCCACCATCACGCCATTGCCGCAAGTCAAACCCGCCGCTTGTGCCAATTCCATATTCGGCACCACGCCGATGCCCAGCACCACCATTTGCGCCGGGATCACATCTCCAGAAGCGGTCACAACATGGGTTACCGCCCCCGCCTCGCCGCCAATCTCTTTGAGCGCAGTGTTGACAATAACCGCAATCCCCTTGGTCTTGGCCAGCGCCATCATATGATCTGACACCACTTGCGAGACAGCGCGGTTGAGGATGCGCGGCGCGAATTCAACAATCGTCACCTTTTTGCCAAGCCCGGCCAGCGTGAAAGCGGCCTCCATTCCGATAAAGCCGCCGCCCAAAACCACAACATCACTGACTTGCGAAATTCTTGAACGCAATTTGAGCGCATCATCCTGGCTGCGCAACGGCATCACCCCGGCCAAGTCCGCCCCGGGCAAAGTGCTCAGGCGTGGCCGCGCGCCGGTGGCCAGAACCAGCCTGTCATATCCCAGCACTGCTCCGTCTTTAAAAACCAGATTTCGACCCGCCACGTCTATTTTCATTACATGGGCGTGCAGGCGGGTGATGTTCTGCTGCGGGTAAAAATCCTCCGCCCGCAACAGTTGCAACTCGGCGTCATGTGTCTTCAAAAAAGCCTTGGACAACGGCGGTTTATGGTAGGGCACATCCGGCTCGTCGCTCACCAGCGTGATGGCACCTTCAAAGCCATCCTGACGCAAACTTGCCGCCACCTGCGCGCCGGCGTGCCCGGCACCCAAGATCACCACATTTGTCGCTGTGCTACTAATTTGGCTCATCTGATCCCCCTTGATAAATCCAGTCCTAACTTCATACGCGCACAAATCCAAAATGTTTCGTCACTTCGCGCTGGCGCAACATCACTTTGCGGTGTGTATTGCGTGATGATTTTACGCAGTGAACAGGTTTGAAAATGCAAAATATTGTTTGTTTTGGAGAGTGCATGGTCGAATTGCGCAGCTCTGGCGGCGCGGCAATGACCATGGGTTTTGGCGGTGATACGCTAAACACCGCCACCTATCTGGCGCGCTTGCTCTCCCGGAAATTCAATGTCTGCTACGCCACCGCCCTTGGCGATGACGCTGCCTACAGCGGCGAAATGCTGAACAGCTGGCAACTTGAAAACATCAAAACACAATTTGTCACGCGGCTGCCCGGCCAATTGCCCGGACTTTACACCATTCAGGTTGATGCCAAAGGCGAACGCACCTTTTCTTATTGGCGCAACGATGCCGCCGCCCGCAAATATTTTGACGCGCCCTCGTCGCCGTTGGAAGATAATCGCGACCAGATCGACGTGTTTTACATCAGCGGTATCAGTCTCGCCATTTTGCCGCCCCGCGCCCGTTTGCGGCTTTTCGCGCTCATGCAAAGTCTTCGCGCGGATAACAAAACCATCATATTTGATAATAATTACCGCCCCCGTTTGTGGGCAAGTGCAGCCGAAGCCAACGCAGCCTATGCGCAAGCTTTTACATTGTGTGACATAGCCCTGATCACTTTGAGCGACGAGGCGGAGCGCCTTAACCTGAGCGAAGACGACGCCCTACAGGCGGCATTTGCGCTCCCCTGTGCGGAGATCATCATCAAACGCGGTGCCGGGTCCACGTTGCTCAAAACCCGATCAGGCCGCTTCGAAGTTCCGACACGCGCCGTCGCAACCATTGTTGACACCACAGCCGCCGGAGATTCGTTTGGTGCGGGCTACATCGCCGCGCGGCTGAGTGGTAGCGCCCCTGATGCCGCAGCTCAAAACGGAAATGCGCTGGCGGCAACCGTGATTCAGCACCCGGGTGCCATTATCCCGCGCGATAAAATGCCAAATTAAATGACGCAGACTATAGCCAGTCATTGCACAAATTCAGCAGGGTATTCCCTGCACACAAAGTTCATGAACAAAACCCGCTAAACATTAAATTTTGGACATGTCGTAAAAACTACACATATTGCCACATTTGAAGACTGTCCTGTCAGCGCGAAACGGTTTCGCTTTAACAGGAGAGTCCCATGAACACTCGAATTTTGATTGCCTCATCTTGTCTTGTCTTGGCTGTTGCAACAGGCGGTGCCATCGCCAAGCCAATTGCAATGCCGCAAGACGTTTCCGCCGCCATGGTCCAGCAGGCCGAAGGCAACAGCGGCGTTGCGCTTATTGCGACAGGGCCTGGCACATTCGAACGGTTTGTCCGCGACGCCAGCAAATGCGACATTGGCGAAGCAGCCGTTCCTGATTTTAACGCCAGCGGCGCCTATCTCGGCCTCGTTTGCGAAGACACCTACACAGGTCGCCACTAAACTCTAATCTGTAAAGCCGGATGCCGCTTTTGAAGAGCGGCTCCGGTTACGGCCTAGTCTAACCCGCCGATACAAACATATTTTGCGCTGATATAATCGTCCAAACCATATTTTGAGCCTTCTTTGCCCATGCCGGACTCTTTCACCCCGCCAAAGGGCGCAACTTCAGTGGTGATCAGGCCCTCGTTCACCCCCACCATGCCGTATTTCAATGCCTCAGCCACGCGGAACGTGCGGCCCAAATCCTTGGTGTAGAAATACGACGCAAGGCCATATTCGGTATCATTGGCCATCTCTATTGCTTGTTGTTCGGTCTCAAACTTGAAAACCGGAGCCAGCGGCGCAAATGTCTCCTCGCGCGCCACCATCATTTCGCGGGTTGCGCCTGTTAAAACCGTCGGCTGAAAAAACGATCCGCCCAAGGCGTGGCGCTGGCCGCCTGCCACAACCCTGCCGCCCTTGGCGGTTGCGTCGGCAATATGCGCCTCGATCTTTTCCACCGCGCGCATATCGATCAGCGGCCCCTGCTCAACACCGGCCTCCAGCCCGTTACCTACTTTCAAAGCGTTGACCGCCACGCTCAATTTTTGCACGAACAGGTCATGGATGCCCGCCTGCACCAAAAACCGGTTGGTGCAAACGCAGGTCTGGCCGGAATTGCGAAACTTGGCAATGATCGAGCCTTCCACAGCGCGGTCAACATCGGCATCGTCAAACACAATAAAGGGCGCATTGCCGCCAAGCTCCATCGAGACTTTTTTCAAAGTCTTGGCGCTCTGTTCCACCAGCAATTTGCCAATCGCGGTTGAGCCGGTAAAGGTTATTTTGCGCACCAGCGGGTTTGAGGTCAGTTCGCCGCCAATGGCGCGCGGATTTCCGGTCACCACATTGACCACGCCGGCCGGAATTCCCGCCATTTCGGCCAGCACGCCCCAGGCCAGCCCTGAATAGGGCGTTGCTTCGGCTGGCTTGATCACAATGGTGCAACCCGCCGCCAATGCCGGGCCAAGCTTGCGCGCAATCATTGAACTCGGGAAGTTCCACGGCGTTATCGCGCCAACCACGCCCACCGGTTCTTTTGTCACCAAAATCCGCCGCCCCGGCCAAGGCGAGGGAATCACATCTCCGTAAACCCGCTGCGCCTCTTCGGCAAACCACCGCACATAGCTTGCCGAAAAATTGATTTCGCCGCGCGCCTCAAACAGCGGCTTGCCCTGCTCGGCCACCAGCAATTGCGCCAATGGCTCCAGATTTTGTTCGATAATGTCTGCCAGTTTGTGCAGAATTTTGCCGCGCTCTTTGGCGGTTTTCTTCGCCCACGCCGGGAAAGCCGCATCCGCCGCCGCAATGGCCCGCGCGGTTTCGGATGCGCCGCAGTCCGGAACAGTGCCAAGCTGCGCCCCCGTCGCCGGATTTGTAACGGCGAGCACCGCCCCGTTGTTCGATGCGCCCCAAGCGCCATTAATATAAATTGCTTCGCGCTTAAAATCCAAAAGCTTGGTCATGCAAAATCCTCTCCGGCCTGCTTTACATGTAAGCCCTCGGCCAAGACTTTTCATGTGTTGATTTTAAAATTCAACCTGCCGCCAACGCCGCCAGCAGTGCGCGCAAAAACGCCCGCATCGGCCCGGCCCTTTCGCCATAGGCTGGTTCGCCGGTCTCCACCTCATCAAGATAGCCGCGACAGGCGATTTCAAGCTGCACCGCGCTCACACCGTTTTGCGGCGCGCCCAAACTACGGGTAATCCACCCGCCCTTAAACCGCCCGTTTAAAACACTGGAAAAACCTGAAGCCGCGCAAGCACTTACTATGTTTTCTTGAATCGCTCTTGCAGCGCTCAGGCCGCCGTTTGTGCCGATATTCAACACCGGCAACTCGCCTGCAAACAAGCGCGGAACAACCGAGCGGATGGAGTGCGCATCAAACACAATCACATGCGGGTGCCGCCCGCGCAGCCGCGCAACCTGCGCCGCCAACGCCGCATGATAGGGCTCAAAATATGTCGCCCGCCGCCGCGCAATTTCGGCTGAGTCGGGTGCGCCGCCAGCGCTGTAAAGCGCTCGCCCGTCAAAAGTTGTGGTCGGGCAAAGCTCCGTCGTTGCCTGCCCCGGATAGAGCGACCCTCCAGATGGGTCGCGGTTTACGTCAATCACCGTGCGCGATATCGCCGTATGCACCACGGTTGCGCCAAGCGCCGCAGCAAAATCATACAGCTTTTCAATATGCCAGTCGGTGTCATGCAGCGCCAGTTCGCGGGAGACCAAGCCCTGCGCCACAATGTCCGGAATGTCCGTTCCGGTGTGGGGCAAGCTGACGATGAGAGGCGCCGCGCCCTCGTGAATGCTCAGCCAATCCATATCGCCCTCATAAAATTGTAATCCGCACACAAATCAGGACGCCTCGCCCGTCAATGCTGATGCTGCCGCCCTGCGCACCATGGGCTTCAACGAGTGTGCCGGTTTCCAGCAGTGTCGCTCCCAATGGCGAAAACACAAACCCGCCTGCGGCCACATAATAAAAGCCAAGCTCCGGCAAAACCTCGTCAAAACCTTGCGTGGCCACCCG
>JAYVYB010000169.1:0-8640 GCA_043784625.1 Methylovirgula sp.
TGATCCCCGCCCGCAATACGTTGGTAGAATCGCAGATGAGCGCGAGGACGCCTTCGTCTCCCAGCGCGCGGAAGCGGGCTTCATCTGTCGGGCGGCCGACCATCGGAGTTTCGTCGATTTTCCAATCGCCGGTGTGAACGATCAAACCTGCCGGAGTGCGGATGGCCAAAGCATTGCTCTCGGGAATAGAGTGAGCAACCGCGACGAATTCAACGCTAAACGGTCCAAGTTCGATGGTTCCGCCCTGCTGCACCACATGGGTTTTTATATTTGGCGCATTCGGCTCCATCAGACGCTTTGCTTCCAGAAGGCCCGCTGCAAACGGCGTTGCATAAACCGGACATTTCAGCCGCGGCCAAAGCTCGGCAACCGCGCCGATGTGATCTTCATGGGCGTGGGTGATGATGAGCGCCAGCAAATCCTTACGGATTTTTTCGATGAAGCTGATGTCGGGCATAATAAGGTCAATGCCGGGCAAATCCGGCCCGGCGAAAGAAACGCCAAGATCAACCATAATCCATTTGCGGTGTTTTTCGGGGCCATAACCATAAAGGCCACAGTTCATGCCGATTTCGCCCAAGCCGCCCAGCGGCACGAACACCAAACCATCAATTTTTTTAGACATACCAATCCTTCAAATCCAGCGCGGGCTCTCAGCCATGCGCCTGCTGCTACTTAAATTTAAATCAGGAATACGTCACCTGCTTCAATTGTCACGCTTTCTTTTTCGCACCGCAGCAAAAGGCGGCCATTCGAATCAATTCCATCAAAAATACCTGTTAAAACATCAGCATGGCGGCGCACCTTGATGAGTTGATTCAAGTTTGCCGCACGCGATAGCCACGCTGTGCGAATGCGCGAAAACCCCTCCCCGCGCGCCCACACCGCCAGCCAATGATCTAGCGCGTCGGTGAGTGCAATCAACAGAGCCTCAGGCGAGATGTTTTTGCCGGTAAGAGTGTCGAGACAAGCCGTGGCATATTCGAGACCGGACGGGCTCGACGCACAATTGATGCCGAAGCCCACAGCAATCGCCCTGCCCTGCGGCGTGGTAACACCCTCAAGCAACATGCCGGAAAGCTTGGCCCCGTTGACCACGAGATCATTCGGCCATTTGAGCCGCAAAGTTGTCAGGCTGCTGACATTCGCGACCGCGTCATGCAGCGCCACACCGGCGACAAACCCAAGTTCGGGGAGACGGGCAAGCGGCGCGGGATCATGCAGCAACAGGCTTGCGTAAAAATTACCCGGCGGAGATTGCCAAACCCGCCCCAAACGGCCACGTCCGGCGGACTGTGAGCGCGCCAAAATCCAGAGATTTCCTGCTTCTCCGGCACGGGCGCGGGCTAGTATTTCATCATGCGTAGAGCCGAGATGATCGAATATCTCGGCTCGATAAGGTGGACGCAGGTTCAAGTCTAAAAAAGGCTCTTGGCCGCAGCCATGGCGCCGTTGATGATAGGCGATGGGAATACCCAAAAGGCGAGTACAAAAATGCCAGCAAGCACCAGTGTCCAATCCACCACCCAATAAGGTTTATCAAAGGCACCAGCGGACTCATCGAGATAGATGATTTTAACTATGCGCAAGTAATAAAAAGCGGAAACCACAGAGGCCAGAACCGCAATTGTGCTCAAAATATAGAGATGCGATTCCATTGCTGCGGCAATGACATAGAACTTGGCGAAGAAACCGGCCAGTGGCGGGATACCGGCCAACGAGAACATCATCATGGCGAGGAAAAACGCCATTTTGCCGTTGGTTTTGGAAAGTCCCGCCAAATCGGCGATTGTTTCAACCATTTGACCATTGCGACGCATGGAAATGATCGCTGCAAAGGTGCCGAGCGTCATGATCAGATAGATGGTCATGTAGATAACCACGCCCTGAACGCCGTTTTGGCTGCCGGCGGCAAGGCCAACCAGCGCAAAACCCATATGGCCGATGGACGAATATGCCATAAGGCGCTTGATGTTGGTTTGGCCAATGGCGGCGAACGCGCCGAGCAACATCGAAAGAATGGCCAGGAACGCCACGATTTGCTGCCATTGGGTGAGGATACCCGGGAAGGCGGTGCTGATGATGCGCACCATCATCGCCATCGCGGCCATTTTCGGCGCGGAGGCAAAAAACGCGGTGACGGGAGTTGGCGCACCCTCATAAACATCCGGCGTCCACATATGGAAAGGCACGGCAGAAATTTTGAACGCCATGCCGGCCATCATGAACACGAGGCCGAAAATGACGCCAATCGACACCTGGCCATGAATGGCATGGGCTATGCCCGCGAAAGATACGGTGCCGGAAAAGCCATAAATCAACGAGGCTCCATAGAGCAACATGCCTGACGACAACGCGCCGAGCACAAAGTATTTGAGGCCTGCCTCGGAAGATTTCACATCATCGCGCTTGATGGCGGCGATAACATAAAGCGCCAACGATGACAGCTCCAGACCCATATGAAGCGCGATGAGATCATTGGCGGAGACCATCAGCATCATGCCGATGGTGGAAAGCATGATCAGGATTGGATATTCAAACGAAGCGAACTTTTCACGCGCAGTAAAATCTAGCGAGAGCAGCAGCGTAACCAGTGCGCCCACCAGCGAAAGCACCTTCATATAACGACCAAAGGCGTCATCAATGAAGGAGCCGGAAAAGTCCGCCCCGGTGGTGCCGGGATGACGCAGAACCAGAATAATCGCGACACCCAAAATGGCTACGGCAAGCTCAGACACCAACCAGCTGAGCTTTTCACCTTTTAAGGCGCCAAGCAGGATGAGTCCGAGCGCTCCGAGGGAGACGATGATCTCCGGCAGAACCGGAGCGAGTGCAAAAATCGGCGCGTTCATTGTCTCTTCCTACTGAACTGTCAAAGCTGCGGTTTTGGTCGCAGCCAATGCGGCATCCAACCCCTTGACCAAATGCTCTACCGAGGCGGCACAAGCGTCTAGAATGGGTTGCGGATGCACGCCGTAATAAATGACCAAGGCGAGCAAGGGCAGCATGATGACCACCTCCCGCGCATCGAGATCCGCGATATTCATAAGGCTGGGTTTGTCTAAGACGCCGAACACCACCCGGCGATATAGGTAAAGCGCGTAGGCGGCGGAGAGAATAACCCCGAGCGTTGCAAACAGCGCAACAGAACTGTTGGCCTTATAGGTACCGAGCAAGGTCATGAACTCGCCGACAAAACCCGAGGTGCCCGGCAGACCGACGTTTGCCATGGTGAACACCAGCAAAACCACGGCATAGCGTGGCATCCGGTTTACCAGACCGCCGTAGGCCGCAATCTCACGGGTGTGCATCCGGTCATAGACCACGCCGACACACAGGAACAGTGCGCCAGCGACAAGGCCATGGCTGACCATTTGATACACCGCGCCCTGAACGCCCTGCTGGTTCATGGCGAACAAGCCCATGGTGACAAAGCCCATATGCGCAACCGAAGAATAAGCAATAAGCTTTTTAATGTCTTCCTGAACCAAGGCGACAAGCGAGGTGTAGACAATGGCGATGACTGACATCGTGAACACCAACGGCGCAAAATAGTGCGACGCATCGGGGAACATCGGCAGAGAAAAGCGCAGGAATCCATAACCGCCCATCTTGAGCAAAATGCCAGCGAGGATAACAGAACCAGCCGTGGGCGCTTCAACGTGCGCGTCCGGCAACCAAGTGTGCACCGGCCACATTGGCATTTTCACCGCAAAGGACGCGAAGAACGCCAGCCAGAGCCACTTTTGCATGGAGAGCGGAAACGCGGTTTTGAGCAGTACTTCAATATCGGTGGTGCCCGCCGTCCAATACATGGCCATGATGGCCAGAAGCATGAGTACCGAGCCAAGCAGAGTGTAGAGGAAGAATTTGAAGCTGGCATAAATGCGGCGCTTGCCACCCCAGATGCCGATGATCAGGAACATCGGGATGAGGCCTGCCTCAAAGAACAGGTAAAACAGCATCAGATCAAGCGCGGTGAACACGCCGATCATCAGAGTTTCGAGCACCAAAAACGCGATCATATATTCGCGAACGCGCATGCTGATTGAGGTCCAGGACGCAAGAATGCAGAACGGCATCAGGAAGGTGGTGAGCAACACAAACGGCATGGAAATGCCATCGACGCCAAGCTTGTAGAGGATCTTGTCGGAGAACCACGCGCGCTGCTCAATGAGCTGGAAAGCAGCGGAGCCGGTGTCAAAACGGCTCCAAGCCACCAACGACACGACGAATGTGATCAGCGTGGTGAAAAGCGCGACCCAGCGCACATTGCGCAGCGCCGCTTCGTCATCACCCTTGAGAACCAGCAGAATGACCACGCCGACCAATGGCAGAAAAGTGGTGAGGGAGAGAATGCCAAAACCGAACATTAGCGCACGCCCCCAACCAGATACCATGAAATTAGCGCCGCAACGCCGATCATCATGGCGAAGGCATAGTGATAAACGTAACCGGTTTGCAGGATGACAACACGGTTTGTAACGTCAACGACACGGGCAGCAATTCCATCCGGGCCCATGCCATCGATGATTTTGCCGTCGCCGCCCTTCCAGAACAACCGACCAAGCCAAAAGGCAGGACGCACGAAGATGAGGTTATAAAGCTCGTCAAAATACCATTTGTTGAGCAGAAAGCGGTACAGCACCGGATTTGAGTCCGCCACAGCCTTTGCCGAGCCCGGCTTGACGATATACATGAAATAGGCGAGCAGGAAGCCACCGACCATCATGATTGTTGGAAGCAAGCTGACCAGATGCGGCACATGCTCCATCTCTTCGATGATTTTGTTGTCCTTGCCGACAGTGAGAGCCTCTTTCCAGAACTCTTCCTGCCCGGCACCGAAGAACACATTTTTGAAGGCAAAGCCGGAAACCACCGCACCAAGCGCCAATAAGGCCAATGGAATCAACATCACCAAAGGTGATTCGTGTGGCTCATGTGTGCCGTGATCGTCGGTGCCATGATCATCATGGGCGTGGTGACCGTGAGCATCGTGCCCGCTGCCTTTGGCCTCACCAAAGAATGTCATGAACACCAGACGCCAAGAATAGAACGAGGTTAGCCCAGCCGCGACCACGACCAGCAAAAATGCATAGGTGTGACCAAACCTGTCAGACGCGTAGGCCGCCTCGATGATGGCGTCTTTCGAGACAAATCCGGCGAAGCCGAACGAAGTGAACGGAATGCCGAAACCGGTGAGCGCCAGTGTTCCGATGGTCATCATTGCGAACGTGAACGGGATCTTGGAGCGCAGACCGCCCATATTCCGCATATCCTGCTCATGATGCATGGCGTGAATAACCGAACCCGCACCTAAGAACAGCAGCGCCTTGAAAAAAGCATGGGTGAACAGGTGGAAGATGCCGAGCTGATAGCCGCCGACGCCAAGCGCGACAAACATGTAACCAAGCTGCGAGCAGGTGGAATAAGCAATCACGCGTTTGATATCGTTTTGAACAAGACCAACGGTGGCGGCGAAAAATGCCGTTGTACCGCCAACGATGGTGACGACAGACAAAGCAACAGGCGCCTGTTCAAACAGAGGCGACAGACGCGCGACCATGAACACGCCGGCAGTGACCATGGTTGCGGCATGAATGAGCGCCGAAACCGGAGTTGGACCTTCCATCGCGTCCGGCAACCAGGTGTGCAGCAAAAATTGCGCCGACTTGCCGCACGCGCCCATAAACAACAACAGGCAGGTCAGGGTCATCGCATCCCAGCTGTGGCCAAAGGCCATGATGCTTTTATTGGCCAATTCAGGAGCCTTGGCGAAGATTTCTTCGAAACCAACCGACCCGGTCAGCGCGAAGATGAGGAAAATGCCCAAGGCATAGCCAAAATCACCGACGCGGTTAACAACGAAAGCCTTGATTGCAGCGGCATTGGCCGAGGGCTTGTGATACCAAAATCCGATGAGCAGATATGACGCGAGGCCAACACCCTCCCAACCAAAAAACATCTGAACCAGATTATCGGCAGTCACCAACATCAACATGGCGAAGGTGAAGAGCGACAGATAGGCGAAAAAGCGCGGGCGGCTCTCATCTTCGTGCATGTAACCGATTGAATAAAGATGCACCAGCGCCGAAACCGAGCACACCACCACCAACATTACGGCCGTTAGGGTATCGATCCGGAACGCCCAATTGACCTTGAGGTCGCCGGAGGTGATCCAATTGGCGATTTCAACATGCGTGGACTGATGTCCGTAGCCCACTTTGAAAAACGCCACCCAAGCCAAAGCAGCGGACAAGAACAGCAGTGCTGTGGTGACGATTTCGGAAGCGCGCGCGCCGAGTTGATTACCGAAAATACCAGCAATCAGGAACCCGACAAGGGGAGCAAATACAAGGGTTTGATACATGTGAGGCTCAGCCCTTCATCATATTAATGTCTTCAACTGCGATGGAACCGCGGTTGCGATAGTAGGTCACCAGAATGGCGAGGCCGATGGCTGCTTCCGCCGCCGCAACGGTGAGAATGAACAGCGCGAAAACCTGGCCGGTCAAATCACCAAAGAAGCTCGAAAAAGCGACCAGATTAATATTCACCGCCAGCAGAATAAGCTCCACAGACATCATGATGATGATGACGTTTTTGCGATTGAGGAAGATGCCAGCGACGCCAAGCGTAAACAAAACGGCGGCCACAGTAAGGTAATGTTCTAAAGGTATCATCGCCTCACACTCCGGCCCGCGAGGGCACCTTTTTGACTTCCATTGCGGTTTCCTTGGTGCGGGCCACCTGCTGTGCAATGTCCTGACGCTTGACGCCCACCTTGTGGCGCAAGGTGAGCACGATTGCGCCGATCATGGCGGTCAGCAGAATGAGGCCCGAAATTTCAAAGAAATAGACATATTGTGTGTAAAGCACCTGACCGAGCGCTTGGGTGTTCGAGACACCGGGCTTTACTGCCGAAGCTCGGGTGATGAGCTCGCCCGGGGCTTGAAACCATGTGCCCAGCACAAACACCAGTTCCACCAGAACGGCGATGCCGATCAGCGCGCCGACTGGAAGGTATTGCAGAAAACCCTGCTTCAGCTCGGCGAAATCAACGTCGAGCATCATCACCACAAATAGGAACAGCACAGCCACCGCGCCGACATAGACAATGACCAGAATCATCGCCAGAAATTCAGCACCGAGCAGAAGGAACAGGCCAGCGGCATTTACGAAGGCAAGGATTAGAAACAGCACGGAATGAACCGGATTTCGCGCGGAAATTACCATCACCGCAGAGGCGATCAGCACCGTCGAAAACAAGTAAAAGAAGGCGGTGACCAAATTCATATTTCCAACCCCAAAGTCATATTTTACAAGCCTTGTTTATAAGCCTTGCACTATCCCAACGCAGATGTGTTTACCAGAGCCGGTTGGCCCTGCCCGCGCCACGGCGCGGAACGTCATCTTTAGCGGTATTGCGCATCAAGCGCGATGTTGCGCGCCAATTCCCGCTCCCACCGCGCACCATTGGCGAGCAGCCGGTTTTTGTCATAAAGCAATTCTTCGCGTGTTTCGGTGGCGTTTTCGAAATTCGGCCCTTCAACAATCGCGTCGACAGGACACGCTTCCTGACAGAAGCCGCAATAGATGCACTTTACCATGTCGATGTCATAACGGGTGGTGCGGCGGGTGCCGTCGTTGTTGCGCGGGCCTGCTTCGATGGTAATGGCCTGCGCCGGGCAAATTGCCTCGCAAAGTTTGCAGGCAATGCATCGCTCTTCACCGTTAGGATAGCGGCGCAGAGCGTGCTCCCCGCGGAAGCGCGGGCTAAGCTGGCCTTTTTCGTGCGGGTAATTGAGCGTTACCTTCGGCTTGAACAAATAGCGCATCGACAAAAAGAACGCCGAGACGAATTCGCTCAACAGCAAAGACTTTGCAGCTTGATCCAATCTCATCCGTGCACTCCACCAAAAAACTGCAAGAAGCCGGCGACAACCACCACACCCACCAACGACAGGGGCAAAAACACTTTCCAGCCCAAACGCATTAATTGGTCATAGCGATAGCGCGGCACGAAGGCTTTCACCATGGCAAACATGAAGAAAACCAAGGAAACTTTGATTATGAACCAAATTGGTGCCAACCATGCCGCCGTGAACGGCGAAAACGGAATGGGCGAGAGCCAGCCCCCGAGAAACAGGATTGTGGTCATGGCGCACATTGTAAGAATCGCCACATATTCGCCCATCATGAACAACAGATAGGGTGTCGACGAATATTCGACCATGAAACCGGCAACCAGCTCCGATTCCGCCTCCGGCAAATCAAACGGAGGACGGTTGGTCTCCGCCAGCGCCGAGATGAAAAAGATAACGAACATCGGGAACAATGGCAGCCAATACCAGCCAAACAATCCCCATTTGCTCTGCTGCGCCT
Source organism: Methylovirgula sp. (assembly GCA_043784625.1). Lineage (GTDB taxonomy): Bacteria > Pseudomonadota > Alphaproteobacteria > Rhizobiales > Beijerinckiaceae > JANXSV01. The sequence continues at coordinate 8,386 of JAYVYB010000169.1, forward strand.
CGACAATGTCAGTCAAATTCAGCGAACCCGCGCACAGCAACACGGTGATGAGCACAAAACCGATGGAAACCTCGTAAGACACCATTTGTGCGGCGGAGCGCAATGCGCCCAAAAATGGATATTTGGAGTTTGAAGCCCAACCGCCCATGATGATGCCATAAACGCCTAGGGACGAAATGGCGAAAATATACAGAATTCCGACATTCAAATCGGCAATGGCCCAGCCCGAACTCAGCGGAATAACCGCCCAAGCCG
>JAYVYB010000170.1:0-2443 GCA_043784625.1 Methylovirgula sp.
TGTTACTCAATGCGTTGCTGATTACATTCATGTTGCTACCGCAAAAAACGTTGATCTTGGCATGGGCGCGCGCGATTCCGCGACTTTGTCGGGGTGGCCGTCGGACTTGAAAATGCTGTTCGGTAATTTAATAGACAACGCCATCCGCTACACGCCAGCGGGTGGATCCATCGATGTATCGGTCATAAATCATAATGGCAGCCCCATCGTCGAAGTTTTGGACACTGGCTGCGGGGTTTTGAAAGCTGATATACCGCGCCTTTTCGACCGTTTCTTTCGTTCAGCACCTATTGACATTGAGGGCAGCGGGCTCGGGCTTTCGATTGCCGATGCTGTCGCGAAACGGCACGGCCTCACAATTCAAATTAGCAACCGCACCGACCGCCCGGGTTTACGAGTGTGTGTTGCTCAATCTGCAGAAGGCACTGATCTCATTGAGCCTTGAGATGTTTGAAGTTCGATCCCGTAATCGTTCAATATTTGAGTTGCTCATTCTCCCCTAAGTCTTGGGCGCTAATCCTCTGGCACTGAAAACCAGCGCCAAGCCCAATGCGAGGCGCGATATGAGGAAAAGCACTCAATGATTAAAATAAAAGCAACACAGTCACGCCCAGTTTCGGCGGCACTGCTGATTACTTTTGCAATATCTTCTTTTGCGACCAGCGCATTTGCGCTTGAAGGCGAAGCACTCGCGAAAGAAGCGACATTAACTCTTGAACAAGCGCGCGTTGCAGTCTTGAAGGCACAGCCAGGAACAATTCTTGATCAGGAGCTTGAACACCGCAAGGGTGGATCGGGCCTGCGCTATTCTTTTGACATCAAGGTTGGCACTGCGACCCACGAAGTCGGTATCGACGCCAAAACCGGTGAGTTGCTGGTCAACAAGACTGAGGGTGGCAAATGAAAAACGCACCAAGCTTGAGACAGGCGGCACATGTTGCCTTGATCGCGCTTGGCTTGGGGGTGGCGACTTTCGCCGCTCCCGTTGCCCAAGCCCAAGAGGCACCGATAGTTCAAGAGAAGAGCCCGCCGGGTGACATTCCCGATGATCAGCTGTTTGTCACTTATAAATCGCCGCTGGGCTTCTCGTTGAAGATCCCTGAAGGATGGGCTCGTACTGATGCAGTAAAAGGCGTGTCTTTTGCCGATAAATATGGCCAGATCGCGGTCGTGGTGAAGCCTTCCAGCGTAGCACCGACAGTGGTCAGCGTCCGTGCCAATGAAGCGGCGGAGCTGGAAAAAACCGGTCGCGCAATAAAGATTTCGGCGGTTACAGAGGTCAAGCTGCCAGCAGGTTCTGCTGTGAAAGTTGTCTATACGTCAAATTCTGAACCTAATGCCGTCACCAACAAACAAATCCGCCTCGAAAGCGAGTGTTTTTTGATCATGCACGGAGATAAGATCGCCGCACTGACATTTTCGTCGCCTGCGGGTGCTGACAATGCCGATCAATGGACATTGATGAGCCAATCGTTCGGGTGGCAATAATATGACAATTCTCGCAGTCGACGATCTGTTCCGGTTTTATCATCCCGGAGAAACGGAAGTGCGGGCATTGCGCGGCGCAAGCCTCGCGGTTCGACGTGGCGAGATGGTCGCTTTGGAGGGTCCATCAGGCAGCGGTAAGTCAACTTTACTCGCCTGTATCGCTGGCCTCGATGAGCCTGATGGCGGCACAGTCACAATTGACGGCCACCGGATGACACGGCGTCCGGAGGCTGAACGGGCGGCACTAAGGGCCAGCTCAATCGGATTTCTGGCGCAGGCAGGAAATCTGTTTGCGCATCTTAGCGTTGCTGGAAATATCGCTTTGCAGCTGGATATTTGCGGGCTGCCAAATAACGAAATACGCATAAAGCAATTGTTGAACGACGTTGGTTTGAGTGACCGGGCGGAGGCTTTGCCTGCCACCTTGTCCGGGGGTGAAGCCGCCAGAGCGGGCCTCGCCGTCGCACTTGCGTCAGATCCGCAGCTTTTGATTGCCGACGAACCGACAGCAGAAGTCGATGCCGAGACGGAAGCGTTGATTCTTGACCTTTTTGAAAAGCGTTGCGCAAATGGCGGCGCGGCATTAATCGCGACCCACAGCCACAAATTAAGCGCGCGTGCCTCTCGCGTTTTGGCAATTGCCGACGGGAGGATTGTTGAGCTCGATACAGCCAAAGCTCATTTAGCAACTCCAAATATTGCGCGACGTGACGAACAGATGATTGTGGTTCGCCGCGCGCATCCAGGCGCTCCGTTGATTGAGGCGCGGAGCGCTGCCCGAAGCTATCAATTAGCAAATAAATTAATCGACGCAGTGCGTCCGCTCAATTGCGCGATTTTTGCCGGACAGCGCATTGCGCTCACCGGTGCCTCCGGCAGTGGTAAGTCGACACTTATGAATATGCTGGCCGGTCTCGAACAGCCAAGCGGCGGAGTAATCACTTGGCCCGGGCTC
>JAYVYB010000171.1:0-1906 GCA_043784625.1 Methylovirgula sp.
GCTCGCTGGCATCGGCAAGCTCGGCCTGGACAACGCGTGCGATCACGAGTTGGGCAACCCGATCACCCTTGTGAATGGTAAGGGTCTGGCCGTGGTTGCAGCGCCGCAGAAGGCGGTGAAACAAACAACAGCCATAAGCGCAAAACTGCGGCCTGCCGACCGGATGCCGCCGGATGCAGTGTCCACCTCGAAAGTGGAAAAAGTCTCAAAACTCAGAAAATTACCACGCATGTCCATACAAATGGCGTCCAAAATCTCTCATCCACCTGAAAGTCTGCCCAGAAGAGCCTCATAAGGATTGATATACGCAAGAGATTAGCGCAGAGTTTATGGCTTAAACGCGGCGATTTCGGTGTTTTGGCAAGGATAGAGGAAATCAATTTGGAGTGTTACGTTTTTGCAACACTCCAAACTTCGAACTACAACCCTTGGAGACCAGCCAGCGCAGCCGTCATTTTGACTATGCGAGATGCCGCATCATCGCGTCTTTCTCGATTTTCTTCGATAATGTCGTCCTTTGCGCGTGCCATAAAGTCAGCATTTGCAAAGCGCGCATCGATTTTATCGACTTCCACCTGCCATTTTGCAATTTCTTTGCTCAATCGCGCCCGTTCTGCCGCAAAATCAATGATTCCGTCCAGTGGAAGCGTTGAAATCTGGCCGTTAACCACCAGTTGCACCGCCCCTTTTGGTGGGGTGTCTGCAAATGAAATGTCAGAAATGCGCGCCATACGTTTGATGGTGTCGCCGCGTTGCGCAACAAGATGCTTCAGTGAAGCATCTGCTTTCACAAAAACCAGCGGGATCAGCGCGGCGGCATTGATATTCATTTCAGCTCGAACCGAGCGGATTTCAGAAACAAGCTTGACGATGAACCCTATCGTGGCATCAGCGGCGGCCGTATCTCTCAACGTCACGTCTGTCCATGGCGCAGTTGCAAGGAGCCCGGTCCGTTTTGGGCCTTGTTCTCCCTTAATTGCCCACAGCTCTTCCGTTATAAACGGCATAAACGGGTGAAGCAATTTTAGAACTTCGTCCAAAACATAAGCGATGGTTGCCCGCGTCTCATTTTGCAAATCTCCGGCTTCACCCTGCAAAATCGGCTTAACCAATTCCAGATGCCAGTCGCAAAACGTGTTCCACACAAACCGGTAAGCCTGCGTAGCGGCCTCATTAAAGCGATAGGTACTGATCGCGGTGCTAACAGCCAGAATGCTCTTATCGAGCTCACCTATAATCCACTGGTTCAGCTGCTCTTTAAGGCTTTCAGGACTAAAGTTCGCAATTCGCACACACGCGTTCATCTCGGCAAATCGAGCTGCACTCCAGAGCTTGGTAGCAAAATTACGATAACCCTCGACCTGATTTTTTATAAGCTTAATGTTTCGGCCTTGGGTTGCGGAAATCGCCATAAAAAACCGCAAAGCGTCAGCGCCATAGAGATCGATCAGTTCAAGAGGGTCAACCACGTTGCCTTTGGTCTTGGACATTTTCTGCCCTTTTTCGTCCAAAACCAAACCGTGAATGTAGACATCATGAAACGGCACAGCCTCTTGAAATTCAAGCCCCATCATCATCATTCGGGCAACCCAGAAAAATATGATGTCAAAGCCCGTGACAACCACCGAGGTGGGATAATAGCGCGCTAGTTCCTGTTTATTTCCGGGCCAGCCAAGCGTTGAAAACGGCCACAAGGCTGAAGAAAACCATGTGTCCAACACATCTTCGTCACGACGCAAATTTGGCAGGTGACCAAAGTGCTGCTGAGCCGCCTCTTTGGCTTTTTCTTCAGTCTCTGCAACAAAAACCTCACCATCGGGAGCGTACCAAGCCGGGATTTGATGGCCCCACCAAAGCTGCCGGGAAATGCACCAAGGCTCGATGTTCTCAAGCCAATGGAAATAAA
>JAYVYB010000172.1:0-6572 GCA_043784625.1 Methylovirgula sp.
CCCTTTATGATCCGAAAAACCTTAAAATCCGCAATTAGACGCCGCTCCTTTGGAGAGTGAAATGACCGTGCCCACACATCCGCAAGCCGCTGCCGCCGCAGCCTATATTGCCGAAATTGTCAAAAATCAGCCACCCGCCCACTCATTGCAGCAGGCGCTTTATAACTCGCAGCAAGCCTTCGAACATGATGTAGAGCGGGTGTTTTTCAAATATTGGCTGCTGGCGGGACATGAATCATCAGCGCCAAACGTCGGCGACTATTTCCTGTTTGAAATGGCAGGCGAGAGCATCATCATTGTGCGCGGACAAGACCGTGCCTTGCGCGCATTTGCCAACGTCTGCCGCCATCGCGGCTCGCATATCTGCAAAAGCCAGCAGGGCCACGCCACGGTTTTGGTCTGCCCCTATCACGCCTGGGCCTATAACCTTGATGGCACCTTGCGCTCAGCCCGTTACATGCCGAAAGACTTCGATAAAAGCGCCCACGGGCTGAAGCCGGTTAAGCTGGAAGTGGTTGAGGGGTTGGTATTTTTGTCCCTCGCGGATAAGCCTCTCAGCTTTGATATCGCCCGCAAAACCATCTCTGAAGCCTTCAAAGCTTATGGTTGGGCAAAAGCCAAAGTTGCACACCGGCAAACCTATCCGGTGACGGCAAACTGGAAATTGGCCGTCGAAAACTACCTTGAATGTTACCATTGCACCCCGTCTCACCCCGAATATTCCAAGCTGCACGCTCTTGAGCAGCCGCTTGATCAAATTGAAGTGCTGAACGCAGCGATGGAAGCCCAAACTCAAGCGCTTGGCCTCGATGTGAGATCTTTTGACCATCGGGTAGGTTCAAAAACCGGCGATCAGTCGGTGTTTGTGTTTCGCTATGCGCTGTATGAAGGCGTCAAGACCGGCGGGCCGGACGGCTTGCCTGTTGCGCCGCTGATGGGCGATTTCAAGCAATATGACGGCGGTGTCACTTCGGCGCATTTTGCCCCTTCGAGCTTTTTCATTGCCTATCCTGATCACGGGGTGATTTACCGCTTTATTCCGGTGGACGCACACAACTCCGCCATGGAGCTGATTTGGCTGGTGCGCGAGGACGCAGTTGAAGGCAAAGACTACGACCTCGAAAAACTGACATGGTTGTGGACCGTCACCACAGAAGCGGACAAACGCATCACCGAGGCCAATCAAAAAGGCGTCAATTCGCGCTATTATCAGCCCGGCCCCTATGCGCCGGTGGAGCCGAACGCCATCAATTGGGTGGCATGGTATTTGGGCGAGGTCGGCTGATTTGGCGCTGACAGGGGAACAGATTTTTGACTTTGTCATCGTCGGCGCAGGCTCGGCGGGCTGCGTCCTGGCCGAGCGGCTGTCGGCAAATGGCCGCCATTCCGTGTGCCTTCTCGAAGCTGGCGGCTCGGACCGGCGGCTGTTTGTGCAGATGCCGCTGGGCTATGGCAAAACCTTTTATGACAAATCCCTGAACTGGGGCTACCGCGCTGAAGCAGACGCTGGCCTTTCCGGCCAAGCGGACTATTGGCCACGCGGCAAAGTATTGGGCGGCTCCAGCTCAATCAATGCCATGGTTTGGATCAGAGGTGCGCACCGCGATTTTGAAGATTGGGCGGCGGAAGGCAATGCCGGCTGGGGTTTTGCCGATGTTTTGCCGTTTTTCAAGGCGCTGGAGCACAATCAAAGCGGCGCGGACGAATGGCGCGCCACCGGTGGCCCCATGCATATTTGCGATGTTTCAGGCCAATTGCATCCGCTTGCCAGCCGCTTTATCCAGGCCGGTTTGCAGATGGGCTTTAGCCAAAACGCAGACTTTAATGGTGCCACGCAAGAAGGCATCGGCATCTATCAAATCAATACCAAAGACGGCTGGCGAATGTCGGCAGCCAAAGCCTTTTTGCATCCCGCTCTGGCGCGCAAAAACCTGATGTTGATCAAAAATGCCCACGCGCTCAAATTGCTGTTCACCGACCGGCGCGCCAGCGGTGTGGAGGTACTGCATCGGGGCAACAGGCTTAATATCCAAGCCCGCCGCGAGATTATCCTGTGCGCCGGAGCGGTGAATTCGCCGCAACTGTTGCAGGTGTCCGGTATCGGCGATGCGGCGCACCTGACCCAACTTGGCATCCAGCTTGTGCAACACAATGCGGCGGTGGGCCGGAACTTGCAGGATCACCTTGGCATAAATTACACCTACCGTGCCAAAGTCCCCACTCTCAACGAATTGCTGCGGCCGTGGTGGGGCAAGGCTCGCGCCGGGCTGCATTTTTTGGCGCGTGGGCGGGGTCCATTGAGCCTCAGTCTCAATCAGTGCGGCGGTTTTGTCAAAACACGGCCCGAGCTAGAGCGCCCGAATATTCAGCTTTATATGCAGGCGATCAGCACCTATCACGCCAAACAGGGCACGCGGCCGCTGCTCACACCGGACCCGTTTCCGGGGTTTTCGCTTGGCCTCTCTACCTGCAAGCCGGCCAGCCGCGGCGAGATTATGATCTCCTCGCCGGATCCGTTGACGCCGCCAAAAATCCGTCCCAACGCCTATGGGACGCAACAAGACGTTGAAACTATGCTGGAGGGCGTCAAGCTACTGCGCAAGCTGTCGCGTCAACCTGCCTTGGCCGAAATTATTGCGGGCGAGCTCGCGCCCGGGCCGCACGTTACGTCCGACGCGCAGTTGATTGAGGATTTCCGCCTTCGCTCAGGCACGGTCTATCACCCCTGCGGCACCTGCCGCATGGGGCCGGATATTGCACGCGCCGTTGTCGATTCGCGCTTGAGAGTTATGGGCGTATCAGGCTTGCGTATTGCCGATGCGTCCATTTTCCCGTCGATCATTTCCGGCAACACCAATGCCCCTACCATGATGGTTGCGGCAAAAGCCGGAAAAATGATCCTTGACGATAACAGCTAAAACACTGAGCCTTCCGGTCTCAAACATGCTTCTGAGATCAAAATGCGCAACGACACTGTGAAACCGCTGACAAAATCAACCGCAAGTCCGGCAGCCAACGCGGCAAGTTACGACATTCCACCGCTCATGTGGTTGCGGGCGTTCGAGGCCTCGGCGCGCCACTCCAGCTTTACGGCGGCAGCGGACGAATTGAGCCTGACTCCGGCGGCGGTCAGCCATCAGGTGCGCTCTTTGGAAAAATACCTCGGCGTGATGTTGTTTGAACGCCTGGCGCGCAAATTGCTGCTGACCGAGCTTGGAACCGCCTATTTACCGCCCTTGCGGCAAAGTTTCGACAATTTGGCTGCGGCAACCGCCGGGCTGTTCGGCCCAATCGGGCAGCGCACTTTGATGGTGCGCGCGCCGGTTTCATTTGTGTCTTTATGGCTGGCACCGCGAATTGCCGGGTTTTTGCAGAAATATCCGGGCATCCGCCTGCGGCTGACCTCGTCCGTCTGGTCCCATTCGCAAAGCGATGAGGCCACCGATATCGACATTCGCTTTGGCGACGGCACGTGGCCGGGATTTCGGGCAGACCCGATCGCCAGCTTTAAAGCTGTGCCGGTTTGCCACCCCGATCAAGCTCCGGCGGGCGATTTCCATGATCGCATCGGCCAGCTTTCGCGCGCTGCACTCATCCATGTCACCGGATATGAAGACCTCTGGCAAAGGTTATGCGCGCGGGCCGAAATTCCGCTGCAACCCTATCAGGGCCTGATCGTTGACACCTCAATCGCCGCGTTGGAGCTGGCGGCGGCGGGTTACGGCCCTGCCATCGTTCTCGATTGCTTTGCGCGCCACTATATCGACAGCGGCCGTCTGGTGATGCCGGTCGAGGCCGATGTTGCCGTTGACAGCGCCCACTATATCCTCACGCCTGAAACCGCCAAACGACCCAGCCCCGAGGCAATTCTCTTCACCAATTGGGTGAAACAACTGCAATAGCTCCCGTTAAATTGGCTTCCCCGATGAAGGTGAAGCCGGCTTTGCGGTCAATCTCTCCTCGCGCGGCAACCAGTCTTACGTTGCGCTGCACACAGCTTTGCGCGATTATCCCGCGAAACGATTTTCGATTTCTCAAGGATGAGCCCGCACATGCAAGCCAAAGCCGACCCCGCCTTCCTCGCCAAATGTATTGCTCAAGGGCGTGGCGATGAACCGGCAGATTTGGTTTTGAAGGGCGGACAGTTTCTCGATCTGATCACTGGAGACTTGGTTTCGGGTGATATTGCCATCCATCAAGACCGCATCGTCGGCACCGGCGGTTCCTATTCCGGCACCTCGGAGATTGATATTTCGGGCCAGATCGCCGTCCCGGGCTTTATTGACACCCACCTGCATGTCGAATCTTCCCTCGTCACCCCGGGCGAATTTGACCGCTGCGTGCTGCCTCATGGCGTCACCACCGCCATTTGTGATCCGCATGAAATCGCCAATGTTCTAGGCAAAGACGGCATCCAATATTTTCTCGATTGGTCGGCGCACACAATTATGGATTTGCGTGTGCAGCTTTCCAGCTGCGTCCCGGCAACCGAGCTGGAAACCTCCGGCGCGCGGCTGGATATTGCGGATCTGCTGCCCTTCGCCGCGCACTCTCAAGTGATCGGCCTCGCGGAATTCATGAATTTCCCCGGCGTGCTGTTTCGTGATCCGCAAGTTCTGGAAAAGCTCGCCGCCTTTCAGGGCGGCCATATTGACGGCCACGCGCCGCTGGTGACAGGCCGCGATCTTGACGCCTATTGCGCCGCGCAAATTCGCACCGATCACGAAGCCACCACCGCACAGGAGGCGCGTGAAAAGCTCGGCAAAGGCATGACCATTCTCGTGCGGGAAGGTTCGGTTTCCAAAGATTTGCACGCGTTAAGCCCGCTTATCACACCCGACCTTGCGCCCTACATGGCGTTTTGCACCGATGATCGAAATCCGCTTGATATTGCAGAAGAGGGGCATCTGGATTTTCTTATCCGCACCGCGATAGCTTTGGGCGCGAGGCCGTTGGACGCTTACCGCATGGCCAGCCACTCCGCCGCCCGCGCTTTCGGCTTGAAAGATCGCGGCCTGATTGCGCCCGGGTTTCGCGCGGATATCGTGCTGGTAACATCCTTGGCCGCATGTGACGTGCAACGTGTATTCAGCGCCGGGCGTTTGGTGGACGAAGCGCTGTTTGCCGCGCGTGGAACTGTTGCGCCGGTTGGCCGCAATTCCGCCAAGGCCCGCAAGGTGACGGCATTTGATTTTATCATTCGCAGCAAAAAGGCTGAGCGTCCCGTGATGGGCGTCATCCCGGGCAAGATCATCACCCAGTATTTAAAAATGACTTTGCCGCTGGAAAACGGTGTTGTCGGCATAGATCTGGCGCAGGATGCCATCAAATGCGCCGTAATTGAGCGCCACGGCAAAAATGGCAATGTCGGCCTTGGCCATGTCCACGGCTTCGGGTTAAAAACCGGGGCGATTGCCTCGTCGGTTGGCCATGACAGCCATAACATCACAGTCGTTGGCGCCAGCGATGAGGACATGGCGTTTGCAGCCAATCATCTTGGCACGATTGAAGGCGGCTTTGTGGTGGTGCGCGATGGCAAGGTTCTGGCCGAGCTGGCGCTCCCCGTGGCAGGCTTGATGTCGCTGTTGCCGTTTGAGCAGGTGCATCAGGCACTGTTGCCGTTACGCGCGGCGGCAAAGTCACTCGGCGTCGTCTTGGCCGAACCGTTCTTGCAAGTGGCTTTTTTGCCATTGCCGGTGATTCCGCATTTGAAAATCACCGACAAAGGCATGGTCGACGTTGATAGGTTTTGTCTGATCGAAGACTAATTATTTTGCGAAATAGGTGCCAATTCCAACAACAGCGCAGCCGTTGCCTGCGGTTGGCAGGAGCGCATAGCGCATCGGCCCGTCACCGGCAATCAGCGTCACGCCGTTAAGGTCCTGCGACTTCATATTGGCGTTGATCAGGTTTTTGGAAATCGCGTCGCAGCTCAGGTTCGAAGGTTGAACCTGCACCGAGCCGCCATCGCAATTTTTAGAGGCTGTTGGCGAGGCGGTGAGCACCGAGACCGCGCGTGGAGCCACCTGATTGTCATACTTCAAACCGGCAATGGACTCAAACAGATGATCATTCGCCGCCGCCTTGTTCCAGGTTGAAAGCGCGACATAGGGCGCATCAAGGTTCATCCGCGCCAGTTCAGAAACAGCGGTCAGGCAAGTTGTCACCGCTGCCGATTTGGCATGGATAACCGGCTGGGAGTCAACAATTGCAATTTGCGTATCTGCCGCCGCAACTGCCTTTGGCGCAGCCACAACAGGCTTAACCACAGGTTTGGCCGGGGCGGTTTGCGCCGTGGCTCCGGCGAGGTTGGCAAGGCTGGTAATCATTGCCGCGCCGATGCCCGCCACGATAATGGCTCTGGCAAAGCTTGGAAATATCGGGGTCGAACTCAAGGGTACGGGTCGGCTGGTCATTGCGCTTGCTCCTGTTATGAGCCGGGTCCCGGCCACTTTTGAATAGGGATTCCCAAACATCACGAATCGCTCTAATACAACTATAAGATGTTTTATTTTGATAATGCAACTTTTTTGGAATTCGGATGTTGATCAAATCAAATCACAGCAATTGGC
>JAYVYB010000173.1:0-9795 GCA_043784625.1 Methylovirgula sp.
AAAATCGCCGCGGCAATCACGGTTTCAATCACCTGAGGCGTTCGCGCTTCAAAATCATCATTCGACACCGCCCGCACAATGTCTCCGGCGCTGATACGCCGCCGCTCGCGCGCCAGCTCATAGCCGCCCTTTGGCCCGCGCACGCCTTTCAGAATATTGGCACGTACCAGCGCTTGGAGCAGTGTTTCGAGGTGGCGCGGCGGCAGTTCAAGCCTCTGCGCCAGTGCTTTGGCTGCAACCGGCGCAGGCCGTGCATACAGCGCCACATCCACAACAATGGCCAAACCCAACACGCGGCGGCGCGATAAAAAGCTCATGGTTTTAAACCTGTTGACCCGAATCCGCCGGCCCCGCGCGCGCTGCCCGGAAGCTCATCAGTTTCAATAAATTGCGTTTGTGTCACTGGCGCAACCACCATTTGCGCGATGCGCATCCCGTGCATAATTTCAAATGGCGCATCACCTAAATTGATCAAGAGCACACAAATCTCGCCGCGATAGTCGGCATCGATTGTCCCCGGCGAATTGAGAACGGTGATGCCGTGCTTGAGCGCCAAGCCCGAACGCGGACGAATTTGCGCTTCAAACCCGTGCGGCAGCGCAATTTGAAGTCCTGTTGGAATCAGGGCCCGTTGCAGCGGCGCAAGATTGAGGGGCGATGCCAAAGCCGCCATAACATCCATCCCGGCGGAGCCTGCGCTTTGGTAAGCGGGCAGCGGCAAACCAACGGCGTGAGGCAGGCGCTTAGCCAAAATCCCGCTCATTTGAGCAACCCGCTCAGCATGCCAGCGAAATGCGCCATCAGTTTCGTGGCGGTTTCTTGTTTGCTCATATGCGGCCAGTGCTCGATACGCGTCGGCGAAATCAGCGTCACTTGATTGTTGTCGCCGCCCATCACATCACCGCTGACGTCATTGGCGACTATGATGTCACAGCCCTTTTTCACCAGCTTGGCCTTGGCATAGTCTTCCATATGGTCGGTTTCAGCGGCAAAGCCCACCACCAACGCCGGGCGGCTGCGGCCGCTTGCGACGCTGGCCAGAATGTCGGCATTCTCGCGCAATTCAAATTTTGGCAGCGCGCCGTCCTGCTTCTTGATCTTGCTGCCGCCGACATTGACCACACTCCAATCAGCCACAGCCGCGGCGGCAATGAAGATGTCTGCGGGCAGAGCAAGCTCCACCGCCGCCAGCATGTGGTCTGCAGTTTCCACGGCCACAACCGTGACGCCCACAGGCGCGGGAAGGTTCACCGGACCGCTGACCAGCGTCACGCGGGCACCTGCCCGTTTTGCTGCTTCGGCCAGCGCATAGCCCTGTTTACCGGATGAGCGATTGGCAATGTAGCGCACCGGGTCAATCGGTTCGTGGGTTGGCCCCGCGGTAATCAGCACATGTTTATGCTGAAGGGCGGCATTGGGCAGCGGCAAAACCGTGTCGCCTTGCAGCGCCATTTCAACGGCGTTGACAATTTCCAGCGGCTCCGCCATCCGCCCGGGGCCATATTCGCCGCAGGCCATGTCACCCTCGTTAGGTCCGACAAACAACGCGCCGTCCGCTGTCAAAGTTGCAACATTGCGCCGGGTGGCGGGATGAAGCCACATCCGCAAATTCATGGCAGGCGCATTGAGCACGCGTTTATCGGTTGCCAGCAACAGCGTGGAGGCCAGATCATTGGCCAATCCATGCGCTTGTTTGGCCAAAAGATCGGCAGTTGCAGGGGCTACCACAATCAGGTCAGCTGCGCGCGACAGTTCAATATGGCCCATTTCGGCCTCATCGGTCAGCGAAAACAAATCCTCATACACTTTGCTGCCCGAAAGGCTGGCCGCAGACAGCGGCGTAATGAACTGCTTGGCGGCGGCGGTAAGCACAACCGTTACCCCCGCCCCGCGCTCTTTCAGGCGGCGGATCAGATCAAGACTTTTATACGCTGATATGCCGCCGCCAATGATCAGCAGAACGGATTTGTGGGACAGGGATTTCAACGCGGCTCCTCTGGCGATTTCCACCGCAATTTGGCACCACGCGATTTAATTTACAAACAGAATGTGGAATTAGGGTGAAGGCGGCTAATGCCACACACTCCATACCAGCGCTGCCGCTATCACCCACAAAGCCAGATTGCCCCAGCGGGCGCGGCGCGCCTCGGCCTTGCCAATACCGCTCAAGCTTTCTGCGGACAGTGAAAAGCCGGTTTTCGTGGCGGCGTCCAGCCCGGCCAATACGAGCTTTGCCCGGTCAAAAAAGTCCGGCACATTGGCCAATGTGCGCCCCAGATGTTGCAACCCGCGCCCCGCATCCTGAAGTTTACCGGCGGGTCCCAAATTTTGCATAATCCAGTCCTTGACCACAGGCTCGGCGGTTTTCCACATATTCAACTGCGGGTCGAGCGTGCGGGCCACACCCTCCACAACCACCATGGTCTTTTGCAGCATCACCAGTTCGGGCCGCGTTTTCATGTCAAACAGCGCCGTAATTTCAAACAGCAGCGTCAGCAATTTCGCCATCGAAATCTGATCGGCGGTTTTCGAATGGATCGGCTCGCCGACGGCGCGGATAGCCTGCGCAAAGTCCGCAACACTGTGTTGAACCGGCACATATCCTGCCTCGATGTGCACCTCGGCAACGCGGGTATAATCGCGGGTGATGAAGCCATAGAGAATTTCAGCCAAAAAGCGCCGTTCGTTGGGCCCTTGTCGCCCCATAATACCAAAATCTACCGCAACAATACGCCCCTCAGGGTCCACCATCAGATTGCCCTGATGCATATCAGCATGGAAAAAGCCATCACGCACGGCGTGACGCAGGAAACTCTGGATCAAGGTCTGCCCAAGCTTGGGCAAGTCCAGCTCCCGCTGCCGTAAAGCTGCAAGATCGGAGAGCGACGTAGCTTCCACCCATTCAAGCGTCAGTACGTTTTTGGCCGTGCGGGTCCAATCCACCGCAGGCACCCGAAAATCCACGTCCTGCTTGGTGTTTTCTGCAAATTCAGACGCGGCAGCCGCCTCCAACCTGAAGTCCATCTCAAGTGTCACCGAACGGGCCAGCGTATCCACCACCAGAACAGGCTGTAAGCGGTCCGCATCAGGCAAAAACCGCGCGGCAAGGCGGGCGGCGAAATACATATCGCCCAAATCCCGCCGAAACCGGCGCTCAACATCGGGCCGCGCAATCTTCACGGCCACGTCTTTGATCTCGCCGTTTTCCAAAACCTGCGCTTTGTGCACCTGCGCGATGGATGCGGCGGCAATAGGCGGGCCGAAGCTGGTAAACAGCGTGTCGAGCTTTTGATCAAATGCGGCTTCCACCGCCGCAATTGCCTCGGCCTGCGAAAACGGCATCATTTTATCTTGCAGCGATGACAGCTCTCTGGCCAAACGCGGCCCGGCAATGTCAGGGCGCGTCGCCAAAAACTGCCCGAGCTTAACATAGGACGGGCCCAGCCGGGCCACAGCCTTGGCCAGCGCACCGCTGGCGTGCCTCCGCGCTAAGGATTGCGCCAGCCGCATCGGCAGCCGCGCAAAAACCGGCAAGGCGTTAACTGGAACAGGGGCTAAAGCGCCCTCGCGCGCCAAAACCCAGCCTACATGCGTCAAGCGCCAGACATGGCCGACATCTGCCAAAAAACCCATGCCTACAACTTCCAGCCGGAATGAATAGCGACGACACCGCCGGTTAAACGTGTGTAACTCACCCGCTCAAACCCCGCATCGGCAATCATGTCTTTAAAAGTTTCCGCCGTCGGGAACTTGCGAATGCTCTCCACCAGATAGCGATAGGGCTCGCCATCTCCCGTTACGGCCTTGCCAATGGCAGGAATGGCCGAGAACGAAAACGCGTCGTAAATTTTGTCCAGCCCCGGCATATCCACCTGCGAAAACTCAAGGCACAAAAATCTACCGCCGCGCTTCAACACCCGATAGGCCTCTTTGAGAGCCAGCGGAATGCGCGGAACATTGCGAATGCCAAAAGCGATGGTGTAGCCATCAAAGCTGTTGTCGGCAATTCCGTTCAGCGCCTCGGCGTTGCACTCGACAAAATCAAGGCCGCTCAAGCCCAGTTTGTTGGCGCGCTCTTGTCCCACCCGCAGCATGTCAGAATTAATATCGAGGACAGTAACTTCCGTTTCCGGCCCGCCGGCGTTGATAATGCGAAACGCCACATCGCCGGTGCCGCCCGCCACATCGAGGTGCTTGAACGGATGACTGCGCGAGGGCTTCAACATGCCCACCATCACGTCTTTCCAGGCGCGGTGAAGCCCGCCCGACATCAAATCGTTCATCACGTCATAGCGGTCTGCCACCTTGTGAAACACATCATCAACCAGCCCCTGCTTTTCGGTGAGCGGAACATCGCGGAAGCCGAAATGTGTTTCATTGTGTGCGGCGGACATAGGTCTTCTCCAAATTTGTGCGGCACCATAGCAAGAGCTGTACAATAAGGCTATTGAGGCGAGACGTTTTGCCGCTTGCACACCAATTGCGCAAAAGTGTCAAACGGCTGCATCAAGGCCATGCGCCACCACATTGAAACAGGTTAAAGCCGATGCCCGAACTTCCCGAAGTTGAAACTGTCCGGCGTGGCCTGTTGCCCGCCATGGAAGGCGAGCGGTTTTTACGGGTCGAGCAGCGCCGGGCCAATTTGCGCTTCCCGTTTCCGGACCGGTTTGCTGCGCGGCTGGAAGGAACGCGCATAGTTTCGCTCACGCGCCGCGCCAAATATCTGCTGGCTGCGCTGGAGAGCGGCGAAACTTTGGTGATGCACCTTGGTATGAGCGGCTCATTTTTGATTGACAAAACGGTCCCCGGCGCGTTTCACCACCCGCGTTTGACCGCGCAGCCGAACGAGCCGAAAAAGCACGATCATGTGGTGTTTGAAATGTCCGGCGGCGGCGTCATCACCTATAATGATCCGCGTCGTTTTGGCTTTATGGATCTGATCGGCGATGTTCCAAGCCATGCTTTGTTCAAAAACATCGGCATTGAGCCCCTGGGCAATGAGCTGTCCGGAAGTTTTATTCTAACCGCATTCAAGGGCAAAGCGGCTCCGCTCAAAGCCGCGCTGCTCGATCAAAGCCTGATTTGCGGTTTGGGCAATATCTATGTCTGCGAGGCCCTATTTCGTAGCCAGCTTTCACCGTTTCGCGCCGCAGGCAGCCTGAGCGGCCCGGAAGCCGAGCTTTTGGCGCAAGTTATCCGCACGGTGCTGGAAGAGGCGATTGCGGCGGGTGGCTCCACGCTGAATGATTTTTCGCATGCCGACGGCACCTTGGGCTACTTTCAACATCGCTTTCAGGTCTATGACCGCGAGGGCGAAGCGTGTGTGGTCTGCGCAGCGCCAATTCTGCGCAAGGCGCAATCCGGGCGCTCGACATTTTACTGTGCTGCCTGCCAAGTTTGATCTACATCAGGGCAACCCGCACCACCTGATATAAGTATATCGAAAAAGAAAATTTAACTTTGAAAGCGCTGCTCGCGGCCCAATACAATAATGTGAAAATAAACATCACATTGTTACTGAACCTTTCGCCGTTTCAAACGTTTGCTTATGAAAGCAATCTTCGACTGAATTGTTTTCATGACGCTTCGATCAAATTGTTTTCATCATGAAAATTCGGCACCTCCCCGCCGGATTTAATCTCTCCAGAACTGGACACCACCATGACAAATCGTCTTCAACCTGCGCTTCTGGGTGCGGCCACCGCTGTCGTTTTTTTTGCAACAAGCTTTGCCGCCTCGGCAGAAACGCTTGTAACCGCGCACCTGTGGGACAAGGGTGCGGCAATGGAAATGACTCCGAATTTCGCCTATGGCGTTGCGGCCGCTGACAAATTAAAAGCCACGATGGGCATCAAGTTGTCGCGGGCGACAGTTCCAGCGGGCAAAATCAAATTTGCCGTGACCAATGACTCAAAGGATACCATCCACGAACTGGTGGTTTTGCAGCCCGCAGATCTTACCAAACTCGTCTATGTCGATGCGGAAAACCGCCTCAGCGAAGAGTCCAATGTTCACATTGGCGAGGTATCGGAGCTTGATCCGGGCAAGACCAACTCGGTGACACTGGACGTGAAGCCGGGCACCTATCTCATCGTATGCAACATTCCGGGGCATTACAAAGCCGGCATGTGGGAACTGTTGAAAGTCACCAAGTAAAGTAAAGCCATATCAATGGGCGCGGTTTATGGGTATAAGCCGCGCTAATGATCCTGTTGATATTGAGAAAATTGCTGTGAAAAACCGCCGTGGCGCCAAGCAAAGCCCCGTTCACGCTGCCGTAGCGCGACATCATTTACGCGAACTTATCGTAGCGATAAATGACGGCGAGGATATCGAAGCCTGGGATGATGATGGCCGCACGCCTTTGTTTCTTGCGGCATTTAACGGCCACAAAGCTGTATTAGCTGAATTGCTCCGCAATGGCGCGCAGGTCAACGCGCGTGATGCCGATGAAAAAACCCCGCTGCATTACGCCGCGCAGGAATATCAATTGGATGTGATTGAATTGCTGGTTCGTGGCGGCGCTCTGGTCGATGCGCAAGACAAAGACGGCAATACGCCGCTCTCAGAGGCGGTTTACTACTCGCGCGGGCGCGGTGCAATGATCACGCTCTTGCTGAAAATGGGGGCCAAGCGCACCTTAAAAAACCGCCACGGCGTTTCGCCGGTCGAGCTTGCCAATACCATCAGCAATTATCGGGTTGACGGATTTTTTAAATAAGCGACACATGTTAGCCGACAGCTGCAATCAAATGGGCGTCGTCCATTTTGCCAACCCGGTTCACATCTGTGGACACAGGCCAAACCTGTAACAGGTCGTTGCGGGCGGGCCGCAACAGCTCCTCGTGTGGCATCTCGTTAAAAATCCAGCTTCGCACCATGCTGGCGTCCAGCAGCACCGGCATCCGGTCGTGGAGGGGTTGCACGAAGCGATTGGCCTCACCCACAATGATTGTGCAGGACAACAGCGTGTCAGCGGAAACCGGATCTGTCCAATCGTCCCACACCCCTGCCATCCACAGCGGGCCGCCGGAGCGGGCGCTGAAATAATACGGTTGCTTGATTTTGCCGACCGTCTGCCATTCATAAAACCCCGAAGCGGGGATGACGCAGCGCTTGTGACGAAAGCCGGTGCGGAACATCGGCTTTTCGGCAATGGTTTCCGCCCGCGCGTTGAAAGTGGCGGGCATCTCTTTCAGCGACTTTTTCCACCAGCCCGGCACCAGGCCCCAGCGCCGCATCGAAAGTTCCAGCTTGTCGTCGCGCGCCACCACCACATCTACCGGGTCCGTCGGCGCAACATTGTAGCGCGCAGGCAGGTTGCGGTTGGTGCCGATAAGGTTCAAGGCGTCATGCACTTCGCGCCATGTGTAAATTTGGGTGAATCGTCCGCACATGTTGCAGTTTGTAGGTTGCAGGAAAATCTCTGTCCAGCGCAATGCGCGCGCCACCAAAAATGCCAAACGCTGCTAACCTTGCAAAGGAACATCTTCAACGCTATGAACAATGTTCAGGCGATTGATATAACGGGCGGCATCAAGTGAACAAAACCAACGTGACATCCAAACAAACCACCCTGAAAAAAACGTCCGGGAAAAAACTCCCTCCACATGCGGCGCCAATCGGCCAGGACAAGCGCGGCAATTTGCGCGACGATCTCATCCGCATTACTCTTCGCACCATCGATGAGAAGGGATATCAAGCTTTGAGAGCGCGCGCCCTCACCGATGAAGCCGGTTGTGCCTTGGGCGGGCTCTACACCGTTTTTCCGGATATGGACGCGCTGATCATCACCGCAAAATTGCAAATACTTGACCAACTGGATGCGGTAATGGCGGCGCTTGGGCCGTCCAAGCCGGATGCGGGCGGCGCAACTGCGCATTTATTGGCGCTGGCAGACGCCTATCTCACTTTTGCTACAACCCGCTTGCGGCGCTGGCAAACCCTGTTCCAGCACCGTTTGAGTGAAGATGCGCAATTGCCCGAGGCGTATTTCCTGCGTTTGAGCGAAATTTTCAAACATGTCGAAAAGCCGTTGAGCTTTATTTTGCCGCTGAGCAGCGAGGCGGCGCGCGCCGCCACGGGGCGGGCCTTGTTTGCCGCTGTGCACGGCATTGTGGTTTTGGGTTTAGAACAGCGCCTTGGGCAAACGCCGGTTGATGCCATCCGCACCCAGTTTCACATTCTGGTGCGCGGCGTTGCAGCCGGGCTCACGCATCAGCCGGACATTGCCGACGCGGCCCCATAGCTTCGCGTTGAACAGCGCCTCGCGCGCCACAGTATAGCCCCAATTCATTCAGTGCCTGTTCAGTGGGCATCGCTCAATTTGGGGATGTTGAGTTCGAAATCATCATAAATTGCTAAACCCGAAACAGTCGAATAGGAGACTTAAACATGCAAACACCAAAACTGATTTTGGCTGCCGTTATTGCCGCCGGTTCTTTGGTTGCCGCGATGGCCCCTGCCAGCGCAATGCCAGCTGCAAATGTGCAGGAAGGCGCGTCCAGCGTCCAGATCGAATAGGCCGGCTGGCGCTGCGGCCCCGGTGCTCACATGAACCGTTGGGGCCGCTGTGTCTACAACGGCCGCCCGATGTATCATCACCGCCGCTGGCGTCGTTACTGATCTGCGCGTCCAATCAAGGGCGGCTGTTGAGCCGCCCTTTTTCGTTGCCTTGTTTTGGGGCGCTAGACCAATCGAATTTGAACGAGTTTTTTAACCTTAATCTTACAGGCTCCACCCATTGCGAGTGGAGTTTATTTTATGCGTTTGTTTTTGAGTGGAACCGCGCTTTTTGCGGTAATGACCCTTTGTGCGCAAGCGGAGGAACAATGGACAGCAACTGTGAAGGGCAATTTTGGCGCTTCACCTGCCTATTCAGGTTCCAAGGATTTGAGCCCCTATGCTTTGCCCGGTGTCGGCTTCCACAAGGCCGGTGTAGAGCCGGGGTTCTCTGCGCCGGATGATAATATCTCTCTGGCGCTGTTTGATCAGGGTTGGTTGAAAGCCGGGCCGGTGGGGCATTTTCAAGCCGCACGATCCGCCAAGGATCACAGCGAATTGCACGGGTTGAAAGATGTGCCGTGGACATTGGAAGCCGGCGTCTTTGTAGAGGCTTGGGCTACGCCAAAACTGCGGGCGCGCGTTGAAGTTATGCAGGGTTTTCACGGCCATCATGGTGTGGTCGCCAATGCCGGATTGGACTATGTCGAAAAAATCGGCAAATGGACGCTCTCTGCCGGACCGCGACTGACGTTGGCGGACAGGCATGCCATGGACAAATTATTCTCCATTTCGGCAAGTGAGGCCGCAGCGAATGGCACTGTTACGCCATTCAGCGCCAAAGCTTCGCTCAAGTCGCTCGGGGTTGCCGGGGCGGCCACCTATCAATGGAACAAGCAATGGAGCACGACGGCCTATGCGCGCTATGACCGCCTGACCGGAAGCGCGGCCGCAAGCCCGATTACCGGCAAGCTCGGCTCCCGTAATCAGCTCACCTTTGGCGGCATTGTCGCCTATTCGTTTGATTTTGGGCGGTTCTGGTGATTCTGGAGAATTCCACGTCTTAAAAAGACGCGGTGTGCCCCAGAATCTCTCTGAGAACGCATATCATTTTCGCAAAACCGCTACACACTTTTGCGTGATATGCTCCTAGGCGCGGCGCGACCAGAAAATTGCGCCAATGCCTACAATCATCAGCGCAGCTCCGCGATAGGCCCAAGGCATCTGGCTGATCATGAAGCTTTGCGCCGGATAGGGAAAATAGCCGGTGCCCTGTCCAATCCAGATCAGGCC
>JAYVYB010000174.1:0-5213 GCA_043784625.1 Methylovirgula sp.
GGATTAGCGCATTTAAAGTGTCCGGCCTGCCGCGGGAAAAGCTGATCTTGCTGAGGAATACGAGAACTTCGCCTCCAAAGACTGACAGAAGCAACGCCATAACCAAAAACCATTGTCGCCGACGCGACAGGAACAGGATCGACAGCAACAATCCCACGCCAATGATCTGCCAATTTGCCAGACAGGTAAAAAGCAACATTACCGAGGTTAATCTGGGAGTTCGCAACTGTTGAACAGCTGACGACACGCTTTGATCAAAATTCACAATTGAGTCGTGTGTGAACACGTCTTCGGCGATGTTAATATAAATAATGAGAAAGCAAATGGCAGCGAGAAAACCCAAAATCTGCCCATTCGTAAACTGACTTCTCATTCGATTTATGTTCACTGATGACGTCCTGTCTGATAGATTTTCGTAAGGATTTTTGTCACGGGTACAAGTTCAACGTTTGGTTTCTATTAGGTGGATAAGGTTAGTCGATTTGCGATTAAGCTATAAATAGCTTCCCTGCACCACTCTGACATTGCCCGCTGAAAGAGTCCTTCTTGGATCGTCAATCATGCGGCAAGTTTTTGTTATTTGCCAGATTTTTTGGCAGTGATTTGCATTTCTGCTAGCAGGCGTTAGACTTCTGATACCTAATTGTCGAACGCATCGTGCGATGGTTGTAAAAACGTAGCCTCTCCATGACTTTTTCTGTCACCGGGCGGCGGATTGTAAGTGATGACACTATAACGCTCTACTTTCAACAAACTGAATAAATCTCTTGCCGGCGGCAGCGTTTAAAAAAGCAGGCGAACCTAGGGAGAAATAGTCATGTCCAATCTGTCCAATAAACTAGTAGTTTCGCTTGTCGCGCTCTGTGCCGACACATCTGCCCTTTGCGCCGCAGATGCACAAAAGTTCTATCAGCTTCAATCTGTTTTGAACCTGGGTGGATCAGGCACATCTTGGGACCACATCGATTATGACCAAGTTCACCACCGTATTTATCTCAGTCGCCGCGCCGATGGCTTAACCGTCGTTGATTCGGCGACCGGCAAAGTCGTGGGTGAAGTCGCCAATGGCAAGGGTTCCGGAGCCACCGCCTTTAATCTGAAAGCTGATCTTGGCTATACCGCCAACACCGATGGCTCAACTTCAATTTTCAAATTGTCGGATTTATCCGCAGTTGATCGCATAAGCTTTGGCGATAATTTTGACGGAGTTGTTTATGATGCCGCAACCAACATCCTCGCCTATCAGCAGGCAGACAATAAAAAGGAGCTTCTGATCGACGCCACAAGCATGAAGCTCGTCGGCAATATTGAGACCGATGGCGAACAGCTTGAGCGCCCGGTGGTCGATGGCAAGAGCAACCTTTATGTGCCGCTGCGCGACAAGAACAGCGTGGTCAAAATCGACCTCAAGACCAAAAAAACTGTAGCTACTTGGGACGTTTCGGCAAAGTGCATTGAGCCATCTGGTTCGGAGTTTGACATTGCCAACAATCGCCTCTTGCTTGCTTGCCGTGGCAAGCGGGTAAATGCGGTGATGGCAGTTATTGACGCGGATACAGGTGCGGTGACGTCAACGAACGTGATAGGCACCGGCGCCGACGATATTATTCTCGATCCGGCCAGCAAGCAGCTGTTTGTAACGGCTGGCGTTGAGGGTAATCTGGAAGTGTTCAAACAGGAAGGTGCCGACAAATACACCCTCACTGAAGCCGTTCAAACCCGAGTCGGAATGCGCGTTATGCGCTTTGATTCAGAAACCCAGAAAATCTTTGGAATGACAGCCGAAGGTGTGTTTGACGCATCGAAGAAAAACCTTGCGGCGATTTCGCCGTTCTACGCAAATACCGTCATCCCCGGCACATTCGTCATGCTGACCTATGGTCGCGGCGCGGCCGCAAAATAAAGCAGATTACAGAGTAGCGGGCGGCGATAGTTTGCCGCTCGGTTTTATCAAGTGCCGCCTGACAGATCGACAAATACGGAAATGAATTACGAAGCCGGATTTGACTGAGCTTTAGGCAATGGATTGGTTTCAAACCGCCGTCTCACTGCCACCCCTTCTTATTTTGAAGGCATTTCCTCACCGCCCCGCCCGTAATTCCTGAACCGCCCATTCCTTCGACCATACGCCTTGCGCATAAACCGCCGCTATGGTGGCAATTAGCGCACCTGTGAGCACCAGACCCAGATACGCCCAAGGATAGGCGAGGGTGTCAGGCGGCGGATCGAAGACGCCATTAAGCAGTCTCACCAGCATCCATGCCACTGTAGTTCCGACCAAACCGCCGATGGGCAATCCGAAGCCAAGCAAAATCAGCGCCTCGCTCCACAAAAATGAACGAATGCTGGTGCGCGATGCGCCAAGCGACAACAGAATTGCGTTGGTGCGGGCGCGTTCGTTCTGTCCAAGCCAAAGGGTCAGCCCCGCTGCCAGAGCAACAAATATAATTGCAAATCCCATATTGATTGCACCGAGCATCCGTAAATCGACAGCGGTGAGACTAGATCCGATCAAATGCACTGCTTGAGAGATATCCGTTGTCCGCAGCGGTGTCGACGTTCCGAACCCTTGCCGGATGGTCGTTGCAAGCGTAGCGGCGTCACCGGCAGCGCGTATCAGCACGATTTCCGCTCGCGGGTTGCTGGTTTGGGCGGCGAGATAGGCGCCATTTGCGACCAGAAAGCTGTCATGTGGTGCTGTTGGAAATTCTTTTACAACGCCAATGAAGTGGAAAGGAACCGTTTTTGATTGGTTTGTGAGCGTGTCCTGCAATCTCAAATTAACCACATCACCCAGCAGAAGCTGGAAATCCGTCACTGTTTCCTGAGAAACAAGCACGCCGTCAGGCGTTGCTGCGAGGCGCGCCATACTAGTGGATGCATTGCGGTCACCAAAATAGACGTCGACAATATCAGTCGCCTTGCCGATGCGTGCTGGATCAATGCCATATATGTCCTGCAAATCTTTGCCGACATAAGCAAAGCGATGCAGCATTGGCTCGGCTGATAGAATCCCCGTCGTGGTACGGATGTTTTCGAGCTGATCGCCAGCGGGCGCTGCCGTTGTGCCGGTCACAGTAACGTCGGCTCCATTGGTCAATCGTGCGTCAACGAGAAGTTGGGCATTATAAGTTGTGCTGAAAATCGCCGTTGTTGTCGCAAAAGCAAATGCCAGTGCAACAAGCGCTGTGCCTGCTGCAATCCGTGCATGCTGACGCGAGAGGGTTGCTGCGACCGGTGCGGCAAGGGTACTCGCCAGCGGTGCCATAATCATCTGAAGCGCCTTCTTGCCTTTTCGCAGCGCTAAGCTCACAAGGCGTAAGGTCAAGAGGCCGGAACCTGTCCAGAACAACAACGGAGCCAGAAAGGCCGTGTAATCGACCGCAGTTGCGGCCACGCCTTCGGGTGCCAGTACGACCTGATAGCCGGTGCTGGCCGAATGCCAGAAGATGACACCTGCGATAGCAATCAGGCCAAGGTCGACAAAGCTTCGTTGCCAGAGTGGAATCTGCGTTGGAGTGAGCCAGATGCGGCGGGAGGCGACTGTGTGTCCGTGTAATTCAAGCAATGCTGGGATGACCACTACCGCGAGTGCCAATATGAAACCGGTGAACGCCGAAGCAGCGAGCCATATCATAACAGGAGCGGCATTCAGTTCGATGTGAAGCACAGTTTTTGCCAATATCGCCGCCAGCGCCATTCCGCAAAGGCTGCCAACACCGGCTATAAGGGTTGCTTCGACAAAGGCCAATGCAGTTATTTGGGTACTATTGGCACCGCGCAAGCCAAGCAGAGCCTGCTCACGTCGCAACCGCGTCGCATTTGCGCGCGTGATGGAAATTGTCAGAAGCAGCGCCAATACAATACCGGGCAGCCCCAAAAACAGCAGCAAAATGCGAGCAAAAAGTGCGTCCTGCCGCACAGCATCAAGCCGCGCCGCCAGATTGTCGCCAATATTTGCCGAACCGGCTGCAAGCACTTCAAAGTGCTTCGCCTTGCCACTCACTTCGAGAAAAGCAGCATCAGGTGTTGGAGGCAGGCTTGAATGATTCAGACTGGCATGAATTTGCAACCGCGCGCCATTGCCTGGTGTCTGTCCAGCCGCAAAATGAAGGTTCCATTCCTCAAGCGGCATCAGCGCGACATTGTCCGGGGGCGCAGTTGCGTTGGGTCCTTTTTGCGGTCCTATGGTTTGAAACATGGCATCGGCATTGGGCAGATCGACAATGCCATCGACAACAATGTCGAACGACGGACCGGCAATTGGCGTCAGCGTGACCCTATCGCCGACGGTGGCATGAAGATTGGCCGCTGTTTGCTGCGTCAGCAAGGTTCCATCAGCGCGTCCGAGCAGAAGGCGAATTTGACCCGGAAATGTTGCTGCATAGTCGGTTGAAATCCCTAAGATTTGCGCGGCCCCTGTCGTTTGGGTCGTTCCATTGGTGTTGGCGCTAAAGCCGGTGGCGTCGGCATATCCTGTGGTGCGCGCTGCACGGATACTGGCTATTTCGCTCAGTTTGGCGGTCAAGTCCTTCTCATCGCTCCCCGATGCAATTGCAACCTGCCAATCCACCGACACGGCGGTCAGGGCACGCTGCGTCATCGTGCGTGAGCTGGAAATGCCAAATACGCCGATCACCCCGATCAACGCGGTGGCCGCAACAATGCCGCAAGCGGATATCAGCAGTTGGCGCAGACGTGTTGCGATAATTCCCTTGATCCAAACCACGATCATATCGATGCCTTTTTGCTTGCTTCAATCGTTAAAAATCCAGCGTCCATGTGCCAGCATTCCTCCATCCACGCTGCTATGGCGGGATCGTGCGTCGCTATGACAAGCGCGGTATCGCTGCCTTCGAGGGCGGCAAGAAGTGCCTGCATAACCGTTTGGCCGGTGGCCCGGTCGAGCTGGCCTGTCGGCTCGTCGGCGAACAGCACCTTTGGCCGCGTCACCAATGCGCGTGCCAATGCCACCCGCTGCATTTGGCCGCCGGATAATTGATCCGGCCATTTGTCGCGTAAATCCAAAAGCGAAAGCCGCTCCAACGCCTCTTCCGGATCCATAAACGTTCGGAAGTCTATTGCCGCACCAGACTCAAGACCAGCGATGTAAAGAGGCAGGCGGACGTTCTCGATCACGCTCAAGGCCGGAACAAGCGAGGGCGATTGGAAGGTGAAACCAATCTGCTGCGGACGCAGCGGGCGGAGTATGT
>JAYVYB010000175.1:0-2282 GCA_043784625.1 Methylovirgula sp.
TAAAGACGGCCTGTCCTGGTTCGTTGATCCGGTAAAGCTGGCCACGTCAGCCGAAATTGATTTGTTCGTGGAATTGATGGGCGGCGATGAGGGCCCGGCGCGCTTGGCGGTTGAAGCCGCGCTGGCGTCCGGCAAACCGGTGGTCACAGCCAACAAAGCGCTGTTGGCCAAACACGGAATGGCGCTCGCCCGCAGTGCCGAATCAAAAAATGTTGCGCTCGCCTTCGAAGCGTCGGTGGCGGGCGGAATTCCTGTGGTGAAAACCCTGCGTGAGGGACTGGCCGGCAATTCCATTCAACGCGTTTATGGAATTCTCAACGGCACCTGTAATTATATCCTGTCAAAAATGGAGCAGGAGGGCCTGAGCTTTGCAGAGTGCCTCGCAGAGGCGCAACGGCTCGGATATGCCGAAGCCGACCCGACCTTCGACATTGGTGGTTTCGATACCGCGCACAAGCTGGCGATTCTGACCTCGCTGGCGTTTGGCACAGCAATCGATGCGGAGGCTATCCATATTGAGGGCATCCAAACCATCACGCTCGCTGATCTTAAATCAGCCGACGAACTCGGCTTCCGGATCAAATTGTTGGGTGTGGCGCAGCGCACGGCAAACGGCATCGAGCAACGTGTCCACCCCACCATGGTGCCCAAATCGTCCCCCATTGCGCAGGTGATGGGTGTTTTGAACGCTGTTACCATTGATGCGGACGCGGTCAAGGAGCTGACCCTTGTTGGCCCCGGCGCCGGCGGCCTGGCCACCGCTTCGGCTGTTGTGGCAGACATTGCTGACATCGCGCGCGGCATCCGCTCCGCACCGTTTGGCCGCCCCACAGGCGAGCTGGAGGTCGCTCAGCGTATTCCAGTGCAGCGTCACGAGGGCGGCTATTATATCCGCCTGAGCGTGCATGATCGCGCCGGTGCGGTGGCTGCAATCGCCACCCGGATGGCGGAGCGCGGCATTTCTCTGGAAAGCATCATGCAGCGGCGTTCGTTAACTTCTAAAGGCTATGCTGCGCCCAGTGGCCCTGTTCCGGTGGTCTTGATCACTTATGCTACGTCCGAGGCAACCATCCGTGAAGCTTTGGCAAAGGTGGTCACAGATGGCACCATCACCGAAGTGCCCCAAGTGATTCGAATTGAGCGCGAATAGTCGTGCCAAAACTTTAAGTGAGCTCTTCTCATGACCGATCTCGTCATAAAACAGCAAGACATCATCGAACGCATTTTAACCTTGGAATTGGTCCGGGTGACGGAGCGCGCTGCTGTCTCTTCAGCGCGTTGGCGCGGGCGCGGCAATGAGAAGGCGGCAGATCAGGCAGCCGTGGACGCCATGCGCCGCGAGCTGAACCGGTTGCCCATCGATGGCACCATCGTTATCGGCGAAGGTGAGCGCGACGAAGCTCCGATGCTATTCATCGGCGAAAAGGTCGGCACCAAAACCGGCCCGAAAGTTGATATTGCCGTTGATCCGTTGGAAGGCACCACGCTTTGCGCCAAAGACATGCCGGGCTCGATTGCAGTCATGGCCATGGCGCAGGCAGGCTCGCTGTTAAACGCACCGGACGTCTATATGGACAAAATTGCCATTGGTCCGGGGTATCCGGCTGGCACAGTTGATCTCGATTGGACGCCGGAAGAGAACATTCGCTCTCTCGCCAAGGCCAAAGGGGTGAAGCCAAACGAGATCACGGTTTTAATTCTGGACCGCCCGCGTCATGAAAAACTGATCGAGGCCTGCCGTAAGGCCGGAGCCAGCATTCGCCTGATCGCGGATGGCGACGTTGCCGGTATCATTTTCACCACCCAGTCTGAAAAGACCAAAGTTGATCTTTATCTTGGCAGTGGCGGCGCACCGGAAGGTGTTTTGGCTGCGGGAGCTCTGCGCTGCGTTGGCGGACAGATGCAGGGACGTCTGGTGTTGGATTCGCAGGCCAAAATCGAACGCGCCCGCACCATGGGCATCATCGACCCGCGCAAAAAATATGACATGAAGGAGCTCGCCAGCGGCGACGTGGTTGTTGCTGCCACCGGCGTGACAGACAGCGCTCTTGTCGAAGGTGTCAGGTTCCACCGCGACGTTGTCGAGACTGAAACAGTTATTTACCGCTCGCTGTCCGGCACGGTGCGCCGCATTCACGCCGAACACCGCGAAATGGGCAAGTTCCGTCTGGATTGAGGCATGACTGATATCGTCATTCGGGCCCTAAAACCGCAAGACCGGGCGGCTTGGGAGCTGCTCTGGTTAGGCTATCAGCGGTTTTACCAAGTCGATTTGACCGCCG
>JAYVYB010000176.1:0-3923 GCA_043784625.1 Methylovirgula sp.
GGATCAAAACTGCGCCCGACATAGGGCGCTGTTGCTTCCTGATCTTGAACAAAGGCGGCTAGAGGCCAGCGCCTGACCATATCCGCCAGCGCTCCGGCGCGGCCACCTTGATGTTTGCCAGCCTCTTGCGCCCGCCCGTTGCCTGCTTTTTCGTCCACCCAGCCCATCGCAGCCAGCCCGCGCGCGTTGGACACCACAATTGCCTCCCCAAACGGGGAGGGGTGAAAGCCGTAGGAAAATGTCAACCCCGCGCCTTTGGCTTTCCATTCGCCGGGCGACAAAGCCTCGTGCTTTACGAACAAATCATGCAACCGCCCGGGACCGGATAAACCTAGGTCCAATGCGGTGTCCAGCACAGAGTTTTGCCGGAGCAACCCACGGGCATGGTCAATTGTCACGGCTTGCAAAAACCCCTTCGGCGTCAGGCCCGCCCAGCGCCGGAACAGGTCGTGTAATTTCATATCAGGCAAGCCGACATGCGCCGAAACAGCGGCAAGATCTGGTTGATCCCGCCAATTTGCGGCGATGTATTCCAGCGCGCGTCGCACAACGTCATAGTCGCGTTGCGCGTGGTTAAATCGCAAAACCTGTGCCGGAATTGGTTGCGGCAAAGCGCCGTGCAGCATGGGCATGTCAACGTCCTTGAAAGCCTCGAGCCCATCCCGAAAAGTCGCGGACTTATCGGAACGGATTTCGCTCAAAATCAAAATCTGAACGTAGCCTAAGGATTTTTGCCGCCAAAACCACCCGAAAACATGCCACCGGATTTTGGTGTAGTATCAGGCCGCACGGCGCGCGGTTTTGAAATGGCTTTGCAGAATGTCATTTAAGCCTGCAACTGCCAGTGGTTTATGGAGATAAAAATCAAATCCGGCTTCCAGCGCTTCAGCTCTGTCGGAATCGAGACTGTTTGCCGAAGCTGCAATCAGCAACAGCGGCGCGCCGCCGTTAGCCCGCTCATTTTGCCGGATAGACTTGGCCAAAGACAATCCGCTCACCTTCGGCATGCGAATATCCAACACACACAGATCAAAACCCGCAGCCGGTTGATGGTTCAAGGCGTCCAGCGCTGCCGCACCATCGCGCACCAATGTCACTTTGGCACCCAGACTTTCCAGAATTTTCCGGCCCACCAGC
Organism: Methylovirgula sp.; assembly: GCA_043784625.1. Classification (GTDB taxonomy): domain Bacteria; phylum Pseudomonadota; class Alphaproteobacteria; order Rhizobiales; family Beijerinckiaceae; genus JANXSV01. The sequence continues at coordinate 1,138 of JAYVYB010000176.1, forward strand.
GCGTTAATGTCGTCGTCTTCGGCGAGCAGAGCGTGAAACGCTGCAAGTTTCGGTTTTTCGGCCACCAGCAGTGCGGTAGGCGCAGGTTGCACCATAGTCTGCGGCCACAGTTGCGTCAGTAGAGATTGTGCCCGCACCGGCTTGACCAGCCAGCCATCAAACTGGGTGCCGATCTTGGTGCTAAAGTCGCCGCGCTCATAGGGCGAAAACAATATCAAACTGCGCTCGACGCCAACGCTGTGAGCTGATGCCGATATCTGGGCTGCTTCGCTTTCGCCAAGTGCGCAATCGATGATCACCGTATCCACGTTGCCTTTAACCAAGTGCTTGACCGCAGCCGCGTGGTTTTCAACCAAAACGACTTCGTTTCCGCCTTCTTGCAGTCTCCGCGCGATGAAAGGAGCCTCGAAAGCGGTGCGCGCCACCACCAGAATGCGCTGACGGGGCAGATCGGCGGGCCGTTCCCCACCGGCAAGGGGATCCAGCGTGAACGGGATTGTGAACACAAATTGTGCACCAACGGCAGAGTCCGCCAGGTTGAGGCTGCCGCCCATATGCGTTACCAGCCGCTGCGAAATAGCGAGGCCCAAGCCCGCGCCGGCTTCAGCCCGCATAACGTGAGTATCGCCGGTGTCAAATTCGTTAAAAATCCGGCCGCGTTCGGCTTCGGCTATGCCCGGCCCAGTGTCAAACACGCTAAATTTCACATTACTGTTGTCCACCAGTTCGGCGCTGATGCCAACGCCGCCCTTGGGCGTAAATTTAACCGCGTTACCGGCAAGGTTCAATAAAACCTGACGCACTCGCGCCGCATCAATAACCACTCTTTCCGGCAATTTGCTGGACACAAAAGTGGCAATTTCCAAGCCCTTTTCCTGGGCTTTGGGGGCCAAAAGCTCCACCACGCTCTCGGTCAGGCCGGTTAAGCTCATCAATTCAGGGTTAAGGTTGAGATGTCCGGCTTCAATACGGGAAAAATCCAAAATTTCATGAACCAGCGCATTCAGCGCCACGCTGGATTGGCGGATGGCGTCAACGTAAGACTTTTGTTCACGGCTTATTTTGGTGCCCTTTAACAAGTCTGCCAATCCCAATATACCGTTGAGCGGCGTGCGAATTTCGTGAGCCATCGTTGCCAAAAACCGGGATTTTGCTTCGCTGGCAGCTTCCGCCTTGCGCCGCGCCGCGCTCTCGTCGCGCATAGACCAATTTTGATCCTTCAAGGCCTCAAATTCAGCCGCGCTGATGTTGGACTGTTTAGGGGCGTGTTTCCGGCCAATCCAATAGCCGATTGCGGCCCATCCCGCGGACAACACGACGGCCAAAAGCCAGACAAAACTTGATATATCGATGAAGTCAGACAAGGCCGTTCCCGCTGTTACACTACCAGCTTAACCCTAGCTCGCTACGATTGAAGATGTGTTTCCCTGAGCTCTGCAATAGGGTTAAACTTCAACTTAGTCTTAAGCCTTGGTTAAGGGCACCGAGAGGACCGAAATTAAGGGGTCCAGACCCTAGTGCGGGCGATAGGCCAGCGCCTCGGCCAAATGCTGCCGCTTTACCCGCTTTTCAGCGCTTAAATCGGCAATGGTGCGCGAGAGTTTGAGCACGCGGTGAAAGCCCCGCGCCGTCAGCCGCATTTTGTCAGCCGCATCGCGGATTAAATTTTGCGCCGCTTCCTCAAGATCCAGTGTCGCCTCGATGACGTTGCCCGGGGCGCTGGCGTTTGTCGTGCCGCTCGGTAAGCCATGGGCGCTGTAGCGTTGATCTTGCAACTGTCTTGCCCCCAAAACCCGTAAAGCCATCTCCGCAGACCCTTCATTAGGTGGCGGCAACAGCAAATCCGCTGTATTCACGGCCTGCATGTCCAGATGAATATCAATGCGGTCCAGCAATGGACCGGACAAGCGCCCCTGATATTGCGCCATGCACCGTTCGTTTGGCTGACGTTTGCAGGCAAAGCCCGGCTCGGTGGCGCGCCCGCAGCGGCACGGATTCATCGCCGCGATCAGCTGAAAGCGCGCCGGATACACCACGCGATGATTTGCACGGGATACATTGACCTCGCCCGTCTCAATTGGTTGGCGCAGAGAATCCAGAACTTGCGGTTGAAACTCCGGAAATTCGTCCAGAAACAATACCCCGTTATGCGCCAGCGAAACTTCGCCGGGCCGCGCATGAATGCCGCCGCCGACCAAAGCTGCCATCGACGCGGAGTGGTGCGGCGAGCGAAAAGGCCGCCGGTCGGTGAGGGCTCCGCCTGCCAGATTGCCTGCCACAGAATGAATCATCGAAACTTCAAGCAACTCGCGCGGGTTGAGCGCGGGCAAAATAGAGGGCAGCCGCGCTGCCAACATGCTCTTGCCAGCGCCGGGCGGGCCGGACATCAGCAAATTATGCCCGCCGGCTGCCGCAATCTCCATCGCGCGCTTTGCTGTTTCCTGGCCGCGAATATCGCGCATGTCGGGCAGGGCGCCTCCTTGCGCACGAATGGCAGGTTGGGGCCGCAACATCACCTGCGTGCCTTTGAAGTGGTTGGCCAACTGAATTAAGGATCGCGGTGCCAGAATCTCAATTTCGGACGAGGCCCAAGCCGCCTCCGGCCCGTCTTCGCTGGAACAGATCAAGCCGTGCCCGCGCGCTGTGGCCGCCATCGCCGCCGGAAGCACACCGGCAACACGGCTTACCGAGCCATCAAGCGCCAACTCTCCCAAAATGGTGAAGCCGGCCAAAGCGTCGGCTGGAATAGCGCCGATTGCCGCCATGATGCCAAGGGCAATTGGCAA
>JAYVYB010000177.1:0-14369 GCA_043784625.1 Methylovirgula sp.
CGGGCCCGCACGATGTGTTCGCCATCCTTGAATTCGCCGGCCCGCATGCGTGTAAACAAGTCCAGCGACTCGGCCGGTGGACGATCGCGAAAGCGAGAGTTCTTGCCGGCCTCGCCGAAATTGCCGCGGTTGGCTGCCATCTCGTCGGCCGACTGGCTGTCGACATAGGCATGGCCGGATTCGATCAGGTAGCACGCCATGGCATACAGGCGCTCGAAGTAATCACTGGCGTAATAAAGATGACTGCCGCCGTTGGCGTCCTGCCAGTCGAATCCCAGCCATTTGACCGAGTCGATGATGGTCAGAATTAGTGCTGTTCTGCGGTTCTACCTCTTTTGAGGGAGTCGTCCAATGCCTACTCTTTTGGCATAATGCTTTTGTTACAGGCCACCCGCGCATGTGCTCGCAAGGCCGGTCATCGCAGGGTATGCATGTATTGGCAAAATTTAGGGCGCGTTATTTTGAGGTTTTCAAGTCTTCACATACCCGTCAGACTATTTGTTTTGTTTATTCGTGGCATTTTTGCAACATGGCGGCATGAAATGACGGGTGTGAGGCGAATGAATTTCGTCAATGCCAATATTCGTGTACTCTCATCTTCCAACAAAGAGCCGCACGCAAAGCGTGGTGCCTGCCATGTGGGAGCAGAACTCTGATAAAACTGATGATTTTAAGACAGTTCCTAAAAATGATCGGCCAAGATAAACGGGCGATGGCCGCAGCGAGCTTGGTGGCTATGGCCGCCGCGTTGTTGCCGGCACCTGCGAGCGCTCAAGTCGATAAAGTTAAAAAAGCGCCCGGGACTTCCGCTTCCAGCGCGTTTTTGCAAACTTGCCCGGCCTATGGTTATGGCTTTTTCCAAATTCCCGCGTCGCAAACCTGCGTTAAAATCGGGATGGACCTGTTGTTTGAGACGAAGGTTGATCTGGTCGGCTCTGATCTTAATGTCCAGACTCAACGCATTATCGGTGATACCTCGCTGACACCGTCGGTGCCGCTGCTGTTGTTTCAAAAGCAAAACTTGAAAAATAGCGTAAACAGGCTGACCCCGCGCACAAACGCGCAGATTAACTTCACCACCATTACACCTTCGGATTTTGGTCCAGTGGTGACGTTCATCAGCCTGCAGCCCGGGACGGACGTTGCGGTGTTTGACCAGCGCTTCAAATTGAACGGCTCAAACACCATCACGCTAGATCAGGCGTGGGTTCAGTTCGCCGGTGTAACGGCGGGCAAACACCGGTCGTTTTTTGATGTCCATCAGCTGGGCTATGGCTATGCCGGCGGCTATTCGTCGGGCGTAAATCTCAACGTCCTGGCCTTCACCAAAGCGTTTGGCGAATCTACGACAGCGACGTTTTCGCTGGAAGACGCAGCGGCGCGCTCGCAAGTGGATGGCGTTATTAGCGGCGGTGGCGGCACACGCTATCCGGATTTGGTGGGAAAATTGCGCTGGGAGCCCGATTGGGGCGCGGTTCAGGTGTCTGGCGCACTGCATGAGAACACGGACAAAACCTCGGCAGATTGCTGCAATGCTTCATCTCATCCGCGCGAGGGTTATGCCGTATCGGGCAGCTTTGAGTGGCGGACGAAATGGAGTGATGTGTTTGGACCTGCGGCGGGAGAAATCTATGGCCGGATTTTGATTTCGGCTGCTCATGCTCATGGGGCCTTGAGCTATCTGGGCGCGCCGTTTTTTGCGTCGGATTATGTCGCCGGAGTGGATGGCAAGTTGCGCTTGTCGACGGGAAGTTCCGGCTTGATTTCCTATGAGCACCTCTGGACACCGAACTTCAAAACCACGGCAACGCTTTCGGCCTATTCGCTGCATTCTTCCAGCGACAAGTCTCTCATCGGCGGCGTGCCGTTTGACTTTGATTACAAGGTGCGCGGTTGGCAGGCGCAGGTGGGCGCTGAATATATGCCTATTTCCAACCTCAGCTTTGGTTCAGAGGTAAGCTTCAGCCGCGATCGTGCCAGCGGCAGCTATTCCAGTGTTGCAGCAACGCCTGTTAAAGTTGGCGTATGGGGCATGTATTTTTACATCCGCCGCAGAATATAAATCCGCAGATATTGAGCCCTATACGGCGGTGACGACGACGCTGGAGGCAGCGTTCATCGCAGGCCGGTGGTCAGTGCGCGCGCCCCATGATGCCGATGCTTGGCTCAAATGGCGTTAACGCCACAAGATTGAGCCCCCCGGTTTGATAGAGGGTGGCATAGGTGATCAAATTCGGGTCGCCGATGACCATTCGGCTTATGGCGCTGCCCGTGCTTGTTCCGATAGTCGTTGGTTGTGAGATTTGCCGAAGGGCTAAACTGTTGCCGCTAAGCCCTGAGCCTCTCTGCTCGATGTTGGCGAGGTTGTCCACGCCGATCTGAAGTGCGGAAATGGCATTCTTCTCGCCGGATTGACGAATGCGTAGCGCGTTGATCCGGCCTTTTTGGGTCACGCTCAGGATGTTAACCGGGTCTGTTTGCAAGGCGCTGAGAATATTGAGCTGGCTTTCTTGGCGCACTTCAATGTCAGCGGCCATGGCGGCCGCGGCGGTGAAGCCAGCAAAGCCTAAGCCTGTAACCAGTACAAAATTGCTCAAAACCTGGCCGAGGCGTCTGTGTGGTAGGCCTGTTCGGATTCCACGAAAATTTGTCGTAAACATGATGAAACTTCCCTTGGTTTGCGAAAAATCCGGTCGCGTAAATCTTATTGTCCGGCGCATGCCTGTGTTTGAAGCGAACGATAGCGGTCTCTAAAATCACCCTGCCCACACACCGGGCCGCCGGTATTTTGACCGGCACGCCCGAGGAATTTGTAGGCAGTGGCTGCACCGGAAACAGCCTTGGCGCGAACGCCCACACCTAAACCTTGGACGCCTAAACCTTGCCCTGATCCTTGATGGTGTTGCGGCTGACGCAGCTGCTCAACATTGCTCGTAACCATGGCGGACCCGGTTGTGATGAGGGTGAAGAGCATGACTGTCGCGCGTTGCATAAAGCGTCCCCACCTCGTTAAAACCCGTGATTTCCGTTCGCGGTTGTGGTGATCAATTTAGAAAATCCGCTGTGGTGAGGTAAGCTGATCTAACGGAGTAGCTGTTTGCGCGCGCCCTCCCGGCTTGCGAGCGGCCATCGTTCGGACGCGCCAGACCTACGCCTTGAGGTGGGGGCAAGCCGCATCCGGGTTAAGCCAAATTTGATAGAGGTTTGGAGCGCGGAGGCACGCGGTGCCCAGTGCGCAACGCAAAAGCGGTATCCGCTCGAAAAAACGCGCGTTCAAAATGGCTCAAACAGGGTATTTTTTAGCTTAGCCAAGGCGGCTTACGCCCCCGGTGGCCCCGCCTTGCTACAGTTGGCTTAAGCACATTGCAGGAATTTCGATTTGCCGGCGGCTTTCATAAGGTTTTTAGGCGGATCAGTCCTGTCGCCCTTACAGCGATGATGTCTGAAAGCGCGGATCATCAATTTGAAACCATATGGAGGAAGTCATGAAACTACGTCTCGGTCTCGTCACCTTTGTTGCCGCCACAACTCTGTCCTTTGCCGCTTTTGCGGGAAACACCGCAATTGTTATACAGCAAGGCGGCGAACATAACTCGTCCTCGATCACTCAGGATGGGCATCACAACACTGCGATGGTTTGGCAGGATGGCTACAGCAACCATTCTTATATCAATCAGGACGGTCATCATAACTTGGCCGGGGTTTACCAGAACGGGGAATACAATCACTCCAAGATTGTGCAATCGCCTTAAACACTTACGCGCTCCGTGCCGTTCTTTCGAACTGGCGCGGAGCTCCGCTTTTCAGGCAGGGAGGTCATCATGAAAAAATTCAGTTTTGTTGCGGCGTGTCTTTTGTCAGCTGTTGCGATAGCGCCAGCGCGAGCCGCAGTTATTACGATTGTCCAGACGCTGCCGGTTAACATTGCGGTCAATGTCGGTGTTGGGCCTCAAAGCGTCTCGATTTCACAAACCGGCGTTCTCAATGCTGCCCGTTCGGCGCAGATCGCTTTGCCGCATACCAGCGTCTCCACAACGATCATGCAAAATGGTCTCAGCAACAGTGCCAAGGTGGTTCAACACCAGCTGCACCTGCCATAGGACCTGATCGGCAAGAAGGCGTCAGTCTTGGAGCTTCGTTCGAACGAAGCGGGCCTCGTTTCATCCGGAGGTTACAATGCAGATTCTATCGATTTTGGGCTGCTGCAGTGCGGCAACAATGCTTGTTGCTGCATCTGACCGTTTGACCGTGGTGACGCAGTCTGCGTGTGGCGGCAATCGTGCCATGGTGATGCAAACCGGACCGGCGGGCACGGAGGCCCCGGTGCGGATTGTCCGCCGGGTTGCGGGACACGTGCATATTGAAGCGAGCGACCCGTATAACACGTCAATCATTGACCAGACCGAGGTGGTGAAGCCTGAAGGCCGCGCCGGTGCAAAGGGCGCTTCGGGCTGCTGAGTGCGGCCCTCAAAATGCGTGGTGCATCATGCAGGCCGCGTTGCGCGTGCTCACACATTTGTGATGCGGGCCTTGGCCTTTGGACACCGCAAATTTCCGTTGCGTTAAGACATTGTAGAAGCCTGGATGGCATTCTTGTACTTCTTCCAGAGAGCTTCCGTGTCCGCGCCACTATCCCGTTCTGCTAAAGTTCAACATGTCAGCCTAGCTGAATTGCTTGGCTCGTTAACTTACGCGCTGGATTTAACCGAAGGGCAACCAATTGACCATTGCGTCCGGTGTTGCTGGATTGGTTTTCATATCGGGCTGGAGCTTGGCATGCCGCAACGGGCGCAGGTGGACCTGTATTATACGTTGCTGTTGAAAGATTTGGGATGCAGCAGCAATGCGGCGCGCATTTGCCAGCTTTACCTGACCGATGATCTTTCGTTTAAAAAGCAGTTTAAGCGGGTGGACGGCAGTTTGCCAAAGGCGCTGCATTTCCTGCTGACCCAAACCGGTCTCAAAGCTGGTCTGGCAGAGCGCTTTGGAGCCATTCTCAATATTTTTCAGAATGGCGGGCAAATCGCCAGAGATTTGATCGATACGCGCTGCCATCGCGGCGCTGATATTGCCCGGAAAATGCGATTCAATGAAACGGTGGCACTCAGCATCCAAAGCCTTGATGAGCACTGGGATGGCAAGGGAAAGCCCTATGGTTTGAAGCAGGATGAAATTCCGGTTCAAGCGCAAATTGCTCTGCTGGCGCAGGTGATAGACGTTTTTCATGTTGGCGGCGGACGCCGTGATGTGACGCGCGAATTGAAGCTGCGGGAAGGCAAGTGGTTTTCGCCGCAGCTGTTGACGGCATTTGCCAATGCGGCCGCGCGGTCTGGATTTTGGGAGATGTTGAACAGCCCGCATTTGCGCGGGGCGGTGGTTGATTTGTTGCCGCAGTCGGAAAGCGTGCGGGTTGATGAGGACTATCTCGACGATATTGCTGCCGCATTCGCGCAGGTGATTGACGCCAAAAGCCCTTACACCAACGGCCACAGCGAACGGGTGACACTGTTTAGCGATATGATTGCCGAGCGGCTTGGTTTTAGCGCCAAGCGCAGGCGTTGGCTGAAGCGTGCCGCCTTGTTGCACGATATCGGCAAGCTTGGCGTCAGCAATTCGATTTTGGATAAGCCGGATAAGTTGAATAGTGCCGAATGGGTTGATATGCGGCAACATTCGGCGCTATCCGAAACCATTCTGGGGCGGGTTGCGGCTTTTAAAGATTTGGCTCCTATCGCTGGCGCGCATCATGAGCGGCTGGACGGGCAGGGCTATCCCAAGGGCCTCAGCGGCGATCAGATTGCCCTTGAAACGCGGATTATCACCACTGCCGATATTTTTGACGCTTTAACCGCCGAGCGGCCCTACCGCGCCGCAATGAGTGTTGCGGCGGCGTTTGCCATCATGGCGGGCATGGTGGACACAGCTATTGACCGCCGCTGCTTTGAAGCTTTGCAACAGGCGATGGTGCAAATGGATGCGGCTCTGGTGGCCTGAGCCGTGCGCATTTTCAACCCGACACCGATGAGTGGCGCCTCAGGCCACCCGCTTTTGTCCGGCGTCAAGGTCTTGCTGCATGGCGCGCAACATCGTGTCGACATCGGTGACGTTGAGCGGCTTGGAAATTATGTAGCCTTGGCCGGCATGGCACCCGAGCTGCTCTAACAGCTCAAGCTGATTGTTGTGCTCGATGCCTTCGGCCAGACATTTCAAATCCAGATTGTCGCACATGCCAATTATGGCGCGCACCACATTGGCGGCATTGGGGTCAGTGCAGATGCGGTCGATGAAGCTTTTGTCTATCTTTAAGGTGTCGAGGGGCAAATCGCACAATTGGCTGAAACTGGAATAGCCGGTGCCAAAATCATCAAGCGAGACTTTAACTCCGGCGCGGCGCAAGGCATTAATGCTGGCGCGCGCAGCTGCCACATCCAGCAGGAAAGCCGATTCTGTGACCTCCACATCAAGACGATGCGGCGCAAGGCCTGCGGCGTTGATTATGTTGATAATATTCTGGCTGGCAGCCGGGCTGGCGATTGAATTTGCCGAAAGATTAAACGACAGGATCAAATCATTCGGCCAAGTGGCGGCATAGGTGGCGGCCTTGAGCAGCAACGCGTTGGTGAGGCTGTCAATCACGCCGATTTGCTCTGCCACTGGAATGAAGACGGACGGCGAGATGGTGCCAAGCTCAGGGTGATCCCAACGGGCAAGCGCCTCGAAGCCGATGAGCTCGCCCTGCTTGATTTCGACAATGGGCTGGAAATGGATCTCCAGCGTGTCCTCCAGCAAGGCGGTGCGCAATCCTTGCTCAATTTGCACCCTGACGCGGGCCTCGTCTTCAAGATCGGCGCTGAATACAATTACGCCGCCGCGGGCATTGCGTTTGGCGGCATAGAGCGCGATGTCGGCGCGCTCAACCATGCGCTTGGCGTTGGCGCCGGTTCCGCTGTGAATGGCGATACCGCAGGACGCCCGCATTCTGGCGATGATTGCGCCATGGACGAAGGGTTGATCGATGGCTGCTGCCAATTCGCTGCCGATGCAGGTGGCGGTTTGGGTGTCTGAAATGCCCTCAACCAAAATGGCGAATTCATCGCCAGAATGCGGGCGACAAGGCCGCGCGCTCCCAAAGTTGCGGAAAGGCGACGGGCGACTTCGATGAGGAAAACATCGCCAACGCCATGACCATAGGCGTCGTTGATCGGTTTAAAGCCATTAAGATCAAGCATCGCCACAAAAGCGCCGCCCTCTATGGTTTCGGGGTGCTGGGACAGTGTGGTGAGGTGTTTGTCAAAGCAGCGGCGATTGGCAAGGCCGGTCAGCGAGTTCGTATTGGCAATTTCGATGGCGGCGACTTTGGCCGCTTCGGTCAGCTTACGGGTTTCTTCAAGCTTGGAGCGCGAATTAACGATCATGGCGAACGATCTGAAATTTTCACGCAACATGTAAATCATCAGGCCGGAGAGCGTGGCGAACACCGGTGTTAACATCATCATGATCGCATTGCCGCTGACCAAAAATGCCGTGCAAAGCGGTACGCATGAGGAGAGCAACACCAGAACAGCCGTTGTGGGCAGCGAATACAGGCAAAATGCGCTGGCAGAGGCGGCAACCCAGATGGAGAGCACAGCCAGCGATTGTTCGGAAGAGCTGCCATCGCGCATCAGCAACAGGCCGATTGCGGTGAAGATGAGCGTTAGCCCGGGCCCCATGATGGCTGTGGAGCGCATCGCCCGCTTGACCACCAGCAGATCAAGGGTGTCTGACTGGCCGCGCAGTTTGAGCCAGAAGATCAGCCGGGTTGAAATAACGGCCAGGCAAAAGGCTGGAAGCCCCAAAATGATCCAAGCTGACGCGGTGTGCCGAAACGTCCAGGATATCATAACCGTATTGAACAGCGGGACGGCGTAAAGCACGGGTATGAGCCGGGTGAGCGAGTTAAACTGTTCACGGATCAGGGAGTCACGCTCTGCGTTTGCAGCGCCGGAGGTGGAAGACACTGTATCTGATACAGCCGCTTTGGCCGCCGGGAACAAATTACGTTGGGTCAATTGCTGGTCCTAAAAAAATGTAACGCCGCTCGAATAGGGTGATTTGGCACCGTAAACGTAAATGAAGTTTGAAAATGACCTGATCTAACGGTATCTGAATAAGACTTGGTTTTTAATGCCTTAAAGTGCGTCGTAAAATGCAATTTATGCGGGTAATTTTAGAGAATATATTCACAAAATAGATTTTTCTGTTGTGCATGTTGCAAAAAAAGCCCGCTCAGTTTGATGTGAGCGGGCTGGCATGGATTAGATGACACTTGAATTTGGACGCAAGTTAGCCGGAGATTTCGGCTTTCTTCTCGCGCCGCCGCGCATGCAGCACAGGTTCGGTATAGCCGGAGGGCTGCTCGCGGCCCTTAAACACTAGATCACAGGCTGCTTTGAACGCAATACCATCAAAGCCCGGGGCCAGCGGCTCATACAATGGATCACCGGCGTTTTGACGATCGACAACCAGCGCCATGCGCTTCATTGCGGCCATCACCTCTTTATGTGAAACCACGCCGTGATGGAGCCAATTGGCCAGATGCTGACTGGAAATTCGGCACGTGGCGCGATCTTCCATCAGGCCGACATCATAAATATCCGGCACCTTTGAACAGCCGATACCTTGATCTATCCATCGCACGACATAGCCCAAAATGCCTTGGGCATTGTTATCGATTTCCTCGGAGATGTCTTGCGGTGTCCAGTTGATGTTTTTGGCCAAAGGCTGATCCAGCAAAATGTCCAGACTTGGAACAGGCGTACCAATCAGAGCGGTTTGGCGGGCGTTGACATCGACATCGTGATAATGGGTTACGTGCAGCGTGGCGGCGGTGGGCGATGGCACCCAAGAGGTGTTGGCGCCTGCGTTGAGGTGGCCAACTTTTTGTTTGAGCATATCCGCCATCAAATCCGGCATGGCCCACATGCCTTTGCCGATTTGCGCGCGGCCATGCAGCCCCGCAGCCAACCCGATGGCGACATTTCGCGCTTCATAGGCCGCAATCCAAGGCGTGTTTTTGACTTGCGCCTTGCGAACAACAGCACCCGCTTCCATCATGGTGTGGATTTCGTCACCGGTGCGGTCGAGAAAGCCGGTATTGATGAAAAACACCCGAGACTTTGCAGCGCGAATACATTCCATCAAATTTGATGACGTGCGGCGCTCTTCATCCATGATGCCGATTTTGATGGTGTTGGCTGGCAAGCCAAGAGCCGCTTCGACAGCGCTGAATGTCTCGCAGGCGAAGGCAACCTCGTCCGGGCCGTGCATTTTTGGCTTCACAATGTAAATCGAGCCACAAACAGAATTGCGCACAAGCGAGGAGGCAGGCTTGTTTAAATCATGCATCGCGATAGTGCTGGATATAAACGCATCCAGCAGCCCCTCCGGGATCTCGCGGCCTGCACTATCAAAAGCGGCGGGCGTGGTCATCAGATGACCCACGTTGCGACTGAGCATGAGGGCGCGGCCTTTGAGGGTAATCATTTTGCCAGCCGGACCAGAAAAGCTGCGGTCCGGGTTTAAAGAGCGGGTGAGCGTTTTGCCATTTTTTTCAAATTTTTCGGAAAGATCACCTTTCATCAAGCCGAGCCAATTACGGTATAAAGAAACCTTATCATCGGCATCTACTGCCGCCACCGAATCTTCCCCGTCCATAATTGCGGTGAGGGCGGATTCGAGCTTTACGTCGGCGATGTGGGTGGGGTCATTCTTGCCGATCATGTGGTTGGAATCAATGATGATTTCGATGTGCAACCCGTTGTGGCGCAGCAAGACGGAGGTGGGTTGGCCGGGGGCTCCAAGCCATCCGGCAAGAGTATCAGGGTGCTTGAGAGATGTTTGGCCAGAGGCCGTTGAAATTACCAGTTTGTCATCGATGATGCTGTAGCCGGTAGCGTGCGCATGAGAGCCTGAAACCAGCGGCGCCACGCGGTCAAGAAACGCCTTGGCCCATGCCACAACCTGCGCCCCGCGTGCCGCGTCATATCCCGGTTTTACCGCGCCGGGAATGGCATCTGTGCCGTACAATGCATCATAGAGCGAGCCCCAACGGGCATTGGCGGCATTGAGCGCGTAGCGGGCATTCATCACCGGAACCACGAGCTGCGGCCCGCCAACAAGGGCGATTTCCGGATCGGTATTGGTGGTTTCAATTGCGAAGGGCGCGCCCTCTGTCACCAGATAGCCGATCTGCTTCAGGAAGGCGATTTGAGCGGCATAAGAGCGTAACTTGCCACGATTTTCGCGCTCAAAAGTATCTATTTTGGCCTGTATATCATCGCGCGTGGCTAAGAGAGCGCGGTTTTTAGGGGCGAGCGTGGCAATAAAATTGCCAAAATTGCGCCAATAGTCGGCGCTGTTCAGGCCTGTGCCGGGAAGAACCTCTTGCTCGACAAAATCAACCAGAACTTTTTCGATTTTAAGGCCATACAGGTCGACTAAATTTTGCATTGGTATCTCGCGGGCTTGATGTTTGGACATTGGTGATACACCCGCGCCGCGCCGCTCTCAAGCCGACAGTGTTCCATAGAGTGGAAAAGCCAAGTGTTGCCTCCCGTCTGCTTGACATTGCCGGGCGCAAGTGAAAATGTCCGCGTCGCTCGGGGTGCCACATCGGCTGAGAATAAGCGCAAGGTTTACACCAAACGTTTTAAACCCGCGAACCTGATCTGGGTCATGCCAGCGGAGGGAAGCGTTCACACAACGATTTCCTGTGCCTAAAGACTCCCAAACCTATGGGACAAGCACATGTTGAATAATCAATCTTTGACCCCGGTGGCGGCGAATGACCGCGCGCTGGATTTTGCCGACTTTGCCGCTTTGTGGGGCAGCCTCGGTGTCGGCCTTTTGGTGATGTTGGCGGGGGCGGCGCTGCTTCCGGCGCTGAGTATGGGGCAGGCTTTTGCTGCCATTGCCGCCGGAACTTTGTTCGGGGCGCTGTTGCTGGGCGCTGTGGGCTACCTTGGCGCGAAAACCGGTCTGTCCAGCGCCGGATTAATCTGGCAAAGCCTTGGCAGCAAACTGGCGTTTTTGCCGATTTTACTGAACATTTTGCAGCTGATCGGCTGGGCGCTGTTTGAAATTATCATCATGCGCGATGGTTTGGCGCTGGTGTTAAAGGGGCAGGGCTACGAGATCTCCCCCCTAGTGTTAACCTTAGGTGTTGGGGCGCTGTTGGTGGCGCTGCTGAGTTTGGCGATGACCGGTTTTGTGCGCAAATTCATTCGCGGTATCGGGCTGAGTTTGATGCTGCTGGCGCTGGTTTGGCTTACCGTGCAGCTGGTTTTGAAGGGCAATGCGACCGGTTGGGCGGGCTTGTTTGACAAGGCTGGCGATGGCTCGATGAGCTTTGCGGCGGGCGTGGATTTGGTGATTGCCTTGCCGATTTCCTGGCTGCCGCTGATTGCCGATTATACGCGCTTCGGCCGCTCTCCGGCGCGCGCCTTTGCGGGCTCGACGCTGGGTTATGCGGTGGCAAACGGCTGGTGTTTTGCGCTCGGGGTGGTTTTGAGTGTGCTGAACGGCGCGGATATGATGGCGGGCATTGCTCTGTTGCCGCTGGGTTTTGGCGCGCTGATGCTGATCTTGGTCGACGAAATGGACAATGGTTATTCGGATTTGTATTCGGCCTCGGTTTCCGGCCACAGCCTTGCGCCGCAACTTCCGGTGCGGGCGCTGGGGCCGATACTGGCGGTATTTGCCACAGCATTGGCGATCATCGTCAAGGTGGATAATTTCGCAGATTTTCAGACCAAATATGTCGATTTTCTTTACCTGATCGGCGCGGTTTTCGTGCCGCTGTTTGGCGTGGTTTTGGCGCATTTCAGCGGTGCGGCAAGCGACACGGCCAAGCCGGTGATGTGGGGTGGGGCGGTTGCATGGGTGATCGGCGTGGTGCTGTACGAAGCGCTGGGCGGATTTTCCAGCTTGCATAACATCACCGGATTTGTGCCGCCGGAGCTTTTGAAACCGGTTGCTGATTTTGGCGCGGCATGGGGCGCGAGCCTGCCAAGCTTGATTGTGGCTTTTGTGATGGCGTGGGGTTTGAGGAAAGTAGTGCGGGGGTAGGGGGCTGCTATCTTGCCCTCATCCGGCCTTCGGCACCTTCTCCCGCGCGCGGGAGAAGGGCTCACACGCGGCATCCTCACCATAACGGAAGCGCGCGTGTCTGTTAAACACCGCAACTATCTATGATATCTTCCTCATCACTAATGGCCCCCAGCCGTGATTCAACGGGCCGTGGCCGTGGCCGGTTTTCACATCGGTACCATGCGCGATTGCTTCGCGAATAAAGCTGCGGGCATGGGTGATGGCGTCGCTCAAAGTCTCGCCAAGCCCGCAATAGGCGGCAATGGCGGACGACAATGTGCAACCGGTGCCATGCAAATTATGGGTTTCAATGCGTGGGGATTGCATATGGCGGGTTTCGCTATTTGAAACAAAAATATCGGTGAGACTGTCACCGCTCAAATGGCCGCCCTTGGCCAACACAGCCTTGCAGCCGGTTTTGAGCAGCTTGCGCGCCGCAGTTTCCATTTGATCGGGCGATGTGATTGCTGCGCCGCCGCTCAGAATCACCAATTCAACGAGATTTGGCGTGACCAGATCGGCCAGCGGAAACAGCTCCTTCATCAGCACAGAAATGGTCTCATCTTCGATCAGTTTCGCGCCGCTGGTGGCCACCATAACGGGGTCAAGAATGACGGTTTTCGGGCGATATTTGCGCAGGCGGTCAGCCACAATCTTGACGATTTGCGGCGCGTGTAACATGCCGATTTTCACCGCATCAACGCCAATATCGTCAAACACAGCATCTATTTGCGCGCCGATAATTTCGGGCGAAAGGCCCTGAATGGCGGTGACGCCACGGGTATTTTGCGCTGTGATGGCGGTGATGGCGGTCATGCCAAAGGTGCCAAGTGCAGCGAAGGTTTTAAGGTCGGCCTGAATGCCGGCACCTCCGCCTGAATCGGAGCCGGCGATGGTGAGAATACGGGGATAGGTTTTCATATTCAAAGGATATCTTTCAATATTTTGCGTCTTCTTGCCCACAGAACGGGTCGACAGGGGAATGGGTGTTCCACGCGGCGCGGCCCATCAGGCATTCGAGCGTGGCGGCCTGGACAGAATCCAACGTTGAATAGGCGTTGATATAGGTGGGAATGCGCGGCGCGTCATAGAGATAATAGGGGTAGCCGAATGAAATCATCGCACAGGGAATATCGTGCCAATAGCGCTTCATGGCTTTGAAGAAAGTTCCGGTCAGCGTCATCCAGTCGATAAAAATCCGGCTGCGGGTGAGCAGGGTTTCCTCGGCAAAAAGATAGAGAATGACGTCAAAGTGCTGCCGCGAAATTTCAGTTTCGGGAGTGTGGAGCGTCACTTCGAAACCTTCGTTCCGCAGCATGTCAATCAGCGCCAGCCCGGCTGGTTGCGGCATAAACGGCTCGACAATGCCGGTGGTGAACACCAACACGCGCTTGTGACGCGCGGGGGAGAGCGGTAGCAGGTTTTGCGTATCCTTGACCAGAGTTGGCGCGCGCCGGGTGATTTTCTGTGCAGCTGCGACATTTACGGGCGTGGCAAAGGCAGTGTGGGCCTTTGGCTTGGTTTTGTGCAAACCGAGCGCGGCCTTGAGCCCGAGGATACGGGTGACGGCATCGTCCAGCCGGGCGTGGGTGAGCGCTCCGGAGCCAAGCGCCGCTTTAACCCACGCCATATCCTGCGCCGGAGTATCGGAAAATAAAATGATATCGCAGCCGCTGGTGAGGCACTGGACCACAGCTTCTTCACGCTTGCACCATGCGCCAAAGCCGCCCATCGGCGTGGCATCGGAAACGATGAGGCCATTGAAGCCGAGTTTTTCGCGTAGAAGCTTGATGTTCAGATCGTGGCTGAGGGACGCGGGGCGGAAGGCCTCCAGCGTTGCGCCGGGCGCCTCACTGCGGATGAAGCTTGGCAACGCGATATGGGCCGACATGATCGACAAAACACCATCGGCGATGGCGCGGAGATAAAGCCGGCCATAGGTGTCCTCCCACTCCGGCATCGACAGCGGATTTACCGTGGTGACAAGGTGCTGGTCGCGGTCATCATAGCCCTCCCCCGGCCAATGTTTAACCGTTGCCGCGACGCCGTGCGCTTGAAACACCTCAATCTGGGTCATTGCCTGCGCTTCGATGGTGGCAATATCCGAGCCAAAGCCCCTTGTGCCGACGATGGCGCTGCGCCAGGCGTGATTGATGTCGATAACGGGGGTAAACGACCAATTAACGCCGACGGCGACAGCTTCTTCAGCCATAATGCGGCTGATTTCACGGGTGGCGGCG
>JAYVYB010000178.1:0-8132 GCA_043784625.1 Methylovirgula sp.
GCTCATATGTTTACCGTTATGACCCCGCCACCAATGACCTGAGCGCAGTGGCAACTGATTTTGTAAAGCCAAACGGATTGGCATTTTCAGTTGATGAGAAGCAGCTTTACATTGCCGATACCGGATTTAGCCACGTCGAAAACGGCCCCAAACACATTCGCGTTGCCAACGTCAGCAAAGATGGCAAAAGCTTGGATAAAGCCAAGCTTTTCGCCGATTGCACGGTTGGCTGCTTCGATGGTTTCCGCTTTGATACCAATGGCAATTTGTGGAGCTCGGCAGGCGACGGCATTCATTGCTATGCGCCGGACGGCGTTTTGATTGGAAAGATTAGGATCCCGGAGGTTGTCGCCAATCTCACATTTGGCGGCATCAAGAGAAACCGGATGTATATTTGCGGAACAACGTCGCTTTATGCGGTTTATCTCAACGCACACGGCGCGACCTGGCCAAAATAACGCGGCATTTTTAAATCACGCGATGCGTGGCAAACCTAGCCGCGCAATCTCAATATGCGGGCATCTGTCCATAATAACCGTAATGCCCCGCGCTTGCGCCCGTTCGGCTGCGGCTTGATTAATGATTTCAAGCTGCATCCAGATAACTTTCGGCAGAACCGGAAGTGCGAGGCATTCATCAACCACGTCTCCGGCAGCATCCGAATTGCGAAAAATATCAACCATATCAATGGGTGCCGGCACGTCTGCGAGCTTGGCATATACCGGGGCGGAACCAATTATGCCGCCTGCAAGACCCGGATTAACCGCCAACATGGTGTAACCTTGGCCTGCAAGAAAATTAAGAACGCCGAAACTTGCCCGCGCGGGATTATTTGATGCTCCAACCACGGCGATGCGGCGAACCGAAGCAAAAATGTTGCGGATAAGATCGTCAGAATAGGCGAGGTTTTGGGCGTGCATGGGAGGCTCCGGCGCGATCAAAAAACTTTTACTCCTCAATGGCGCGATAAGAAACTACACTTTGCATGATGTGGAAATTCTTTGGCCTTTTTGCCCTTGCCTGTCTGCTGAGCGCCTGCCAAGCCCCGCTTGACAGCGATATGGCCCGCATGTGCCGCATAGCGATTCCGGCGTTGGAGCCGCAAAGCAATCATATTGAAATTCTGTCCCAAGCGGGGGAGGCCAATCGGAACAGCGAAATTTACAGCGTCGACATTGCTTACCGCAGCAAAGACAGCGCAGGCGTGGAGCACAATGGCGCGCTTAAATGTGAGTTTGAAACCAAAACCGGGTTCAGCCCTGCGGATAGATTGGTGAACGTGTCGCGAGACACCACCGCTCTTTCGGATGTTCAGCTTTTTATGTTGCAACGGTTTTGGCTCAAGTCTCGCGTTGCAAGCCTCGAAGACCCGCAAATAGTGGCCGGGCAGAGCGGTGCGCCAGCTCTTAGCTTTCCGCTCGCTTACGCGCTACAACATTTGCTAAACGCTTTACCGCTGGCGGCGATATATGGCCTGCTCGCCATCTCATATTCACTGATTTATGGTCTTATTGGCCGCATCAATCTGGCATTTGGCGAGATGGCGGGTTTGGGCAGTTATGCTACCGTAATCGTTCTGCTTAGCCTTTCAACCGCATGGCCATTGCTTCAAGCGGCACTTGCCATCGCGGCGGCGCTTTATGCCTCCGGCTTGCATGGCGCCGTGCTCAGCCGATTGGTGTTTCTCCCGCTCAGCCGGGGAAATGGCCAGCAGGCCTTGGTCGGCAGCATCGGATTGGCCGTATTTTTGCAGGAATATTTGCGCCTGACCCAAGGCAACGAGCAGCGCTGGAGCGCTCCGTTGTTTCATACGCCGATAGCCGTGGCGCGGGCCGCAGATTTCGTAGTCACCCTTTCGCCCGTTACCATTTTGGTTTCGCTTATCGGCTTTCTGGCTGCTATTGGGGTTTTAGTCCTGATGAAGAGCAGCCAATTTGGCAAAAACTGGCGGGCTTATTCAGATGACCCGCTTGCCGCCGAGCTGTTTGGCATCAATCCGCAAACCTTGTTTTTGGCGACGTTTACGCTGGCGTGTGGTTGTGCCGGATTGGCGGGCGCTTGCCTGACGTTGTATTTTGGTGGCCTTGGCTTTGGTGCCTCGACCACGCTGGGCCTGAAGGCGCTGGTTGCTGCCATATTGGGCGGCATTGGTTCAATCCCCGGCGCGCTCTGCGGCGGGCTGTTGGTTGCAGCAATCGAAACGCTCTGGTCGGCCTATTTCTTGATTGATTATCGCGATCTGGTTATTTTCAGCTTGCTCACCCTTGCGTTGGTTTTGCGCCCGCACGGCCTTGCCAATGCGCCGGATATTCCAAGACGGCAGATGCGATAATTTCGAGATTGCCCTTGTTCGCGGCACAACCCGCCACCATATCCGCCGCAGAGGGTTAAACATGACCAATTACACCAATTCTTCCAGCCTTAGACTTACAGCAGATCATTTCGCCGGCGTCCGCTCGCGTCGCATATTCGCGGTGTGCTTTGACCTGTGCGTTGTCGGCTTCTTTGCAGCGCTTGCCTATTTTGTGTTGTTCCTGGCCGGGATCGTGACGCTCGGGCTGGCTTGGCTGCTGTTCCCGTTTGTGGTTCCGGCAGTTGGCCTGCTCTACAATGGTTTCACTATTTCGGGGCCCAGCCGCGCCACCTGGGGCATGAACTTGATGGATTTGGAGGTGCGGCAGATACAAGACGGCTCGACAGTGAGCTTTCTGCTCGCCGCCTTGCACGCGGTGCTATTTTATGCGAGCTGGACGTTCCCTTTTGTATTTTTGATATCACTGGTGGCGCAAGACAAACGCTGTCTGCATGATATGTTGTCTGGCGTTATTGTAATGCGCAGATCGAATTAGTAAGATCTTGTTCGGTGTCGCGGAGGTTAATTTCCTGAACCGAACGCTGTTACGGCGGCAGTGATTTATGTCCTATATTGAGGACATTCGCGCGATTCGACGGCGCATCCGTTTGTAGCTAGATGAACGCGCGCTGGCGGATAGAGGGGCTTCGATTTGAGTAAAGAGATGCGAGACGGGCCCCAGTTCTACCTGACAGCAGCCTCGCCCTGCCCCTATTTGCCTGAGCGCGAAGAAAGAAAAGTGTTCACCCACCTCATTGGTATGAATGCCAAGGCGCTGAACAATTCGCTGACCCATGCAGGATTCCGGCGATCTCAAACGATAGCTTATCGGCCGGCTTGCGAGCATTGCCGCGCCTGCGTCTCTGTGAGAGTGCTGGCGAAAAGCTTTGTGCCGTCGCGCAGCTTTAGGCGGGTGCAGGAACGCAACTCGGATCTGGTGGTTGAGGGCAAACAGTCTATTGCCAATGATGAGCTCTACGACCTGTTTCAGACCTATCTCAATGCCCGGCATCACGATGGCGGTATGATTGACATGGGCTATTCAGATTTCATCACGATGCTGGAAGATACTCATGTTGAGAGCCGCGTGGTCGAATATCGCCAGAGCGATACCAAACGGCTGATGGGGGTTTGTCTGACCGATGTTTTGAGTGACGGGCTATCGATGGTCTATTCGTTTTATGACCCGGCAGAGGACACTCGCTCGCTAGGCACGCATATGATCCTCGACCATATCGAGCGCACGCGCAGGCTTAATCTGCCTTATCTCTATTTGGGATATTGGATTGAGGGATCTCGCAAAATGGCCTATAAGGCCCGCTTCCATCCGCAGCAACGCCTGCAAAATGGCGCATGGCACTTGGTTGACCACGCCTGATTTGTAACCAGTAGATTTGGAACGCAAGAGTTAGCCGGCCGCGCCAGCGATGCCGGGCGAAAATTACAATTTCTAATGCGCATTTTTCACAAAAAAAAGCCCCGTCCGCAAGGCCGGGGCTTTAAATTTAATTGATATTAGAAAGAACGCTCAAGGCGCAGGTTGAAGCGAAGATCGTTAGCAGAGGCGCGACCGGCTGCAGGCGCAGTAGTTGAATTGCCAGCAGTCTTAGACTTGACGTTTTCGTAGAGAACCTCCGGTCCAATTGTCAGGCCCTTAACCGGCGTCCATGCCAAACGGGTACCAACTTGGAATGCCTTCTGATCTAGGAACGGTGACGCACCCAATGCAAGCCGGCTTGGGTTCTTCAC
The DNA here is from genome assembly GCA_043784625.1 of Methylovirgula sp. Classification (GTDB taxonomy): domain Bacteria; phylum Pseudomonadota; class Alphaproteobacteria; order Rhizobiales; family Beijerinckiaceae; genus JANXSV01. The sequence goes on from JAYVYB010000178.1 coordinate 4,103, forward strand.
AGAATAGTAGTCAGCGTAGACTGATTGATAAACTGTTGAAGTCCAATAGTGCTGCAAACCAGCGAACACAACGTAGGAAGAAACGAGGCCGAGTGTCGAACCGCTAGTAGCGATAGCTGTCTGATCGCCAACAGTCACGTGACCGGCTTTACCCCAGACGCTGACGAAGTTGTCCGAGTTTACGTATTCGGTTGCGCCCCTGCCATATGCACCCTGCAAGACGAACGAGTCGCCAGCTGCGAGCATTGGAAGGTTGATCTTCACGCCAGCCTGAACCCCATAGCCAGCCTTAGTAATGTTGGTCGTACCGACAAGTGCGTTAACCTGATGATAAGCGGCCGACAACTGTGCCGAACCCCACGTGCCTTCTGCACGCAGAGCCGCAATCACATCCGGAGCGCGTTCGCCGTTTGCATTGTAGCCGATTTTACCAACGGCAGCTCCGGTTGCGATGGTACCGAGTGTGGCCGTGCCGTTATTGCCCTGCTCGCGGAAAGTCGGATTTTCAAGAGACAACGTAGCCGAAAAGCCGCCGCCAAAAGTCGCGGTGTAAGCCAACACGTCAGCAAACTGAGAAGACACTGCCGACGCTGCGAGGAATTCGTATTCCTGTGTGTAGAAGTCGAAGAACGAGTTCTGACGACGACCTGCAGTAATACCGGCCCACTGAATGTACGCGTTGGTCAAAGTCACACCGGAGTTGACGGCGCCGGTATTCGGGGGGGTGTCTTCAGTGGCGCGCAGCTCGATGAAGGTGCGCAGATCGCCGTAGGAGGTCTTGGTGCGCGCATCGAGGTTGATATAACCGCGGATGCGGAATGTTGTCTCGGTGTCAACAATCAACGGGTGAGTGCGCAGACGATATTCAGCGCGAACCTTACCGCCGACTTTCAAGCAGGTGTCTGTGCCCGGAATGTAAAAGAAGCCTGCACCAAAAGCGTCGCAGATTTTTACGTATTGAGCAGGTGCTGCCTTCTTTGAAGGCAAGTCAGCAGCGCTGGCAGCGCCGATGGCCATAAAACCAGCCGCTGAAGCGGTCAGGATTGAAAATAAAGTCTTCATGTAAGCCCCTTTTAGAACCATACGGTTTTAAGATTTTGAGTGCAGCAAAAACCCACCGCACCATTTATTTTAAGGAAATGCCAATTAAAACGGAATCGACGAATATGTTTCCACGCGAACCATATGCAATTTTCGTTCGCGATGCGTCAACGAGGATTTGGCCAGATCATGTGCAGATTGTGGCTTTGTCTAGACCTGTTGCATGAAAACCACAGTTGTGCGAACACGTTAGACTAAAGTTACAGAATTATGACACACGTAATTCGTAAGTATTCAGGCTATACATATTGATATGATTTAATAAGACAAATTTCAAATTCAAAATCAAGGTGAAAATACAATAATAATATTTATATATACAGAAGTGTACAAAATTTGCATAAATTAGTGGCAGTGAATACATAATCTATGCTTTGGGCGGCGCGTGCGCTGAGTCTGTCGTCCTGAGTATTTGCGCCATTCCGGCGTTATCTTCGCTTTTCGGTGCATTTGGCAAGCATCAATACATTTAATCGATTATTTGCAGAACTGCACGCGATAATTGCAGCCTTCCGAGTGCGGTTTTTGAGCAAGAGACGCGAGAACCGCCTTAGCGGTGAACCTGAAGTCCTATCCGCCACCGTGCCGGATGGATCGCTGTATCTAGTCGAATTTGTTGTTTTTCGGGAAGCCCTTTGGCGGCAGGCGGCCTGCCTCGGCCCGGTTTCCAATCCATTCTTTCAAGTCTGTTGCGGAGACGGTCCATGTGCGGCCGGATGTGTCACGCCACGTCAGGCCGTCGGCCAGAACAAATGTCTTAATGTCCGAAAGTGCGCCGTCTTTGTATTTTTGCAGGCGCACACCCTTGCCTCGCGCCATTTCCGGCATTTGTGACAGCGGAAACACCAGCAGCTTGCGGTTTTCACCAATGGTCGCAACGTGATCGCCGCTCGCCGATACTATAAACGCGGCAGTTGCCGGCGCGTCAATGGTGAGCAAAGCCTTGCCCTTACGGGTATTGGCGATCAGTTCGTCCTGCAACACAACGAATCCGCGCGCATCCGTTGACGCGACGATGATTTTTTCGCCAGCCTTGAATGGCAAAACCAGCGCGATGTCGGCACCTTCATCGATGTCCGCCATCAAGCGTATAGGTTCGCCCTGACTGCGCCCACCCGGCAATTTGGAGGCTTCCAGAGTGAAGATTTTGCCGTTTGTGGCGAGCACCAGAATTTTGGAGATCGTTTCGCAAAAGAAAGATGACTTTAGCGCATCATCGCCTTTGAACTGCACTGTGGAAAGATCAACCACATGGCCTTTCAGCGCGCGAATCCAGCCTTTTTTAGATACGACAACGGTGAGCGGTTCGCGTTCCACCAGCATTTCGCTGATATCGATGTCCTGCGCCTCGGGAATTCCGCCAAAGGTGGTTCGGCGCTTGCCGAGCGGCGTATCAGGGCTGAATTTATTGCGAACATCGCGGATTTCGACCTTGATCATTTTCCATTGCGCACCTTCGTCGGCGAGCAATTTTTCGATGGCATTTTTTTCTTCGGTTAATTTGTCAAATTCGCCGCGAAGTTCCATCTCTTCCAGACGGCGCAAGGAACGCAGGCGCGTATCAAGCACATAGTTCGCCTGAAGATCAGAAAGCTTGAATGTGGTTTTTAACACATCCTTCGGCTCATCCTCCTCGCGGATGATGCGGATAACCTCATCAAGGTTGAGAAAAACCACCAACATGCCGGAAACGAGCTCGAGCCGGTGCTCGATCTGCTTTAGGCGGTTGCGCGACCGGCGTTGCAAAACATCGCGGCGGTGGTCGAGCCATTGGCGCAAGGCTTCAGGCAGGTTGACCACGCGCGGAACAACACCGTCTACGAGAACGTTCATGTTCATCGGAATGCGGTTTTCGAGCTCGCTCTGTTTAAACAGGCTTTCCATGAGCACAACGGGATCAACTGTGCGGCTGCGCGGCTCAAGCACAATGCGCACGTCTTCCGACGATTCGTCCCGCACATCGGCGAGCAACGGCAGTTTTTTCTCGTTCAGCAGGTCAGCAATTTTTTCGATCAAACGCGACTTTTGCACCAAGTACGGAATTTCGGTGACCACCACCACCCAATTGCCGCGTCCGGTGTCCTCTTTGATCCAGCGCGCGCGATTGCGAAAGCCGCCGCGCCCGGTGCGGTAGGTTTCGGCGATTGACTCTTTACTCTCGACAATAATGCCGCCGGTTGGAAAATCCGGGCCTTGAACAAAATTCAGCAGATCGTCAGAACTGGCCTGCGGATTTTCAATCAAATACAGCGACGCGTCGCATAATTCGGCGACGTTGTGCGGCGGGATAGAGGTTGCCATGCCCACGGCAATGCCCTGAGACCCGTTGGCGAGCAGATTTGGGAAACAGGCCGGAAGAACCACCGGCTCCTTAGTATCAGCGGAATAGTTATCCCTAAAATCAACGGCATCCTCTTCCAGGCCTTCCAGAATCAGACCGGCAACATTGGTCATCCGCGCTTCAGTGTAGCGGTAGGCAGCAGCGCTATCGCCATCGATGTTGCCGAAGTTGCCCTGCCCGTCTACCAAGGGGTAGCGCGACGAAAAATCCTGCGCCAGACGCACGAGCGCATCATAAATCGCCTGATCACCATGCGGATGGAACGAGCCCATCACGTCACCGACAATTTTTGCGCTTTTTTTGAAGGCGGCACCCGGATCAAGCTTTAAAATGTGCATGCCGTACAAAATACGGCGATGGACGGGCTTCAAGCCATCGCGTGCGTCCGGCAGGGCGCGGTGCATGATGGTGGAAAGGGCATATGCCAGATAACGCTCTTCCAGCGCCTCGCGTAGCGGTATGAGGTTGGCAGGTTGTTCGGGTTCTGGCGGGTCGACGGGTTTTACCATTGCAAACGCCTAGCCGAGCAGGTGATTCGGAGCAAGAAAATCGTGAAGGGGTATTTAGGTCGTCGGCCAACAACGTGTG